>CAHJWO010000089.1 GCA_903642295.1 PVC group bacterium | reverse complement strand
CACCATGTTCGAGGCCACCAACGACATCCTGGACCAGAACTCCACCCTCTGGAGCGGCATCCCCGCCTTCGCGGACGCCGTCAACCGCGCCAAGGCGGGCACCGCCATCATCCGCGAGCGCCAGGACGAACAGGCTCCCACCGGCGACACCCGCACCAAGGCCGCCGTCCGCGCCGACCTCGAACACCAGGCGCTCGTCATCGCCGATCAACTCGCCGCCCTCGCCGCCAAGACCTCCAATTTCGACCTCGCTGCCCAGGTGGACGTGACCAAATCCGGCCTCGACCGCCTGGCCGACAGCGAACTGCTTTCCACCACCCGCCGCATCGCTGCTGCGGCCACGGCGAACGCCGCCGTGCTGGCCTCGGATTACGGCATCATCTCCCGCGAGTTGTCCGCCCTCGGCACCGCCATTTCGACCTTTGACGGTCATAAAACCGCCCCGCGCGACGCCACGGTCGAGCGCAAGGTGGCGACGATGGCGCTGCCCGAGGCCATCGCGTTCGTGCGCGGCATCTATCGCAACGAGATCGACAAGCTGCTGACGCGCTTCAAGACCACCGCGCCGGACTTCTTTGGTGCCTATCACGGCGCGCGGGTCATCATCAACCGCACCGGCAGCCACGCCTCGCCCGCCAAGCCGACGCCGACCCCGCCCCCGGGGAAATAGCAAATCGCAAGGGCAACGCGCCCCGTTGCCGGAGCAGCACGCCCGCGCCAGATCAGGACAATGCTCGGCCCGCGGGCCGCGGACCCTCCAACGGACTGCCGCCGCCTCACTGCCGACCGTGATTCACCAGCAGGACCCGCGTGCCGCTCCGGCTCAACGCCCGGCTCTGGGCCGCCGACAAACCCAACTTATCGCGCCATGGCCCGACCTCCTCGGCCTCGCAGATCAGGAATACCGTCCGGGCCGATTTCCACCGCTGCGCGAACTCCTCGTCCGTCAGCAAAAGCCCGTCGCCGATGTGCAACTCGCGCGTTGCAAATTCCGGCGAAACCTGCGCCCGCAACCAGTAAATCTCGCGGTTCAGGTAGAACAACAAACTGGGATTATCGACCGGTTCCCCCGCGCACACCACCATCGCCGCCGGGTCCGCCTCGCGGTTAATCGTCCGCGCCACCGCCTTCAGCGAAAAGTAGTCTTCCAGCACGCACAAGCCCCGCGCCGCCACGAGCAGCACGATCACCATCGAGACCGCTGTCACGTTCAACACGGCCCGCCAACGCCCGCTTGCCGCCAGCCACCTTGCCGCCGCTCCTCCGGCCAGGAAGGCCGTCCCCGCCGTCCAGATCAAGGGCAGCAGCCGGTGCCACGCCGACGCGGAGAATCCGGTCAACGTCGCCAGCAGGGTATTGCGGTCGCCCGAGGCAGCCGCGACTGCCCCGGCGTCGCCGACGCCCTGCGCGGTCAGAGAAACCCCCGCCAGCAGGATCAGCAGGCCCACACCCGCCAGCGCCCAACCCGGACCCGCGCGCATCCACCCCGGCAGCCCCCGGCCCTGCGGATCGGCGGCGTCCGACCACGGTCGCGCCAGCCACAACGCCACCGGGGCCCACGCGGGCATCAGGTAGTAATCCTGCAACGACGACAACAGCAGCGTCACCGCCGTCACGCCGAACCAGCAACGCAGCAGATCGCGGCCCGGAAAATCGCGCGCGCCCGCCGTCGAACCGCGCAGGCGCCACGCCGCCGGGACGAAAAAGGTCCACGGCAGGAAGAAGACGAGATGTTCCAACGCGAACACCAGCAGCGGCACGCGGTTGTTGTCCGGCGGAAAGCGCCGATTGAAGACGTGCCCCAACTGCTCGTTGATAAACTGATCCCGCAGGAAGCCCGGGTACTTCATTTCGACGGCGGCGTACCACGGCACCAGCAGCGCGAGCACGCCGAGCGGCCCCGCCGGTTGCAGCAGCTTGCGCCAGACGGGGCGCGTCGCCGGGTGCCGCCACGCCAGCAGGCCCGCGACCGCCAGCGGGTACAAAGCGCCGTGCAGTCCCTTGCTGGCCACTCCCAGACCCATCAAAATCCACGCCCCGAACATCCAAAGTCCGGCGCGCGCCGGTTCCTGACACGCGCCCACGAAACACCAGAACGTGAGCGTCAGAAAAGCGCACAGGAAAGGCTCCGGCGCGATCAGATGGCCAAAGATGAATGTGCCCGCCATCGTGCCCAGAATCATGGCCGCCGCCAAGCCGTAGCGCGGCCCGGCCAGCCGCCTGCCGAGCAGAAACGTCGCCCAGAACCACAGCAGCGAGAACCCGGCGTTCGGCAGCCGCGCGGCAAATTCGTTGACCCCGAAGACCCGCATCGACCCCATCAACAGCCAGTACACCAGCGGCGGCTTTTGCAGGCGCGGGATGCCGTCGTTGGTCGGCACGTACCACTGGCCGCGTTCCGGCTGCGCCCGGGCGGACGCGACGTAATCCGCCGGACGGTTGAGCATCTCGCGCACCGCCCCCGCGTATTGGGCCTCGTTCTGGTCGTACACCGCCGGTCCGATGCTCGTCCCGAGGTACAGCAACGCGATGAGCACTAACGGCAGCGCCGCCGCGAGCCGGATTCGGATCGGGGCGGGCGCCGCGGGCGCGCGCGGCGCGGGATTCGGCAGAAGCGTGCTGAGCATCGGACAGGCGTAATGAAAGGATTGGCGCCCCGCGAGAGCAACGATTTTTTTGCAGGCGACGAGCCGGAATGATTCGCCCAACGCCGTCCCGCCGGTTTTGTGAGGTTGCCTTTCGCGGCCCGGCTCGAAAGTAAGCGGGTCAGTCTCGCCCCGGAACGCCCTGATGCGCGGAGGTTTGGCCGCTTGAAACTTCCCCCTTCACCCGCCCCGCTCTCCGCGTTACGTTGCCGTCCATGAAAGTAGGCATCACCGGTGCGAGCGGGTTCCTCGGCCAACACCTGGTCAAGGCGCTGCAGGGGCGCGGACACGACGCCGTGGCCTTCTCGCGCACCGCCGCCCGCGCCGTGGCCGGTTGCGTGGAAACCCGCTCGTCCGCGCCGGGCAAGCAACTGGATCTCTCCGACCTGGATGCGGTGGTAAATTTCGCGGGCGAGAGTCTCCTGGGTCTCTGGACCGCTTCCCGCCGCCGGCGCATCCTGGAGAGTCGCGTTTCGCTGACCACCCGCCTTTCGGAAACGATGTGCCGCGACGCCGACGGTCCGCGCCTGCTCATCAGCGCGTCCGGCGTCGGCTTCTACGGCGACCGGGGCGACGAAACCCTGGACGAAAATAAACCGCCCGGCGACGGCTTTCTCCCCGGCGTGGCCCACGCCTGGGAAGCCGCCGCGCTGGACACGGCGCGCTCCGGCGTGCGGGTCGTGCGGCTGCGCATCGGCTTCGTCCTCGGGGCGGACGGCGGCGCGTTCCCGCTCCTGCGCCGCGCGTTCGGCCTCGGTCTGGGTGGCAAGCTCGGGACGGGCCGTCAATGGATGAGCCCGATCCACGTGGACGATGTGATGCGGCTGATCATTTTTGTACTGGAGCATGAGGACGACCAGGGAAACGCCACCGTGCGCGGCATCTTCAACGCGGTCTGCCCGAACCCGGTCCGCAACGCCGACTTTACCCGCGCCGTGGCCAAGGTTCTCCACCGCCCGGCCATCCTGCCCGCGCCGGTCTTCGCGTTGCGCGGCCTGCTGGGGGAACTTTCGACGCTCCTGCTCGACAGCCAGCGCGCCGTCCCCGCCCACGCTCTGCGCCTCGGTTACGAGTTCCGTTTTCCCACGGTCGAAGCGATGCTCGGAGACTTCGTGCCCGCCCCTCCATAAACACCGCGCATCTCAACCTTGGACCTTGCATCTTCCTGGGACCCTGGTGCTTGAATCTTTCTTTTCCTCAATGCCTACTTCGCAAACGACCATCGCGCTGATCTTCGACTACGATCAGACGCTCACGCCCAACTACATGCAGGACGAGGCGCTCTTTCCCGCGTTCGGGATCGACTCCGGGAAATTCTGGAAGCGTTGCGGCGTGTTGGTGCGTGAACAGGGCTACGATAGCGAACTGGCCTACATGAAGGTCCTGCTGGACACGCTCGACTTCGACCGCCCGTCCAACGCGCAACTGAAAGAACTCGGCGCGAAACTTTCCTACTACCCCGGCCTGCCGGAGATGTTCGAGGAATTCGCCAAGGGCCTGCTCACGCCCGAGGACGATGCCCTCGGCATCCACGTCGAATACTACATCATCTCCAGCGGCCTGAAGGCGGTCATCGACGGCAGCAGTTTGCGCAAACACGTCCGCGCGGTGTTCGGCTGCGAGTACGCGGAGGATTCGGACGGGCGCATCTCGTTCCCCAAGCGCGTGATCAGCCACACGCAGAAGACGCAGTTCCTCTTCCGCGTGAACAAGGGCCTCCTTGATCTCGCCACCGACGTGAACGACCACATGGACGACGACCTGCGCCCGGTGCCCTTCGAGAACATGGTCTACGTCGGCGACGGCCCGACGGACATCCCGTGTTTCAACGTCATCCGCAAGCAGGGCGGCCAGGCCATCGCGGTGTACAACCCCGACGACCCGACGCGCGCGGCTTTTCGCAAGTGTTACCAGCTTTGCGCGCACACCGACCGCGTGCGCCACATCGCCCCGGCGGACTTCCGCGCCGGGAGCCACCTGCGGCTGCTGCTCGACGAGATGGTCAGCGAGATCGCCACGCGCATCAAGGCGCGACGGCAGGCGGCGCTGGACCTCGGGACCGTCCGCGCGCCGGGGCACGGGTAACACGCCGAGGAGATTCCCGGCATCCGCAGGAAGAACTGGAAGTGGCATGAGTGAAGAGGGTGAAGACTGAAGGCGCAGGGAGGTTGCCAAGCGAGCCGCCGGGGCGTTAAATGACGATGCCATGAGTGCCCTGCCCAAACGCTTCTTCACGCCGGACGAGTATCTGGAACTGGAATACAAAGCGGAATACAAGAGCCAATACTTCGCCGGGGAAATCTTTGCGATGGCGGGTGTCCAGCCCGCGCACGACAAACTGGCGACGAACCTCATCGTTGCGTTGGGTCTTCGGTTCCGGGGACGGTCTTGCGACGTGTTTTCCTCGGACATGCGCGTGCGGGCAGCCGACGACATGTACACGTATCCCGACGTGACGGCGTTGTGCGGCGAGCCGAAATTCTCGGACGTGGGTGTGAATCCGCCCAGTCTGCTGAACCCACGGGTAATTTTCGAGGTGCTATCGCCGAGCACGGAGTCATTTGACCGGGGCATCAAGTTCGCGCGCTACCGGCGGCTGGAAACGCTGAGCGACTACGTGCTGGTGTCCACCGACCGGATGCGCGTGGAGCACCACCGGCTGCGGGAAGACGGCGTCTGGGTTTTGGATGATCTCGGCACGCCCGACGGAATCCTGCGGCTCGACAGCGTGGGGTGCGAGATCGGGCTGGCGGAAATCTACGAGCGCGTGACGCTGCCCGGGTGATGGCGGTTGCCCGGCAGTGCGCTTTGTGATGCGACGGTTGGAAGGCCCCCTTTTGACATTCCCGCCCCTCTCCGTTAAGAGGTGGGCGCTTTCATGCTCACCAATCTCAAGCACCTCCATTTTCTCGGTATCTGCGGCACGGCGATGGGCGCGGTCGCCGCCGCGCTGCGCGACCAGGGGTACACGGTCACCGGCTCCGACGAGGACATCTATCCGCCGATGTCCACGTTCCTGGAGGAGAAGGGCATCGGGCTCAACAAAGGGTACAAACCGGAAAATCTGCCCGCCGACGCGGAGTTGATCGTGGTCGGCAACGCCATCCGCCGGGGCAACCCGGAGGTGGAGGAAGTGCTCAACCGGAAGCTGCTCTACACGTCGCTGCCCGAAGTGCTCAAGGAGTTTTTCCTGCACGGTAAACACAATCTGGTCGTCAGCGGCACCCACGGCAAGACAACGACGACGAGCCTGTTGGCCTGGGTGCTGGAATCCGCCGGGCTCGCGCCGGGTTACATGATCGGCGGATTGCCGAAGAACCTGCCGCAAGGGGCGCGCCTCAACGACGCCGCGCATTACGTCATCGAGGGCGACGAGTACGACACCGCGTTTTTCGACAAACGCAGCAAATTCGTCCATTACCTGCCCGAGTTGTTGATCATCAACAACATCGAGTTCGACCACGCCGACATCTACAAGAATGTGGACGAGATCAAGCTGAGCTTCCGGCGGTTGGTGAACATCGTGCCGGGGAACGGGCTGATTCTTTTCAACGCCGACGAAGCGCATTGCGTCGATGTGGTTTCCAACGCGTTCGCCCGGGCGGTGGCGGTGGGGTTGGGCGGTGCGGCGGTGTCCGGCGAGGGCCGGATCGAGGACGTACGCTACGACGGCGCGCAGTCGCACTTCCGTTTCGGCGGAGAAGGGTACACGGTGCCGCTGGTAGGCGAGTTCAACGTGCGCAACGCGGCGATGGCCGTCGCGGCGGCGCGTTTTTACGGCGTCTCAGCGGATGCCGTCCGCGCGGGACTGGAAAGTTTCATGGGCGTCCGCCGCCGACAGGAACTGCGCGGCGAGGTGAACGGGATCAAGATCGTGGACGACTTCGGCCATCATCCGACCGCGATCCACGAGACCCTGCGGGGTCTGCGCCAGCAGCACGGGTCGCAGGGCAAAATCTGGGCGTTGTTCGAGCCGCGTTCCAACTCCACCCGGCGGGCGGTGTTTCAGGATCAACTGGCCGGGGCGTTCGAGCACGCGGATGGCGTGGTGATGGCCCGCGTGGCCAAGCTGGAGCAAATCCCCGAAGCCGAGCGGCTGCACCCCGAGAAGGTGGTGGCAGCCATCCAGGCCGCCGGCAAACTCGCGTTCTACGAAGACGGGACAGACGCCATCATCGACCGCGCCAGGTCGCTGGCGAACCCCGGGGACATGATCGTGGTGTTCAGCAACGGCGGATTTGACGGCATCCACGGCAAGCTGTTGGAACGCTTGCAGGCGGCGCGCTGACGGCCACAGCGCTTTGCCACGATGGAGACACTCAAGTTGGAAAGTCAGCGGGCGCATGACTACCGGCATTTGATCGCCCGCTGGCGGGGGGTGGCCCGGGCTGCCGGCCTGCGGCTGGAAGCGTTCGCGCAGAGCGGCGGCTATCCGGTGTATTGCCTCCGCACCCGGAACGGCTTTGCGGGTGGTCTCTACATTTCGGCGGGGATTCACGGGGACGAGCCCGCCGGTTGCGAGGGCTTGCTGCGTTGGGCAGCACGGCATTTACCGCGGCTAATGCGCCGCCTGCCGCCGCTGCCGATCTTGCTGTTGCCCTGCCTCAATCCGTGGGGATTGATTCATAATCGTCGCACCGACGAGGCGGGAAATGATCTCAACCGGATTTTCAACCGCCGCGACATTTCGCCGGTCGGTGAGTTGCAGGACCTGCTGGTGGGACGGTGCTTCGACCTCGCTTTGCATCTGCACGAGGACTACGACGCCCAGGGCAACTATCTCTACGAATTGAACGCGGAGCGAACGAGTTGGGGGCATCAATTGCTGGCCAGATGCCGCGCCGCGCTGCCCATCGACGGACGCCGCCGCATCGACAAGCGCCGGTTCGAGGCGGGGCTCTACCTGCGTCAGGGTGCGGTCCGGCCCATCCCGGAACATCCCGAGGCGCTTCATCTCTACCGCGCGCATTGTCCGCATGTTTTCACTTTTGAAACACCCAGCGAGTTCGACCTGAAGCGGCGCGTGCAAGCACAGGTTTTGCTCATAGAGGAATGCACCCGACGCCTCCTCCGGCTCCGCCGCTCGTCGCGTTTTTGAATTCGTCCCATGCAACTGCCATCCAGTTCCCCGGTCCGATACCGCGTCGAACGCAGCCTGGGACAGGGCGGGCTGGGAGAGGTGTTTCTCGCTTTCGATCAGCGCCTGCAACGGCACGTGGCGCTCAAGCGTCTTTCGGATTCCGACGGCGCGACGGCGGACGGCAGCACCCACGAGCGCGCGTGGCGCGAGGCCATCCACCTCGCGGCGGTGCAGCATCCCAACGTCGTCACCGTGTATGACTTCGGCTCGGACGCCTTCGGCCCGTTCCTGATCATGGAACTCGTGCGCGGCGAAACGCTGGATGCCGTCGTCGAGCGCGGCGCGTTTCCGCTGGAAGATTTCCGCGTGCTGGCCCGGCAGACTCTGGAAGGCCTGGCGGCCGCGCACAAAGCGGGTTTGCTCCACCGTGACCTCAAACCGGCCAACATTATGTTGAAGTACGGGCCCACGCATGAGCTTCAGGTCAAAATCCTGGATTTCGGCATCGCCCGGTTCTCGCCAGACCTAGACGTGCCCGTGACCACCGCCATGATCGCCGCCCCTTCCCGCACGGTTCTGGGCACGGTCGAGTTCATGGCGCCGGAGCGGTTCGAGCATCAGCCCCTCACCCAACGCGGCGAACTGTACGCGCTGGGCTGCATCTTTTATTACGCGCTGACCGGACACGATCCGTTTCGCGGCGGGACTACGGAAGAGATTATCTCCAGCCACCTCGGAGGACTTCCGGCACCGCTCCAAGAGATCCGCCATGACCTTCCAGCCGAAATCTGCGCGTGGGTGATGCGATTGTTGAGCCGCGAACCACAGGATCGTCCCGAAACCGTGCAAGCGGCCCTGGCGGCATTTCCGGAGAGGTAGGTCACCTCCAACCGTGGTCCCAGCGTGAATGTCTCATCGCAGGCCAATCGCGACGGCAAGTAGGATGGCGAACAGCCCCAGCCCCGCCAGCGCGAGATAGAGCGGCCAGACGAACCGAAGCCAGTCTTCGTACCGCACGCGGGACGCGCCCAGAATGGCCATCAGCGCGCCGTTCGTGGGAATCAGCAGTTCACACAGGCCCGCCCCATATTGGTAGGCAAGCACGACGACCTGCCGCGATAAACCGAGGAGATCCGCCAGGGGTACCAGCACCGGAAGCGTCAGCACCGCCTGACCGACGACGCTGGGAATGGGTAGGTGCAGGATCGTCTGGACACCCATCATCCCCACCGCGGACGCCGCCACGGGCAGGTGGCCCAGGGGCGCGAAAAGGGCGGAGACAAGCGTATCCACCACCCGCCCGTCGTCCAACACGACAAAGATCGCTCGCGCGAAGCCGATCAGAATCGCCGCAAATGCCATCGAGCGAAACCCCTCGACGAACGCTTCCGCCGTGCCACTTGCCCCCAGGCGGCCAATCAGACCCGAGGCTACGCCCATCACGAAAAAGGCCGCCGACATTTCCTCGAAGCCCCACCCCATCCACAACACGCCGGAAATAAATGCCGCGAAGGCCACCGCGACCAACGCGAGAATGGCCGTCGTGCGCCCGTTTTCGAGGGGAACCGGCGGTGGTGACAGGTGCGGGGAATCCACCGGCGGGGGGGCATCTGCCTTTTGGGTCGATCCGCCCGTGCGACGGGCATGACGCACCGTCGCCCAAATCCAGAAAGCGACCGCTACCAGCAGGAAAGCGACGCGAAACCCGACGCCGGACAGCCGGGGCAGCTCCGCCAACTTTTGCGCCAGTACGGCCTGGAAAGGGTTTACCGGGCTGAAGGCTGAGCCCACCGAGGCGGCACCGATGCTCATGGCGACCGCCGTCAGCGGTTCGAAGTCCATGCGGCGGCAAAGCAGCAGTAGGACGGGCACCATCGCAATGATCTCTTCCTGCAAATTTTCCAGCGCGCCGCCCGCTGCGAACACGACGCACACCACCGGAATCACCAGCCCGCGCCGGTGCTGCAATCGGGTGGCCAGCCAATCGACGGCCTGTCGCAACGCTCCGGTCTTGTCCACGACCGTGAACGCCCCGCCGACCAGGAACACGAAGAACACCACGTCCGCCGCCTTGATCAGGCCCTTGGGGATGGCCACCATCGCGCCGAACGGGCCGACCGGTTGCCGCTCGACCGCATGGTACGTCTTGTCGATCACTACGGTCTGCTTGGTGACCGGATCGTCACGCCGGTCGTATTTGCCCGCCGGGACGACCCAGGTCAGACCGGCGGCCAGCAAAATCCCGGCAAACAGGAGGACCAGGGGATGAGGAAAACGCAGGCGAGACACGGTGATGGCAGAAGCGTGAAAGCTCACTTCCCGAGACGCCGATACTTTTCCAGGACCTGCCGCAATTCATCGTGCGGCAACGCGGGGACGTGGTGGTCGTCGCGTCCGGTCATCGGCTCCGCCGCCACCATCGCATTGACGATGGCTTCCTCCGTCGCTTGCACCGCGGCCTCGAACACCCCGTTGATGCGGTCGTTGGGAAGCATGTCCAACTTGACCACGCCGTCCGGGAGCGCGGCCCCGAAATTCGCCGTCGAGAACGCCAGAAAAATGTCGCCCGAGCCGTTGCCCGAGATGCTGCCGGTCCGGGCCAACCCGAGGCTGGCGCGACGGGCGACACGCTTGAGTTGGTGCGGCAGCAATGGCGCGTCCGTCGCTACCACGATAATGATACTGCCGGTGTCCTGACTCCAAACCGGCGGCACGGTGATTTCCCGGCCCACGGGCACGCCGGCAATGGTGAGTTGCTTGCGCAAACCACAATTCGCCTGCACCAGCACGCCCACCGTGTAACCACCCTCTTCGGCGGTCAAACGGCGCGAGGCCGTCCCCGTGCCGCCTTTGAACTCGTAGCAAATCATCCCGGTCCCCCCGCCGACGCTCCCCTCGGCTACCGGACCGTTCTTCGCAGATTCCAAAGCGTGGAAAACGTGTTCGGGTTTGACGTGAAAACCGTTCACGTCGTTGAGATAACCATCGTAGGTTTCGGCCACCACCGGCAGGCTCCACCAATACCCGGTGGCGTCCGGCGCTCCGTGCTCCACGCGCCAGCGGATGGCGGCATCGCGCACCACGCCAACGCTATGCGTGTTCGTGAGCAGAATGGGACCTTCCAGGAAACCGCCTTCTTCCAACCATTCCATACCGGTCATCTCGCCGTTGCCGTTGAGGCTGAACGCACCCGCAAACACGGGATGGTCCAGCGTGTCGCGGCCGCCCCGCGGCAGGATGGCCGTCACGCCGGTGCGCACCGGCCCCTGCCCCACCGGGAGTTTTCCTTCGCCGGAGATCAACGTGGTGAACCCGACCTCGATGCCCGCGACATCCGTGATGGCGTCCAGCGGCCCCGGTACGCCGTCGAACGGGACGCCCAAAGTTCGCGCGCGCGGCTTATCGGCAGCCAGCAGGCCACCCGCCGCCGTGGCGAGATACACGACCGCCATCACCACAGCCGTGCGCGGCAAACCGACGCCAAAGACAGAAAGGCGACCCATCAGAGTGCTGGTCAGTTTCGTGCGCGAAGCTGGGCACGGTAGGCGTTGGGTAAAAGCCCGCGTTCATTGTCCCGCCCCGCCGACTCCGGCAAAGCGTTCACGCCGGGAGCCTGCCCGAGCAAGGGGGCAGCGGGCGATGCGGCGGCTGGCGGCTCCAACGGCAGGGTGATGTTCACGCACAATCCCATGCTGCCCGAATCGAGGTCGATCTTGCCGCCATGGTCCAGCACCACCCGCTGGGCGATGGGCAGACCGAGGCCGAGTCCCTGCGCCTTTGAACTGCAAAATGGCGAAAATGCGCCCGGTAGAATGTCGTCCGAAATCCCGGAACCATTGTCAACGATGGCGAGTTTGAATCCAATGGTTTCGTGACCGGCCCGGTGCGCCATCAACCGCACCCGGATCAGCGCACGGGTCTGCATCCGCACGGCGGCTTCGATACTGTTGACGAAAAGGTGCTGAAAACATTGCGTCAGAGCTTTTCGGTCGCCATACCAAGCGGGCAAATCTTCATCCGCCTGGACTTTGATTTGTGCGTTCAAGGTCTCCGTCATGGTCCGGGCTCCCTCGGCGGCTTCTTGCAGCAGCGTGGCCAGATCCGCCCGGTCGAGCACGCCCACCGCAGGGTGCGCAAACCCTTCGATCTGACTGACGATCCCGTCGAGACGATTCAGTTCGCGGGTTACCATTTCCTTGAACTCATGGCGAAACTCCTCGTCCGTATACCGGCTGGGGAGCAACTGGGTAAAAGTTTTGATCGCCACGAGCGGGTTGCGAATTTCGTGACTGAGACCCGCCGCGAGTTCCCGCCAGAACCGGGTGCGTTCGAGTTGCTCCAGTTGGGTGTCCGCATAAACCTGGTCGGTGATGTCGTCCACCAACGCGACCGCGCCCAGGCACTTGCCGCCACCGGTCAACTGCCGGGTACGGACCACCAGGGTTCGGCCGCCGGCAAGCGCCGCGTCCACAAAACAAGGCTCGTGCGTCGTGTCACCCGCCAGCGCATCGCGCACCAAGCCCGCCAGGCGGCTGCCCAAATCCTCCAGTTGCACCGGCGCGGCGGGTCGCTGACCGCCCGCCCGGCTGTCGCGGGACAAGGCGGGAAACAATCTCTCCGCCGGTGCATTGCACCAGGTAATCTTCCCGGTCGGGTCCGCCGTGATGATCGCCGTCGGCATCATCTGCAAGAGATTTTCACCCAGAAGTTTCTGCGAGAGGACCTCGTGATGCTTGAGCGTGTTTTCAAGCGCATGGACCACGTGCTCGCTCAGGAAGGAAAGTTCGGGATGGTCCGAGTGATCAAACGGCAGTCCGTCCGTCTGCCCGGTGAACAGCCAACCCAAGACCCGCCCCCGGAGGTTCAGGGGGATGAAGGTTTCCGCGCCCAACATATCCAGGGTGCGGCGCAGCAGCGCCCGCTCCGCCGGGTCGCTGATGTGGTCGAGCGAGGCCCGGGTGATCAAACGCGGGTGCCGCTGCAACCAACGCACCACGGGGTCCCGATCGCTGAACTCCAACGTCGCAGTATCATCGAGGCAGCAACGCCCGGAGTGCAGACGAAAACTGGTTTCCCCTTCGGAACGATAAAAGATGCCTACCCGGGAAACCAACGCCGCACTGGCGACGCCCTCGACGACCTTGGCAAGGAGGTCTTCGAGCCGGTCGAGGTTTTGGGTGGCCTTGACCAGGTGCTGCAAGCTCAACGGATTGCGGGTCGAACCGTAGCGCCCACCGGAATGCCTATCATGTTGTTGCAGACCTTGTACCCGGGACAATTCGTCGCGCAACATCTGGGTTTCCTGCATCCATCCCACGCGTTCAATGAGCAGGTCAAAAAGGTCGCGCAGGCTTTGTTGGCCGGATTCCAGATCGGCCGCCCGATAAATTCCCGCCTCCAATGCGGCATGAAATGGGTCGCTGCCGGGATGCCCGAGCGCCACGATCACGGCTTGCAGATGCAGGCGGCTCAACCGGGGTAAGAGTTCGACGATGCCCGCCAGACGCAAATCGACGATGAGGATGAGCGGTTCTCCACCCGCCAGCAGTTCCTCCAGGCGGTGTTGGTCCGGCGCGTGACAGATGTAGGCGCGTTCACCCAGGATTCCCGCCAGGCGGTGACGCAACGGCGCGTCCTCGGAGTGCAGGATGCAGATCGGACGCGTCGGAACAAGGGTTTCGTTCATGAGAAATACGCCACTTGATGATACGGCGCTGCTCGCCCCGTAGGACTTACAGGGGTTGGGCACTTTCGCCGGGTGGGAGCAAGAGCGCGGATGTTACACCGTGCACACCGGCAGGTACACAGAAAAACAAGTCCCGTGGCCGACTTTGCTTTGCACTTCCATGCGGCCCTTGTGTTCCAGGATGATATTGTAACTCACCGAGAGACCGAGTCCCGTTCCCTCGCTCTTGGTGGTGAAAAAGGGGTCAAAGATGTGCGCAACCATGTCCGGCGGGATTCCGCTGCCGTTGTCCCGGACATCCAGGCGCAGAAAAGGCTCCTGTTCAGCGTGGCCAGGTTCCAACTCGGTCGCCATCTCCACCCAACCGCCGGGAGAACTGGCCTGTAAGGCATTGAGCAACAGGTTGAGCATCACCTGCTGCAGCCGGTCCTTGTCGGCGGCGGCGCAATCGTCCTTCGCGGTCAGGACCTTGCGCAGGTTTACGTTTTGACGCGACGCTTCCGGGCCAACGAGACGAACGGCGGCGTCGATCATCTCATGGACCGAAACCTGTTCGATCATCAGCGGCGCCGGGCGCGCGAACGCGAGCAGTTGGTTGACGATGCGCTCGATGCGCGCGATTTCGCTGCCCGCGAGGCCACTAAAGTCGTGTCGGAACTCCGCGTCGTTGTATCGCTTTGGCAGCAGCTGGGTGAATGTTTTGAGCGCGGTCAGCGGATTTTTGATCTCGTGCGCCATCCCGGAGGCGAGGGTCCCAATACTGGCGAGACGATCCGCCTGGCGCACCTGCCGCTGGAGGCGTTCCAGCGCGGTATGGTCATTGATGACGAGCACCGCGCCAAGCAGTTCTTCGCTTTCGCTGGCGAACGGCAGGCAACTCACCCGAACATGTGCCTGGTCGCGTGCCCCCGGCCGGATGATCAACTCTTCGTCGCGGGCCACCATGTCCCCCTGCAAGGTCGGCGTAATCAGCCCCGCAATTTCGGGCATCAGTTCAATCTCATCCGGGGGTGCGCTTTCGTCCAGGTGCAGCAAACGACGTGCTTCGGGATTAACGACGGTGAGAAGCCCTTGGGTATCGGTGGCAACGACCCCGCAGGACAGGTGCTCCACAAGAAACTGGTTGTACGCCTCGCTCCGACGGGCCTCCGTGTAGAGCCGAGAATTTGCCAGGGCGACGCCCAGTTGCTCAGCGACCAACCGCAGGGTGGTTCGCCCCATGCCGCCGTAGATTCGGCCCGATGCCCGTGGGGCAAATATGAGCAGTCCCGTCAGGTCGCCCTGGTAACGCACGGACAGAACAAGGTCGGTCTCCAATTCCCCCATGGCGGCCAGTTTGGCGGCGCGGTCTGGACTGGGCGCGCGGCGTTGGAGGTCTTCCAATGCCATGTCGGATTCTCCTCCTAAAAGCGGGTGCAGAAGAATTTCTGGCATCCGGTGATGGTTTTCCGCGTCTTCGGCGGGATAGATTTTCCACCGATTCTGCCCTTCCTCCCGAATCAACACGGTGATCTTCGGGCTACCCACTGCCCGGCTCAAATACGTCGAAAACCTTTCCAGCAGGTTTTCCAGTGTCGTCATGCTCTGCACCAGGTGACTGACCTCCGTCACGATGCGTTCGAGGTCGATTTCCGGCGGGAGGATTTTGCGGGTGAACCTGCGGACCGGTGTCCCGGTCATGTTGAAAAGCAGCGCCGTCAAGACGGCGGCGCAAAGGCTGGTGGCGAAGTTGGAGTCATTTTCCCGCGAAGAAAAAGCGTAGAGAAAGATCAGCCGGAACACGGACCATCCCGACAAAAAGATCACGCCAGCGTACAGCGCCAGTAGCAGGTAGGACAGCAACTGGCGGAACGCGGCACCCACGTGCAAAATGCCTCGTGAGGTGAT
>CAHJWO010000088.1 GCA_903642295.1 PVC group bacterium | reverse complement strand
CCCTCATCCGGCTCAAGCGATGGGAAGCCTCGCCGTACAGGCGAAGCCGGTTTAGTCTGACTGACTTGCCGCAGCCTTTGGGCCGGAGGATGCCGAACCACGGAAGGCCTTCCTACCTTCGAAGTAGTCGCGCCACGCCGGATCGAACGGGTTCGCCGCCGCTCGCACCTTGACGTGACGCCTGATCTTGATCTTACCCGGATCGACCAGACGCACCCACTCGGGTTTCTCCCCGGACGCTGTTTGCCGACGAACGGCGAACACGTTGGCTCCCTCCAGCCGGTGCCAGTATCGTTTCATGATCCAGGCTCTCGACTGGTTGGAGTGCCGACGCATCGCCCAGCGCCACAGGCTCTCGAACAACACCTTCGCTACGTGCTCGAACGTGCGCGTCGCCACGATGTGGCGGTGGTAGTTGGCCCAGCCCCGCACCAGCGGGTTGAGCTGCCGCACGAGCTGCATCTGACTGTGTCCATAGCTTTCGCGGATCTGCTGCCGCACCTTGGCCAGGAAGACTTGAACGTTCTTCTTGGCGGGCCGGATGAGCAGCTTTTCCTTGAAGCGACGGACGTTCTGGCCGAGGAAGTCGAAGCCCTCTTCCGTGGACGTGACGCAGGTCTTCTCCGCAGAGAGTTCCAGGCCACGTTCCCGCAGGAAGCGCTCCACGACGGGACGCACCTCGTTTTCCAGCAGGTCTTTCGACGCGCCGGTGACGATGAAGTCGTCCGCGTACCGCACCAGAGCCACCTTGGGGTTGTCATAACGTCCACCACGGCTGTTCCTTCGTTTGAAGGTAGCCGTGAGGAGCGTTTCCAACCCGTCGAGTGTGAGGTTCGCCAGAGTGGGCGAGATGATCCCGCCCTGCGGCGTGCCTGCCCTGGTCTCGAAGAGCCTGCCCTTTTCGACGTATCCTGCCTTCAGCCACTTTCGAAGCACTTCCTTGTCCGTGGGCAGGTGTTGGAGCATCCACTCGTGATTGATGTAATCAAAACATCCACGGATGTCGCCTTCCAACACCCACCTCGGGCTGTGTTTTTGGCTCAGCAGGGTAAAGCACTTCTCGATGGCGTCGGCGGTGCTTCGGCCCGCCCGAAAGCCGTAGGAGTTCGGGTCCGCCGTTGTCTCGGCGACGGGACCAAGCGCCAGCAGGTGTAGAGCCTGCATGGCGCGGTCGCGCATCGTCGGGATGCCCAGCGGACGTTCCTTGCCGTTGGCCTTGGGGATCAGCACCCGCCGCAGTGGCAGCGGCCGGTAGCCACGCCGCCGCAACGAGCCGATGGCTTTCCACTTGGACGCCGGGGTGCTCAAGAGCACCTTGTCCACCCCGGCGGTTCGCTTGCCCCGGTTCTCGGTCACTCGCTTGACGGCCAGGGCCTTGCCGTAAAACGAGCAGGTCAGCAGCCGCTGCAAGGCTTTGACCTTGCCCCGGCGGCCCGCCTGCACTGCCTTGACGATACGCGCTTGCAGCCGCCGCACCTCGCGTTCAGCGTGGGTCCAGTCGATCCGGTCCCAGCTTGGCGCTTGGCCGGAGGGGGCACACGCGGCTTGCGCCACGTTCATTTGCGGTTCCCTCCTGTGGTGGTTCTGCCTGCTCTCTCGTCATCCATGACCCGCTGGAAGTGGGCCCGCTTGCGCGGCGGAGCATCCTGGCTCCTATCCGCCCGATTACAGGGCGGCCTTTGCTTTCTCCAGCATCCTCTGCCTGCCACCCCGACAGCCTTCCTCGCGGAGCGGCCTGCCTTCCCATGAAGGCGAGATGTCAGGTTTACCATGTTTGCGTCCGATGACACGGATGATTTAGCCCCTGCCTCTCCACCGGCAGCCGTGGTGTCCGTGTGTTCTGCTTTCCTCAGAACAACCGGCTGCGTTGCCGTTTTTGGCGGGAGCCTGTCAGCGTCTTTGGCTCCTTGGAATTGACGGTAGCTACGGCAGTTCACTTGCGTTGGGCCTGTCACCCAGCCGGTTCCCCGAACCGAATCGACGCTCTCAGTCTGACGCCTGCCTCGCGGCAGGCGCTTTCCCCGCAGGGACGGGAACCTGGTCTCGGCAGCTTCCGACCCGACCGTTACCAGTCGCGCCGGTGCCGATAGGCTACTGCGGACGGAACCGCAGGTTCTTCTCAAGCAACTATTTACCTGTTGAACAATCATCGGACTCACTTTGCATGTCGCACGAAAAGCCTTTCCCCTGGCCGGAGCCCAGGGCGTCTCCGGCGCACCCCATTCGGACGCGGGGGGAAAGCATTCCCCGCTACGCCCCCTTCTCTGACAAGCACCCGCTCTGGGAAAGCGGGAGGTTTTCTGACGCCAAGGGAAGCGTTGGGAGAGTAATACATATAAGTATTTATCCGGCGGGCGCTTCCCTCTAGAAAACCTCAAATAAAAGTGCAAATATCTGCTTGATTAACTAATCCAATTGGATTAGTTTATTTCACAGAGGTTGGCACGACGCCAGCCCTAGAAAAGAAAAAAGCCGAGGGAGGTTCGAGCCTCCCCCGGCCTCTACAGAAAACAAAGCCTCAGCCTCTTAAAACTCAGACCATGTTCAACGCCAAATTAGCAGGCCACCACGAGATCGACAATCACCAGCTCCGCGCCCTGGCACCCAGCATCTTCGCGGGCCAGGCCCACGCCAAGGTTTCCGACCGCTATTCCTTTCTGCCGACCTCCGAGGTGGTTGACGGGTTGCGGGCCGAGGGGTGGGCACCCGTTTGGGCGGGCGAGCAGCGCATCCGCTTGTCTGATCGGAAGGGCTTCCAAAAGCACATGCTTCGCCTCGCGCGGGTGGACGACCTGCACCGCACCCAGGCTGAGCGGCCCGAACTCGTGCTGGTCAACAGCCACGACCGTTCGAGCGCCTACCAGCTTCACGCGGGCATCTTCCGTTTTGTGTGCAGCAACGGGATGATTCTCGCGGACTCGGTGTTCGCCCGCATCAGCATCATGCACGTCAACTTCGACCCGGCCAAGATCATCGAGGCGAGCTTTAAGCTCGTGCGCGAGATGCCCGCCATCGCCGACCTCCTGGAAGGCTACAAGGACCGGCAGTTGAGCACCGTGGAACGCCGCGCCTTTGGCGAAGCCGCCCTCATCCTCAAATACAGCAGCCTGGAGAAGGCCCCGGTCGGCGCGGAGAAGATTCTGGCGCACCGCCGCAGCGAGGACGCCCGGCCCACGTTGTGGAATGCGCTCAACACCGTGCAGGAAAACATGATGGATGGCGGGCAGAAAGATTACGGACGCCGCCGCCCGGAAAACCGCCGCCGCTTCTTCGGCAAGACCCGCCCGGTAAAAGGGCTCGATGAGAACGTGCGGCTCAACAAGGCCCTCTGGCACTTGGCCGAAACCCTCCGCACGAGCGAACCGCTGACCGCTGACCACATGCGCGACCACGCGGAGGTTTCCGGGGTGAACTAAAGGGTTAAGCAAAATCTCTGGACGCGACCAAGGGAGGTTCGATCCCTCCCTGCGGACTTTGTCCAACGACCGAGCCACCGATGAAAACATCCCAGGACGAAACCGATTTGTTCCCCGCCTTCGCGGCAGTCGAGGCCGAGGAAAACCAGCAGCGACGCCTCGCCGAGCGCGAACGCCGCCTCCAGGAACATCGGATCAGCATGGCGGTTTGCTGGCCGGAATGGACTGGCCCGGTGGCTGGTGGTCCCGGTGCGAGCGCCTTTTGCGAAGTGGACGGACTCGATGCCTTCGGTCTCACACACGGCGAGCGGCGCTATCACTACATGGCTCCCTGCCGGATCGAAAGCGTCAGCCCGGATGGATTGACGATCATCGCCGTCGTGGATTACGACCGCCCCTGCCCGTGTGCCGACCTTTACAACGGCGAGCGCCTGCGCCTGGACATCACCGAGGTCTGGCCCCCGGTCTGGCTGCTGAGCGCGCTACGGCGCGGACAACCGACGCGCTCGACCACCGCAACCCCCATCCCCGCCCGGGTGCACGAGGAGGTGGCCGCGTGAAACGCCCTGCCCGCGGCATCGCCGATGCCGACCCCGGCCAGATGGTCTTTACCTACCGCCGCTCCCTCTGCGAACGGCTGGCGTCGGGGGAGCTGCGCGACGTGTCGGCCAAGGCCAAGGGAGCGGGTTACCGCTGGCCCCTGGCGGTTACCCGGACTTTGTGGGACGACGTGGAAGCCGTTCCGCCCGCGCACCGCCAGACGCAGACGGCCAAGGCCCGCTGGCAGCATCTTTTCGTCCTGACGGCCGCCGCCGCCGCCCAGGTGAAGCGGGAGGGCAAGCCGTCGGCGGAGATCAACGTCGTCCTGCGTACCACCGACGCGCCCGAGCGCAGCCGCGAGCACGTTAAGACGTTGGTCCTGCGGTGGGAACGCGAGGACGTGGAAGGTGTCCCGAGAGAAATCTTCACCCTCGGACACAAAGGCGAATGAGTGAGGGTCTCTGCTTGCCATTGGCGTCGCAAAATGCTGGCGGAGCGGCGGCGGGAAGATGCTATCTTGCCCGCCGATTTCCTGTTCGCCTGTCCGATGAGCCACCCCCACGCTGCCCCCGAGCCCGAAGACCGCTCCGGTCAAGAACCGGCCGCGCCGGTTTCTCCCGCGCCGGACGAAGGCTTGACGGTGCATCCTTTGGTCGCGCGGCTGGTGGAATGGCGCAACGCCAAGGGCTGGACCCAGGAACGGACGGCCGAGCATCTAGGAATCCCGCTCAACACGTTGCGCGGCTACGAGTGCGGCAACCGCAATCCCGGCGGGGCCAACACCGAAAAGATTTTGACCCTCGTGGGTTTGCCCAAGCGCAGGCGGACCTGACGCCGCGCGGTTAGCACGTGCCCTTCACCCCGGCGGTGAGACGCCCATAAGTTTAGAGGAACTTTACGGTGCGAAGGCGGTTTAGCGGCTAAACTGGTTTCGACTGACTCGATTTCCGACCGCGAAAGAAAAATGTTTAAGCCCGGCTTAAATCCTGCAAAGGTAGGCTTCCAGATGAGGTTAAAGCGCAAGATGACCGAGGCGGAGTTTGCCAGCGCCATCCAGTACATGCGTCCGCCCCCTGCCCGGGTGCTCGAAATCGCGCACGCCGATCTCGTGCGCGGGGTCAAGCAGGCCGACATCGCCAAGGAGTATCACATCACCAAGGGCTCGGTCTCCCAGGCGTCCAAGCGCGTGTGGCTGGGGTTTTTGCGCAGCAAGGGCTACCGGGAAGTGTCGGTCGTGCTGCCGGACGCGCGCGCGTTCATCGCCGAGGACTGGGGCAAGGAAGCGGTGGACGAAATCAACCGCAAGCTCTGAAAGAAAAATCCGCTCTCTCCCTTATGAAGTCCCTCGTCATCGCCAACCAGAAAGGTGGAGTCGGCAAGACCGCGTTGGTCGCCCATCTGGCGTTCGACTTTGCCGAGCGGGGCCTGCGGGTTCTCGTCGTGGATCTGGACACCCAGGGCAACGCGAGTTTTACTTTGCGAAGCCACGTGATCCTTGGCGAGGCGTCGGCGCTCTTCGGCGACAAGCCGCCCAAGGTGACGGGCAAACCCGGCATCAACCTTTTCCGCGCGGACGCACCACTGGCCAACCTGGAGTCCAAAAACCTCCAGGAATCGGCGTCGCGCCTGCGCAACAATTTCCGCGCGCTTGGCCGTGAGTTCGACGTGTGCCTGATCGACACGGCCCCGGCGCTGGGCGTTCGGCTCGTGGCAGCCCTCGTGTCCGCCGATTTCGTGCTCTCCCCCATCGAGTTAGAGGCTTATTCCCTGCAAGGTATCCGCATGATGGTGTCCACCATCCAAAACGTGCGCAAAGGCAACCCGGCGCTCAAGTTTTTGGGCATCCTGCCGAGCAAGGTAGACAGCCGCAATCCTCGTCATCAGGCGCATTTGGAGGAACTCAAAAGCACCTACAAAGGTCTCCTTTTGCCGACTCCCATCGGTCTGCGCAGCAGCGTGGCCGACGCGCTGGCGCTCGGCGAGCCGGTCTGGACCATCCGTAAAACCGCCGCGCGCAAGGCAATCCGCGAAATGCGCGGAGTGGCCGCGCACCTGCACGACGCCATGAAACTTTAACGGCACCGCTTCCCACTCCTGACCTATGAGCAAAGCCTCTTCGCGTTCTTCCACTGCTTCCACGCTTGGCCTGGATGGGCTCGGCGACCTTTCGGCGCTTCTGGAAACGCCGGTTGCCAGCGGGCGTCCCCTGGAAATCCCGTTGGAGGAAATCGCCGAGGACCCCAACCAGCCGCGCGTCGAGTTCGACGAGGAAAGCTTGAGCGAACTGGCGGACTCCATCCGTGCGCGCGGCGTGAAAACACCCATCTCTGTCCGACCGCAGAAGAAAGGTCACGGCTACATGATCAACCACGGCGCGCGCCGCTTCCGCGCCTCACGTCTGGCGGGTCTGGCAACGATCCCGGCCTACGTGGACGACGATTATAACGATGAGGACCAAATCATCGAGAACATCCACCGCGACGCGCTCCGGCCGCGCGAGATCGCGGACTACATCGGGCGCAAGCTCGCGCAGGGCAAACAGCAAAAAGACATCGCCAAGGGTCTCGGCAAATCGAAGGGGTGGGTTTCGCAGCACGCGGTCCTGCTCGATCTGCCCGAGCCGATTGCCGCCGCTTTCAGCGAAGGCCGGGCGACCGACGTGACGGCCATCTACGAGTTGGTCAATTGCCACAAGGAAGACCCTGAGGGCACGGTGTCGTGGATGGCGGCACAGGAAATTTCGCGCGGCACCGTCAAGAAGCTCAAGGAATACCTCGCCACCCGGGAAGAGACGCGCGGCGCTCCGCCCAAGTTCGGCCAGGCCGACGGGCACCACCCCGATCCCGACAAAGCGGCTCCGGCTGGCACTCTGCGCAAGCCGATCATCGGCGTGGAATGCGAGCAGAAGAAGGGCACGCTCCTCTACACCAAACGCCCCACGAAGAGTGGTTATGCCTGGGTGCGCCTCCACAATGCGGAAAAAGAGGTCAAAATTGATAAAATTAAGCTGATTTCGCTTTCAAACCCTTGAGGAAAGTCGGCAACGGGGTGACGTTGGAGTTTGACCTCTCCTCGTCCCGCCGTCTCATGGCTCTCGAAAGCATCCGCCGCCAATCCTATCCCGAAGCTGACCGGAACGACGCCCAGGAAAGGATTGCGCGGGTTATCGAAGCTGATCCCGAACCGTTCTTTGCCCACTACCACGCCCTCCCACAATCTTTCGACGGCCGCTACGTCTGCTCCGACCTTTTCAAGGAAACGTTCCCCGAGTTCAGCGCGTCCAACGAAGCGCGGGGGCGCTACAACAATCCGCTGCACAACAGCGCCGCCGTGCTGGCGAGCGAACAGTTCCGCCGCCGGGTGCAGGACGCTTCCCGTCCCGAGCAGGACACGGTCATCTTCCTGACCGGGGCGCCGGGCGCGGGTAAGACCACGGCGATCTTGAGCGAGAACGATTTGGAGGAGAACGTGCGCATGGTCTACGAGGGGCAGCTCGCGCGGCCCGACAGCGTGATCCCCAAGATCGCGCTGGTGATCGACGCGGGGCTACAGCCCGTGATCGTCGCCGTGCACACGCCCGCAGAGGTGGCGCTCGTTAACACGCTCCGGCGCTTCGAGCGGCACGGGCGCGGGGCGAGCATCGAGGCGATGGCTTCCATCCAAGGGAATTTGCCGAAGGGCTTGGCTGCGATCCGCGAGCAGTTTGGCGACGCGGTTCAGTTTCAACTCTTCGACCGCCGCGCAGGCCTCGGCCAGACGCAACAAAAAGAAGGCTGGCTTCACGCCAGCGAGCTACAATCCGAAGGAACCTATGAGCAACTCAAAGCCCGGCTCCACGCCGCCCTCGACCAACATGCCGCCGCCGGAGGCTTCTCCGCCGACGCCATCGCCCAGGCCCGGGGACTCGCGCCTCGCACCCGCGACGCGGGGCTTGCTGCGCCGGATGGTGGACAACCTCAACACTCACGATCCCGAGGCCCCGAAGGGCCGGCTCGGGCAGAAGCCGTAGCGGTCGGACCTGCCGACGACGCGGCGAGGGCGGAGGGCGCGCAGGCACGCGCCATCGAGGCCGAACAGGCGCGGCTGCGTGACCAGTCCCTCGGAGAACGCTACCAAGGGGCGCTCCATACCTATCTGCAGGCCAACTCCCAACGGATCGAACGGATCGAGGACCGGCTAGAAACCCTGCTCGAAAACCAGCAAGCTGCCTTGGGCGAGATGGAGGCCCAGCGCCCGGGGTTCTTTTCCTCTGCCAGCAGCAAGGCTGCCTGGACGGTCAGTCGAGACGCGCTGCAAGACCGCCAGCAAACATTGCAGGCGCGCTTGTCTCGGGTCGAAGAACTGAGGGAGCAGTCCGTCGAACTGGCGGAGGAGAAGATGCGTGACCGAGAGCCGGAACTGGCCAGCGCTTGGGATCTCGCGCGGCAGGCGCAACGGGGCCAGCGGGAGGAGCTGCGCCGTGAGCGGCAAGCGTCGCGGCAGAAGGATCGCAGCCAAGACCGCGGGCGCGAACTGGAACTATGAACCGTCGCAATGTCGCCGGAGCAACGCCACTGGCCTGCCTGCTCTGCCTGCTTCTCTTGGCGTCAAAGCTGCCGGGTTGGCCGCTCAGCGCAGGGGTCGGCGGGCGGGGACATTGTGTGGCGGCCTAAGTCAGGGATTCGATTTTCGCCACGGCTTCGAGTTCCTCAAAGAAATCGGCGTAGTGCGTCTGGAGAAAGCGCGCGATTTTCGGGTTGGAAAGCAATTTTTTCACGTAGCGGCTGAGCGAGGTGAGGTTGAGCATGTTTTCGCCGTGGCTTGCCTCTGCCGCCTTGAAATCGCGCTCCAGTGATTCGATCTCGCTTTCCATGCGCACGATTTCATCCGCCGAAAGTCCTTTGGCAGTCTTCGGTTTGGTGGGCTGGAGCAGGTGATCTGGCGTCGTGCCGATGAAAAGCGCGTGCGCATAGCTGCTGGTGAAATTGTTCACGCTGACCATTAATTCAGCGATCTCGATCTGCCTCACCCCATTCACCTTTTTGAGCACGGCCAAGCCGCCGGGCGCAATGGGTTTATCCTTGAGCAGCTCGACCGCCTGCGGGTGGAGGCCTTCGAGGAGGTTCAGGCGGGCGCGGATGTCTTCGATGCTCATGTTCAGGGCGGCGGCGATGCGCTCGGGTGAGACGCCGTTTCTAACCGCCTTGACGATCATCTGGTGTTCTTGGATAGGGGCCAAACGGCTGATCCGCGCGTTGTAAGTAAACGCCTCGTCGTCGGTGGAGACGATGCACTCTGCCTGCGTTGCTCCCACGTCCTTGAGGGCTTTGTAGCGCAGGTGCCCGTCCACGAGGATGTAGGCGTCCTTGCGCCGGTAGACCATCAGTGGCTCGACCAAACCGATTTCTTTGATGGAGGCGAGGATGGTGTCGTAGCGTCTGGTGTGTTTGCCGGGGCCTTCGAACGGACGGCTGGGCAAGATGGAATCCAGGCTCAGGGTGATCTGCTTCAACTCAAAACTGAATAGTGGTGTGCTCATGCTGCCTCCTTGAATGTGCCGTGTAGTTTGTCCGCCAGAAATTTCGGGACGGCGGAGAGTTTTTCCGCCCGCAACAGGTTGAGAAAATTCTCGTCTCGCAACAGCTTGGTGAACGCGGTGACGAGGATGAGCAGTTTGGCGTCGCAGAGCTTCGCCTTTTGGACCAGCGCCTTCTGGCGCTGGCTCTCCCGGCGGAATGCGCTGACGAAGCCCTCGGCGCTCGTCTGCGACTTCGCTGCGGCCGTGAGGATTGTGCGGCGCTTGCCCAAAATGCGACGCTGTTCGAGCAGACGTTTTACCGCCCGGATGCCGTTTTGGTTGAGCTGCTTGTTTTCGTATGCCTTGAGCAATTCGCGTTGCGATTCGACGCTGTCGGCCTTGGCGATGTCCATGGCCACCCCGAGCGGGATCGTGCCGCGCAACGCCGCTTCCAAGAGCCGCTCCTCACCCGCTTTCTTGAGCGCCAAGAGGCCGCCGATGGTCGTGTCGGTGATGCCCAGCTTCTTGCTGACGGCTTTATTGCTGTAGCCCAAGGCGTTGAGGCGCTCGATCTCGCTGAGCAAATCCAGGGGAGAGGCGAAGCGGCGGGCGATGTTCTCGACCAGGCTCATGAGGAGACGGTCCTCTTTTGAGAGGTCGGCCACGATGGCGGGGATTTCCAGGTAGCCGAGTGCCTTGAAGGCTTCGATCCGCCCTTGCCCGCACACCAGATCGTACGGCGGCTCGCCCTCTTTGCGATCCGGGCGGACGCTGACTTTGATCGGCTTTTTCAATCCGAGGGTTTTGATGCTTTCGATCACCAGCTCGAACTTTCGCCGGTCGCGGTGACGGGGGTTCAAGATGCGAATCTGATCGATGGGAATTGGTACGATTTCTTCTTTCATAGGAGGTCTTCCACAAAAACGCGCTCTGCCATGGCAAAAAAGTAATCCAGCGTGTCGAAACGGTAGGCGTCCAGATAGACGCCGTTGGCTTCGGCGATCCGCAGGTTTTCCCACGTCATGTCCAGGGCGGGCAGCAGGTAAAAGTCACGGATGCGCTCGTTGGCGGCGTCCATGCGCACGGCGATGGTCAGATCCGGCTTCAGGCTCTCGTCGAGCCGGACCACCCACCGCGACGAACCGGCTGCGGTGCTCTGGTGGCGGCAGAGGACGACCGAAACGTAGAGTTCTTCGTTGATGGAGAGCAGGCCGGTTTTCTCGTCCAGAACGGCCGAAGCGCCGAGGCTCGTGAGCTGACCGATCACGCTGGCAACCAACTCGGGGTGCTGCTGTCGCAGCTTCCGATTGATCTCGATGAAGCGGTAATCGATCTGCGGATCGTAGCCGATCAGTCGGTAGGCGGACACCAGGCTGCCGAACCGGTGCCGGAACGCGGCGCTGGAAGGAAGGTTCTCCGCCTCATCAATGAGGATACCGGAAATCCGTCCGTGCTCTTTGAGCACGTCGCGGAGCTTTTCGAGCATTTCGTCGTCGGTGAGCTTGTGGCTGCGCGCCAGGATGATCCCGTGCGCCATGAAGAACACGTTGGGCTCCACGATGGGCGCGAACGCCCTTTCCGCGCGCACCCACATTTCCGGCGGGTTCTCGACATGCTTGCGCTTTAATTTGAAGGACGTGCGATGGTAGACGTTGTTGCCGATGTATTTCTCGTTCGTCAGGATTTCGTGCACGGTACCCCGCGTCCACGGACGTCCGAAATCAGTGAGCGTGCCGAGTTCATTGAGCGCCCGGGCAATCTCCGCTTCGTTTTTCTGTGCGTGGACGAACTGCTCATAAATCCAGCGCACGGCTTCGACTTCTTCGTCCGGTCCGGGCACCAAAATCACGCGGTCGGTCTGGATGCTTTTCTGCTGCCCTAAGTCGAGCATCCCCTTGTGCTGGCCGCTCTGGTCGACCAGCATCCGACGCAAACCGTACCCGGCCGTGCCGCCCTGTTTGTAGCCGAGCTGGATCAAGCGGCAGGCCCCTTGGAACACCTTGGAGGAAAGCTCCCGACTGTATTCGCCGGCCATCGCGCGTTTGACGCTTTTGACGATGGTAGAAACCGGGCTGCCGTCGTTTTCGAATTGCTCCGCGCAGTAATGCACAGCGATACCGGCGCGGCGGCAGATGTATTCGTAGTAGGCACTCTCGTCCGCGTCCTGGAAACGCCCCCAGCGGCTCACGTCGTAAACGAGGATGCAGGCAAAATCCGTGCTGCCGTTCTCCACGTCGCGAATCATCCGCCCGAGCGAGTCGCGGCCTTGGATGTTGAGCCCGCTCTTGCCCTCGTCAGAGTAGGTCCGCACGATCTCCATGTTGCGCTGGAGGGCGTACTCGCGGATCACGTCCATCTGGTTATTCGTGGAGTATTGCTGGTGCTCGGTGGACATGCGCACGTAGGCCGAGGCGCGGACGACCGGTTGGGGCTGGGCGGGTTCCGATTCTTTCATGCGCGGCAAAGCGGACGTGTCACGCCAAAGCAGAACTTCGGCTCGGTGGCCAATGGAGAATTATTGCAGCCGCGCCGGCGCGCGGGGTGCGTCCCGCGGACCATGCCTGGTGCATGCCTTGACTTGGCGCAGCGGCAGATCGCGGCGGCATCTTGCCGCGACGGCATGTTCGGGACGTGTCTCATGTTGGCTTGGCTCGACCCTTGCCACGTTCGCGTCGCCGATGAAATAGACACGGTGTGTGGATGCGATTCGGTTGCGATATGTCGTCCTTATGGACACGGGGTGTTCGGGCGGTGGCAGCGGTATCTTCCAAATAAGGTGGTTTGGAACTCCGTGACCAAGAGGCGTGTGGCGGCGGCCATGTCCCCGTACGAAGCGACCACCGCCTCCCACCACCGCTCGGGCGACCGGGGATGCGGGACATGATCAAATGGTCTTCGCAGCACCGCATCGACCCGTGAAAACCACGAGCCGAACTTCTGCCAATACCGTCTCAGAAGGGCGCGCCAAGGCGTCACGTCCGCGCCCGATTTCTGGCCGCAAAAGAAGCGGTGGATAGCGCGATTGTGGATGAGCCGGTAGGGCTGCGCGAAAGCGGGAAGAATGCTCACGGTTTTACCACAGGCCTGGCAGCGAAATCGCCGGATCGAAAGTCGCAGGACCGTCGATTTCCCGCCGGTGACGTTGCGTTGGTAGTACCCCAGTGCTTCCAGCGTCGCGCGGGCCTGGCAATGTGGGCACGCTTCGGGCGGAGAGACGTTTTGCGCCAGGCCCTGCGCGGCGTACTCCTCGGCGTCGACGGGAAATTCTACGATGAGCTGCATCCGCACTAATCGAATGCGAGGCGATGACAAGTGTTTCCGAGGAAGTCGTTTGCTACTGGTTTTTCAAAGCCACTATTAGCGGTCTTGCGAGAGTGGAAGCATCTTTTGGGACGGTTCCCGGCGTTTCGTTCTTCCACCCCGATATGAGCACCGCCGAGGAAATCGTCACCGCCGACCAGCCCACCTGCTTCCCGCACACGCGTGCCGAAGCCCTGCGCGCTTGGGAGGAGTTCCGCCCGCGCGTGGCCGCGTATGCCGACGCGCGCAACGGCGTGCGCCCCGGCCACCAGGCGGTATCGCGCCTCTCACCCGCCATCCGCCGCCGGTTGGTGACCGAGTACGAGCTGATCGCCTCCACCTTGGAGAAACAGCCCTTCTGGCGCGTGGAGAAGTTTGTGCAGGAGATGATGTGGCGGCGCTACTGGAAGAGTTGGCTCGAACTGCGCCCAGCCGTGTGGAGCGACTATTTGACCGACGTGACCCGCCTGCGCGGCGAGTTGCGTGGCTACCAGGCCAAGCGCGTCAAGGAAATCGAGGCCGGGCACAGCGGCGTGGAGATCATGGACTACTTCGCCGACGAGTTGCGCACCACCGGCTACCTGCACAACCATGCGCGGATGTGGTTTGCGGGTTGGTGGATTCACACTGAAAAGTTGCCGTGGCAGCTCGGGGCCGACTTCTTTTACCGCCACCTGCTCGATGCCGACCCGGCGGCCAACACACTTTCCTGGCGCTGGGTGGCTGGCTTGCAGACCCAAGGCAAGACCTACCTGACGCGCCGTTCCAACCTGGAAAAGTACGTGGAGCCCGCCTTGCTGGCGGCGCATGCCGGCGGCTTGGACCAGTTGGAGGACAAACTCGCGCACGCCGTTCGCGTCCAAGAAAGCGGCATTTACCGCGCCGAGGTCCCGGCGGATGCCAGTGACACGGCACTGCCGGACGACTTACCCGCACGCACCGGCCTCTGGGTGCACGCCGACGACCTCAACCCAGAATCGGCTGTGCCGCTTGCCGGGCAATCCTTCCAGAGCGTCTTTGCCGGTCTGGATGCGAACATCCTGCAAGCCGAGGGCCTGAGCCTGCAACGGCAGGAACACCTGCGCGCCGGACTGGCCGATGCTGCGACCCGTGCGGGCGAGCATTTCCAGGCTCCCGTGCAGCGCGGAGAGGATGCGCCGTTGCCCGAGGCCTTGATTGCCTGGGCAAAGGCGCGGGATTTGCAGGCGGTAATCGCACTACGCCCGGCCGTGGGACCGCTGCACACGCTGACCACCGTCGTGCGGGAACGGTTGGCCAAGGCGAACATCGCGCTGCATCTTGTCTGGCGACCGGAAGACGCCGAGACACTGCCGTTTGCGCAGGCGGGTTACTTCGCTTTCTGGCAAGGAGCGCGTGCACAACTGCTCGGCTGGGAGTCGGAACCGGCCGCTGACCCGACAGAGAAGCCTCAAGGCAAAGGCAAAGGCAAGCGCAGAGGTAACCGCCACGAGTAGGATCAGTGCCAGCGAGCAAAGCTCAAATCTCCATCGGATGGATACGGCCGGTCCCCAAGGTAAAACGGCGCACGGATGTTGGCGTCCGAAGTTGCTTGAGGCCGCGTACACTACCTGTGGTAGTTTGAACCCGGATTTATGGACCTTTCCTCCAAGCTGGCCGTCCTCGCCGACGCCGCCAAGTACGATGCCTCGTGCGCGAGCAGCGGCTCGAACAAACGCCACTCGCGTGACGGCAAGGGACTCGGCTCCACCACGGGCTCGGGCATCTGCCACAGCTACACGCCCGACGGCCGCTGCGTGTCGCTGCTCAAGATTCTGCTGACGAATTTCTGCATCTACGACTGCCTGTACTGCATCAACCGCAAATCCAGCGACGTGCGCCGCGCGCGCTTCACCCCTGAGGAGGTCGTGCAACTCACGCTCGACTTCTACCGGCGCAACTACATCGAGGGACTGTTCCTCAGCTCGGGCATCATCCGCAACCCGGATTACACGATGGAGCAGGTGGTCAAAGTCGCGCGCACGCTGCGGGTCGAACACCACTTTCGCGGCTACATCCATCTCAAGACGATCCCCGAAGCCTCCCCGGAACTCATCGCCGAAGCCGGTCGCTGGGCAGATCGCATCAGCATCAACGTCGAGCTTCCGACCGAGACGGACCTGCAAACCCTCGCCCCGGAAAAGAACATCGGGCGCATCCGCACGTCGATGACCGTGATCCAAGAGAAGATCGAGCAGTCGAAGGCGGAACGGCGCGAGAGTGTCAAAGCCCCGAGCTTCGCCCCGGGTGGTCAGAGCACGCAGATGATCGTCGGGGCCACACCCACCGCCGACCGCGCGATCCTGGCCCAGGCATCCACGCTCTACGGTGCGCACCGGCTGCGCCGCGTGTACTACTCGGCGTTCAGTCCCATCCCGAGCGCGTCAAGCAAGCTGCCCCTCATCGCCCCACCGCTGGTACGTGAGCACCGGCTATACCAGGCCGATTGGCTGATGCGCTTCTACGGCTTCGACGTGGGCGAGATCACTAGCGAGGCGCAGCCCGACCTGCCGCTGGGCATCGACCCCAAGCTCGCGTGGGCGTTGCGCAACGTGGCGAGCTTCCCGATTGACCTCAACCGCGCGCCGCGCGAACTGCTCTTGCGGGTGCCGGGCCTGGGCGTGCGCAACGTGGACCGCATCCTGGGCATGCGCCGCTGGCA
>CAHJWO010000087.1 GCA_903642295.1 PVC group bacterium | reverse complement strand
CGCGCTGATGTCTCCGTGCGCCGTGAAAGATTGGACTTCCGACAAAAGTCGGAAAGTGTCCGCAGATTCCGCAGATTGAAGAGAGAAAAGGGGACAGGCGGTCGCTCCACTTCTCCTCAATCTGCGAAAATCTGCGCAATCTGCGGACACTTTTTTCTCTTGGGAGCACTTTTGTCGGAGATCTATTGGCCGCCAAATTTCTATCCGAGCGCTTCCAGCATCCCGCGCAGTTTGGCCAGCTTGGCCTCGTGGTCGATTTGACGCTGGCGATGCTCGGCCACCACGGCAGGCGGCGCGTGGTTGACGAACGAGTCGCTGCTGAGTTTCTTCACGGCAAGTTGCAGGTCGGCATCCGTCCTGGCGATCTCCTTTTGCAACCGGGCGCGCTCGGCGTCGAGGTCGATCAGACCGTCCAGCGGCATGAAGAGGTCACCGAGCGGCGTGCGGGCGGAGGGGGTGCCGCGCGGCGCTTCGTGGTCCGGTTTCAGGGCAAGGTCCTCGGCGTTGATCATCCGGGTTAGCGCGCGAACCGTGTTCGCCAGGGTGAACGCATCTTCGACCAACTCATCCCGCAGACGCAGGACGAACTTTGCCGGTTTGTTCGTGGCCACGCCATACTCCGCGCGCAGGTTGCGCGCGGCGCTGACGGCGTCGTACAGGTCTTTCGTGGCGAAGCGCGCCTCGGCCACTTCCTCCGGCGTGCCGGAGAGCTGGATCGGGTCGCCCAACCGCCGGTAGAGCAGGAATTGCGAACGGCGCATCGTCGTCTTCGGCTCCGGCTCGTCGGTGGCGGGCAGCGGCGTGTCGTGCGGTAATGCCTGCTGCGCCGCCGCCAACGCTTCGGCTTCGCTGTCGGCCTTGGCGGGCGGGCGCGGCGGGAAACTCAGGCGCTCGGAAAGTTCCTCGGTCAGGTGCGGCATGAACGGGTGCAGCAGTTCGAGGAACCCGGTCAGCACGCGGTACATCGTGAACAGCGCAACGTGCTTGGCGAGGCCGCGTTCGGTCACGCGCTGGCCGGGCTGCACGCTGGCCACACCGACGATGTCCGCCTTGGCGGCTTCCACGAACCAGTCGCAATAGTCGCTCCAGAAAAAGTTGTAAAGCAGTTGGGCCGCCTCGCTGAACCGGAATTCCTTGTAAGCTGCCGCGACGGCGATCTGCGTGTCGCGCAGCTTGGATTCGATGTCCAGCACGTAGGACGCGGGCCGGTAGCTGACACGGGTGCCGAAGGGCAGCGCCGGTTCCTGCATCTGGTAGAAGCGCGCGGCGTTCCAGATCTTGTTGGCGAAATTGCGGCCTTCCTCGACCTGCTTTTCGTCGAAGCGAATGTCCTGCCCCTGCGGCGCGATGCGCAGCAGGCCGAAGCGCACGCCGTCCGCGCCGAATTGCTCGATCAGGCCGAGCACGTCGGGCGAATTGCCCAGCGACTTGCTCATCTTCTTGCCCTTGCTGTCGCGGATCAACCCGGTGAAGTACACGTTGCGGAACGGGATATTATCCTCCACGGCGGGCGTGCGGCCCGGCTGAAATTCCAGCCCGGCGATGATCATCCGCGCCACCCAGAAGAAGATGATGTCCGGCCCGGTGACGAGCACGTCCGTGGGGTAAAACTTGGCGCGGGTCGGCGCATCCATCGTCTCGTAGGCCCAGAGCCACGAGGAGAACCAGGTGTCGAGCGTATCGGGGTCCTGCGTCCAGACGTCGCCGGGAGATTCGGTCTGGACGCGGATTTCTTTGTCCGGTCCGTACCAGGCGGGCACGCGGTGCCCCCACCACACCTGGCGGCTGATGCACCAGTCCTGGATGTTCTCCAACCACTGGGCGTACACCTTTTCCCAATGCTGCGGGAAGAAGCGGATCAGACCGTCGCGCACCACGGCGAGGGCTTCGGCGGTTTTCGGGTAACGCAGGAACCATTGTTCGCTCAGGCGCGGCTCGATGACCGCCTGCGAACGTTCGCTGATGCCCACGTTGTTCTCGTGCGGCTCCTCTTTGGAGAGCAGGCCCAGTTCGGTGAGCATTTCCCCGGCTTTCTTGCGGGCGGCGAAACGATCCAGCCCGTCCAGTTCCGGCACGGCGGGGGAATTGACCTTGCCGTCCGGGTGCAGGGCGTCCACCACGCCGAGGCCGTGGCGTTGGCCGATCTCAAAGTCGAGCTTGTCGTGGGCGGGAGTGATCTTGAGCGCCCCCGTGCCGAACTGGAGGTCCACGGCGGGGTCGGCGATGATGGGAATCGCTTCCTTCGGGAAGGGACGATACGCCTGCCGGCCCACGAGATCTTGATAGCGGGGATCAGCGGGGTTCACGGCCACGGCCAAGTCCGCCATGATGGTTTCCGGGCGGGTGGTGGCCACTTCGAGGAAACGGCCCGGTTGGTCCACCACCTCGTACTTCACGTAGTAGAGGCTGCTTTTTCTCGGCTCGGAGATCACCTCCTCGTCGGAGAGGGCGGTCAGCGCCGCCGGGTCCCAGTTCACCATGCGCTTGCCGCGGTAGATGTAACCCTTGGCGTAGAGATCGACGAAGACGCGCTGCACGGCGGCGGCGTAATCGTCGTCGAGCGTGAAGCGCTGGCGCGACCAGTCGCACGAGCAGCCCAGGCGCTTGAGTTGTTCGATGATGATGTGGCCGTGCTTCTTCTGCCACTCCCAAGTGCGCTCCAGGAATTTCTCGCGGCCCAGGTCGTGCCGGGTCAGCTTTTCCTCCTTGCGGAGGACTTTTTCGACGGCGGTCTGCGTGGCGAGACCGGCGTGGTCGGTGCCGGGCAGCCAGAGGGTTTCGTGGCCGGTCTGGCGGGCGCGGCGGGCGAGGATATCCTGAATCGTGTTGTTGAGGACGTGGCCGAGGGTCAGGACGCCCGTGATGTTGGGCGGCGGGATGACGATGGAAAACGCCGGGTGGGCGGCGGTCACGCGCTTCGGGTCGGCGGTAAAGCAACCGGCTTCCAGCCAGCGCGCCTGCCACTTGGCCTCGACGGCGGCGGGTTCATAGGCTTTGGGGATTTCGGTGATCGTTGTCTCCATAAAATTGCTGGAGTTAAGAGACAGGGATTGGGCGCGCCCGCAAGGCGGCGCGGGGAAAAATCTGCGCTCGCCCCGTGTTCAGCCTAGGTGGCGAATCCTGAGCGCACCCCCACGCCCGCGTAAATACTCCGCCACCAAACGGCGGTGACAACGGTGAGGCGCTTCCTCGCTGCAAAGCAAGCAGCCCTCGTCCACGAGCTTCGGATCAATAAGGAATAAATCCGGGCTTGCCAAACTCGGGCTGGGTAATAGGATTTTCGTGAAATATATTCACATTCGGTGAAAACCTATCTCCACTCGCTGTTTATCGATTTCAATTCCTTCTTCGCGTCGGCGGAGCAGGCACTCCGTCCGGAATTACGGAACCGGCCCGTGGTGGTGGTGCCTTTGATGGCTGAGACCACCTGTTGCATCGCCGCCAGCCGCGAGGCCAAGCCGTTTGGGATCAAGACCGGCACGCCGGTGTACGAGGCCAAACGGCTTTGTCCGGGCCTGAAAATTGTGGAAGCACGCCCCGAGCCGTACATTCGTTTCCAGAAAAAACTGATCGAGATCATCGAGGAATGCGGGGTCTCTGCCGAGGTCGAGTCAATCGACGAAGCCCACTGTCCTCTCTGGGGCGAATGGATGGAAGAAGGTCCGGCGCGGGCGTTGGCGGCGCGGATCAAAAAGACGATTGCCGAGCAGGTCAGCCCGATCCTCACCTGCTCCATCGGCATCGCGCCGAACCGGTTCCTGTCCAAGACGGCGTCCGACATGCAAAAGCCCGACGGGCTGGTGGTGATCAGACCGGAGGATCTCCCCCAATGCCTGCACCGCCTGGAATTGCGCGACCTCTACCGCATCGGTCCGCGCATGGAGGCGCGGATGCGGGCGCATTCGGTCGATACGGTGGCGCAACTTTGCGAGCTGTCCCGGGCGATGCTGCACAACATCTGGGGCAGCATCGAAGGAGAGCTTTTTTATGACTCCCTGCATGGAAAACCCACTTGCTACCGCTCGACCGAGCGGCGCTCGCTGGGCCACAGCCACATCCTGCCACCGGAATTGCGCACCGAAAAAGGAGCGCGCAGCGTGTTGCATCGACTCACGCAAAAAGCGGCGATGCGGCTGCGGTCGTATCAGTGCGTGACGGCCCGGATGAGCCTGTTCATCAAATGCACCGGCGAGCGGGACGGCTGGGGCGACGAAATTCATTTCAACGCCACGCAGGACACGTTGGAACTGCTGCACATCCTGGAGATGCTTTGGAGCCGCCGCCATCTGGCACGGGAGGCCACGCCCTTCGCGGTGGGCGTCAATTTTCTCGAACTCACCGCCGAGAAGAACAAAGTGCCGGCGCTTTTCGAGCGGGAACAGCGGGATCGCCGCCGCGCCTTGCTGGCAGCGGTCGATCAACTCAACCTCAAGGAAGGCAAGAACACCGTGTACTTCGCCGGGGCGCATGGCGCGGTCGGTTACACGCCCATGCGCATCGCCTTCAACCGCATCCCCGATCCCGACACCGAACGATAAAGGAGTCTGCGACAGGGACGATGTTTCGTGCTTCATTTCGTTCCCGCCGTGACGCCTGCCATCGACCAAGAAATCGCCCGCCGCCGGACGTTCGCCATCATCAGCCACCCGGACGCGGGCAAGACCACGCTGACCGAAAAGCTGCTGCTCTACGGCGGCGCGGTGCAGCTCGCGGGCAGCGTGACCGCGCGCCGGAAGCAAAGGGCGACCACCTCCGACTGGATGGAGTTGGAAAAACAGCGCGGCATCTCGGTGAGTTCGACGGTGTTGCAGTTCGATTATGCGGGCTACCGGGTCAACCTGCTGGACACGCCGGGGCACCAGGATTTCTCCGAGGACACGTACCGCGTGCTGACGGCGGTGGACGCCGCCATCATGGTCATCGACGCGGGCAAGGGCATCGAGGCCCAGACGCGCAAATTGTTTGAAGTGTGCAAACGGCGGGGCGTGCCGATCTTTACGTTCATGAACAAATTGGACCGCCCCGCGCGCGAGCCGATTGACCTGCTGGACGAGTTGGAAAGCGTGCTGGGCATGGCGACGTGTCCGATGAATTATCCGCTGGGTTTGGGGCCGGATTTCCGGGGCGTTTTTGATCGGTTCGACAAGCAGGTACATTTGTTCGAGCGGACGGTGGGCGGGGCGTACCGCGCGCCGCTGGAAATCAGCGACCTGGATTCGCCGGTGGTGCGGGAACGGTTGGACGAAGCGACCTTCCTCAAGACCAGGGAGGACATCGAAATGCTGGAAATGGCCGGGGCGGCGTTTGACCCGGCGGCCGTGTTGAAGGGGGAGCTTTCGCCGGTGTTCTTCGGCAGCGCGGCCAATAATTTCGGCGTACAGCTGTTGCTCGACGGTTTTCTGAAATACTCCGCGCCGCCCGCCGGCCGCACCGTGCTGCACCGGCCCCTGCGCGACGGCGAGCGCGAGGAAAAACGCCCCGCCATCGTCCTGCCCGGCGGCGCGTCCCACGACATCGACGGCGACGGTGAGTCCGCGTTTCTGCCGCCGGAGGCCGCGACCTTCTCCGGCTTCGTGTTCAAGATTCAGGCGAACATGGACCCGCGCCACCGGGACCGCATCGCGTTCCTGCGGGTGTGCTCGGGGCGGTTCGAGCGGGACATGGTCGTCACCCACCTGCGCACCGGCAAGAAGGTGCGCCTGTCCTCGCCGCAAAAGCTTTTTGCCCAGGAGCGCGAGATCGTGGACGAGGCATTCCCCGGCGACATCGTCGGTCTGGTGGGGCACGATGCGTTCGGGATCGGGGACACGCTCAGCGACCAGGATTCGTTTATTTACGACGAGATTCCCCGGTTCGCGCCGGAGTGTTTTGCCTATTTGCGCAACCCGCAGACCGCCAAGTACAAGCAGTTCCGGCAGGGGTTGGACCAGCTTTTGCAGGAGGGCGTGATCCAAGTGTTTCATCCGCGCGGCTCGGTGTCGAACGTGCCGCTGCTGGCAGCGGTCGGCCCGTTGCAGTTCGAGGTCGTGCAGTACCGGCTCCAAAGCGAGTACGGCGCGGAGTCGCGCCTGGAGACCGCCGCCTGGGACCGTGTGCGCTGGCTCGACGCGGATTTTGCGGCTGACCGGGTGGGCGACCTCAAGCTGCCCACGGGCGCGTCGGTGGCCGACGACACGGGCGGCCAGCCGGTGCTCCTTTTCCCGAGCGAGTGGTCGTTGCGTTATTTTCACGAGCGCAATGACGGGGTCGCCCTGCACGCCACCCCAACCAAAAAGGGTGCGAAGCGCGAAGCTTAACGGCGGCTCACTCCGTCAAACGGGGTGAACGTTTGTCGGCGTTTGGTACTCTCAGCAGAATGCCAGGCGTGGCAACGCTACCGATAGGGCTTGGCTCTACACCTGCTGTACACCGTGAATTTTCTTGTCAATCGTCCCGCCTCTCTTCAGGCTCTCCCGGTCATGCTGAATCCGTCCCGATCTCTGATCAAGGCACTGTTGCTGTGCCTGTTGACGGCGGCTGGCGGGTTCGGGAACCTGGTCCCGAACGCCCGCGCCCAGGCGGTCTGGAACGTCGTGAAGTACGACAGCCGCGACTTCCTGACGATGCGTAACGTCGCGGATTTTTACAAGCTCAAATACATCGAGAACGGCAAGAATCTCACCCTGCAATCGCCCGGCTGCGTCATCAAGGGGGAGGTTGGTTCCAAGGAACTCATCATCAACGGGGTGAAGTTCATCATGAGCAGCGACCTCATCGACCACGGGGGCGACGCGTTGCTCTCGCGGCTCGATCTGACCAAGCTCGTCGAGCCGGTGCTGCGGCCTAACCGGATTCGTGGGACCACCGCCATCCGCACGGTGGTCATCGACGCCGGGCACGGCGGGTATGATCACGGGGCAACCAGCATCTACGGCAATGAAAAGGATTTTGCTCTCGACACGGCGCTGCGGCTGCGGCAACTGCTGCTGCGCAAGGGCTTGAAGGTGCAGATGACCCGCACCGACGACACGTTCATCCCACTGGAGCAGCGCGCCGCGTATGCCAACCAGTTCCGCGACGGCATCTTCGTCTGCATCCACTTCAACGCGGGCAGCGACTTCGGCACCGGCATCGAGACCTACACGCTCGCGCCGCGCTTCGTGCCGTCCACGGGCGACGACAGTCCGTCCGCCTCTTACCTGATCCCGTGCGCGGGCAACACCGAGGACCCGGAGAACATGGCCCTCGCCACGGCCATGCACGCGGCGCTGCTGAGCCGTCTGCCGATGGTGGACCGGGGCATCAAGCGGGCGCGGTTCTGCGTGCTGCGGCTTTGCACGATTCCCGGCGTGCTGATCGAGGGGGGGTTTGTCAGCAACCCGCAGGAGGCAGCGCGCATCGCGCAACCGGCCTATCGGCAGGCCGAGGCCGAGGCGATTGCGCTGGCCATCGGCAACTACATGGCGGCGACGGCGGTCAGCGGCAAGCCGCCGATCCTGGCGAGCAGCGACGCGGGGATTCAGCGCCCGTCGCTGAGCATCACGCCCGGAATGATCGGCGTCCAGAACGGGGTACCCACGATTGGGGCAGGCCCGACGGTGGAAACCGCCGCCAGGCAGGCCAATTTCCAGGGCGGCCCGACGGTGGAATTTCCGCGCAGTAATTGAGGCAGCGGGCCCAAAAGTCCGGTTTGACCGGATGGTGCTCGTTTGCCGTATTTTGCACCGCCTTCCTTGCTTGCGCCACAGGCCGGATTAGACGAAAAATGTTCGCCTTTTTCTGCGAACTTTCGTCTACCTGTAGTTAGACGGCTACGATCCCTTCCAATGAAAAGGTCCGCCAAGCTCCTGCCTTTTCTCGTCGGCTGTGTCTTCCTGCTGTTCTACTCGGCGGCAATCGGGTCATCCCTTGCTTGCGCGTTGTCTTTCCACGAACTGGTAGGCCCACCAAGCTTTCGCGCCGTTTTAGATTTCTTGCACGTCTGGTTCCTAGCTGCGTTCTTCCTCGGGTGGTTTGTCCTGTGCAATCTTTGGTGGGGGGTGTCGTTCTTTGGCGGCTGGGTAGCCGCCTTCCCGCCCCGGAGACGGTTAGCATGGGGGGCGTTCTTGCTGGCAGCGGCTTTGGCGGGTTTGTTAGCCTCTCGCGCTTTTCAGGAGGTCCGGCCTTGGGATTTTGGCTACGATGGCAGCCCAAGGAACGATGACTCCGTGGAGGTGGCACCCACCTTGTCACCCCCGGTGCAGATGGCGTCCCTGACTACCTTGCTTTCCTGCGTCACCGCGCTAGCTAGCACCACGTTTTGCGCTTTCACCCTCCGGCGCTGGTTCCATCGCCCGCCGTCTAACACGGCGCTCCAGGTGACAGCCGGGGGCGGTGGGCCTCCTCCTGGTTTTCCAGCTTGACCTCGCCCCCGGCTGCACCTGAGCTTGGTTTGTTCGTTCTGTTATCGAATGCCCACTATGCATCCCGCCTTCCCTCGTGTCTCGCCGTGGTGGCTCCCCGTGCTCGTCTTCGCCGCATTGCTGGCGCGGTCTGCTCACGCCGAGGATGCCGCCGTTTACTCCGACGCGGCAATCGTCAGCCACTGGTCCGAAACCAAGGTCAGCGCCAACAGCGGGGGTAAATCCTACCACGGCCCCTTTGGCAGCCAGCCGGTTTCCCTGACCTTGGACCATCTGCCCGCGCACCACTGGGTCAAGGTCACTTTCGATCTCTACATCATCGGCTCCTGGGATGGCAGCAGCCCGGTGTGGGGACCCGATCTCTGGTCGTTTTCCGTCCGGGGAGCGCAACGGTTGATTTCCGCTTCCTTCTGCGGCTGGGGCTACGCGGGCAACGACGAGCAATCCTATCCCGACGACTATCCCAATGCAATCCACCCGGCCTGGACGGGGGTGGCGGAGCGCAACGTGGTGGACATCAAGGACTCGGATCGACCAAAGAATGGATTGTACAAGATGGAGGTCCTCTTCCCGCACACCGATGATCAGGTAATCCTGGATTTCGCGGGTGCCTATGTGGACCCGCCCAGCGAACAGCAGGTCTGGGGCATCGGCAATTTTGAGATGCATACTTTCTCGGCGGAAACCTTGACCGACAAAGACGCGCTGCCGCGCCTGTGGGAGGAACTCGCGGGCGAGGACAGCGTCGCCGCAGATACGGCGTTGTGGCGGTTTGTGGGTGCGGGGGAAAAAGCGACGAGCTTCATCAAAGAGAAAGTGGGGGCGATGGGCGATGACGATACCCTCTCGGAGGCGGACAACCTGCGGTTGCACCGGGCACACCGCATCGTCCGAATCATTGGCGGCGAGGGAGCCAGCGCGCTGTGTTTTCGGATGGATCATCTCTCCACCGAGTACGCCAACAAATACCTGGGCAAATAACGGGTTTCCAATTCAACGACCATCCTTCTCGCTGCCGTTCTTGCGGCGGTCGAGCAGATGAAAAATCTTGCCCGGCTTCTGGGCTTCTTTCAGGAGCAACCGCGCGTCAGGCAAACTGACGCCTTCGATATAATACGCGGTGGCCGCGCGCCCGATGGCATACGTCCCCGTGCTGGCGACAAACCCGCTGATGAGGTTGCCAACCCCGGGGAACACCAGCTTCCCGGCGGCGCGCACGGCCGCCCGCGCCCCCTCGCGCAACACCAATCCCAAGCCCACGTTAATGCCCATCGTGCCGAGGAACTCCGTCGCCAGCTTGAGACTCATCTCGCGCCCGCTGATGTAGATGACGCCCGCCACCATCGCCACCTGGAACGTCAGCAGAAACGGCAGATCCGCCAGCGGGATCGGCTGCGCCCCGAGCGCCCCGCTGACCGCCGACACCGACTTGACCAATGTCTGCGCGATCTTGGCCTGCGCCTCGCGCGCGCCGGACAGACGGGCCATCTCCAGCCGCGCCTCGTTGGGTAGTTCGGCGACGAGCACGTGAACCAGTTGGTTCACGTTCCGGCGCTGGTCGCTCTCCGGGTCGAACGTGCCGTCGAGCCGGAAGCGCATGAACGTCGAAACGTCCAGCGTCGAGGCCAGCGATTTCGCAATCTTCGGACGCGAGGTCAGCGCGACCTGGAGCCGCGCCCGCGCCGATGCCAGGTTACCGGGCGAGGCTTCCACCTCGTCCGGGTTGACCACCACGCCCAGCACGGCGGGCCGCTTCTGGTGTCGGCTCTCGGTGAAATCGAGAAACGCTTCCAGCCGATCCAGTTCCGCTTTTAACTGCGCCTCGTCCTGGTCGGCATCGGTCGGAAAGGCGCGCAAAAACAGGAACACATCGGGCGACTCCGTGGCCAGCGCGGCCTGTGTCGTATCGGCCAGCGGCACGCCGGGGGTGGTCACCCGTGTGTCCAGCAACCGGAGCACGCCGTGCCCGAGGTGCGAAAAATCCTGCCAGCCGGACGCTCTGGGCACGTCGTCCGCCGTCGTTTCCGGCGCGAACGGTGCGACGGGCGCGGTGAACACGGCATTGAATAACCCGGCGCTGCTCGCGGCGGGATCGCCCGTCAGCACGATGCGAGGCGCGCGTTGGCGCAGGAACAGGTCCTTGAGCGGAACGATTTCCTGCAAGATCGGTTTCTGCAAGGACCCCGGCAGTTTGCCGACAAACCCCTCCAGTTTTTCGAAGAGGTGAAGAAAGGTACTTTTCGTTTCCATGCGTCAGAAGGTCGGGCTAGGCGGGGCGGTTGATCTGGATTCGACCGGTGGAAGGTCCTTCGGATCGTTACACTCGCTCAGGATGACAGAGGAAAAGGGCCAGCAGACCCATTATGACAGCCGTGGCACCAAGCAGGCGATCCTTCTAAAAAATTCTGTCATCCTGAGCGAGTGTAACGAGCCGAAGGACCTTCCCACGTGGCCACTCGCTGCGGCGCGATCATGGCAGAAATAGGATGAAGGAGGTGTTTGCTCTCCTGGATCTTGAACCTTCCTTGGATCTTGGTTCTTGAAGCTTGGATCTTCCTTGGGGCCTTCACCGTCACGTGGCCTTCAGCGTCTCAAGCACCTGTTGCGCGTGTTCCTCGGGCTTCACGCGCCGGAAAATGGCCGAAATTTTCCCATCCGGTCCGATGACGAAGGTCGAGCGTTCCGTGCCCATCGACTTGATGCCGAGGAAACTTTTCTCCACCCACACGCCGTAGGCGCGCACGATGGACCCGTCCTCGTCGCTGAGCAGCGGAAAGGGCAGGCCGTGTTTTTCGATGAACTTCTGGTGACTGGCCACCGGGTCGGTGCTCACGCCGAATAGCACGGCATCGACGTTCTGGAAGTCGGGCCAGCGGTCGCGCAAACCGCACGCCTGGACGGTGCAGCCCGGCGTGTCGTCTTTCGGATAAAAATAGAGGACCACGTGTTTCCCCGCAAAATCCTGGAGGTTAACGGCCTGCCCGCTGCCGTACTCGCCTCCGAGCGCGGTGGCAGCAAAGGGCGGGGCGGGGTCTCCGACTTTCAGTTCAGCGTCCATGGAAAAATAGAAAAGGCTGTAGACAATATAGCCGGTTTCCGGTCGGCAACAAATCCGCCGCCGCGACGGCCCGTCATCCGCCGGGAATGTCACAAAAGCTTTTCACGACGACGGGAAGGAATTTGTTGCCAAGCTCCGTCGGAAAACGTAATCTTTGCTCGCAGTCATCCTAATGGTTACACCAACCCTTTGCCCCCACTTAGTGCCCCACCTGGCGGTGTCTGGCGCAAAACTATGCTGAGATTCCCTGTCTCGATGCAGAAGCAGGAAGAATTGAACGAGCGGATGCAACGCCTCCGGCTCGTCGAAGGAGTAATTGAGGAAAGTTACTTCAAGGCATCTGGCCCCGGCGGCCAGAAGACGAACAAAACGCTCACCGGCGTCACGTTGCTCCACCGGCCCACGGGCATCCGGGTCCGGTGTCAGCGCGAGCGCAGCCAGGGCATCAACCGGTTCATCGCCCGGCGTTTGCTGGTCGAGGAACTCGAAGCCCGCGAGCACGGCAAGACCCGGCACGAAGCCAAGGCCCAGCGTCTCCGCGAAGAGAAGGACCGGCGGCGGGGTTCGCGCAAGCGGACCGGTGTCGTGACGACGGCGGGGCCGACGGAATCGCCCACGTTACTGGTCCAGGTGCCGAAGCAGGAAAGCTGCTTTGACTTCGCGGCGGCGATGAACGCCTACTTTTTGCGACCGTTGTTCAAGACGTAAGGAGATTGTGCTCAGCCGACGCGGCGGTGGCTTGCACCCGGAGCCGGGTGCAAGGTTGGACCGACGCGGAGTGTCCGCCCTGCTTTTTCGAGGCCGAAGGTGACAAATGGCGGCAAGGCTGCGACAATAGCGAATGGTTGGCAGGGGAAACTGGGTGGTCCGGGCGGCGCTTCGGCGAGCGGCGCGGTTTGCGGTCGTGTGGGTCGCACTTTTTCTGTGTCTCACGGACGCGCAGAGGTCGTCGGCCGCACAAACCCTGCGGGTGGTTTGTTACAACATCGAAGCCGACATCGACGGTTACACCACCCCGCGCCCCGGGTTGTCCACCGTGCTGGAAGCCATCGGCGAGGTGCCGGTCAACGGTGCGGCGCATCCGCTCGACCTGCTGGCGCTGGAGGAAACCACCAGCAATCCGCTGACCGTCGCGCCGATTGTCAGCGCCTTGAACGACTACTACGGCGCGGGCACGTATGCCGCCAGCCCCTACCAGGCGACCGAATCCGGCAACAACCCTTCCACCGGCAACGGCCCCAACGCCGTGGTTTACAACACGCGGACGCTCACGCTGCTGGCGTCGGCGGGCGTGGGGACGCCCCGGGGATCGAGCAACGGCGAATACCGGCAGGTTGCGCGCTACGAGTTCATCCCGGTGAGCGGCCCGCCCGGCACCGAGTTCTACGTGTACGTCAGCCACATGAAGTCCAGCTTCAGCGGCGCGTCGGCCACCAACGAGGCGTACCGGGCGCAGGAAGCCACGATCATCAAAAACGACATCGCCGCGCTGCCAGCCAACAGCACCGTGCTCGCGGTGGGCGACTTCAACCTGAATGGCAGCACCGAAGCGGCCTACCAGACCCTGACGGCAACGGGGACGGGTCAGTTGCTCGATCCACTCAACGCGTCGAACGATTACACCCAGACGTGGAACACCTCTGCCTACTTGACCCTCCTGAGTGAATCCGCCACGGCATTGCGTTACCGCGACGACCTCCAGTTCATGTCGGCGGCGGTGTATAACGGCACGTCGGCGGCGGGTTTGCATTACGTGGCGGGATCGTGCCGGGCGTTCGGCAACAACGGGACGGTGGCGCTGGGCAAAAGCGTCAATCAAGCCACGAACACGGCGCTGGACGGGTTGGTCGGGGCCATCACTCCCGCAGCGGCCCGGGCCGCGCTGGCCACCGGAAGCGACCATCTGCCGGTCGTGGCGGATTACACCGTGGGGACGCCTTATAACGCTTGGCAGGCGCAGTATTTCACAGGCGCGGAACTCTCGAACCCGGCGGTCAGCGGCGACAACGCCGACCCGGACGGCGACGGTCTCGGCAACCTGTTGGAATACGCGCTGGGACTCGACCCGCGAAGCGCGGGCACGGCGGGTTTACCCGTCGTCGGTGTGGGGAGATTCGGGACCGGGCAGAATCTGACGTTGACCTATACCAGGCTGATCGCGGCGACGGACGTGACCTACCTGGCGCAGGTTTCGGGGGATCTGTCGACGTGGACCACAGGCGCAGACATCGTCGAGACGCTCAGCACCACGAACAACGCGGATGGTCGGACGCAGACGGTAGTGGTTCGTGATCTGACGCAGATGAGCGCCGCCAGTAGTCGGTTCATACGGTTGCTGGTCACGCGACCGTGAGCGGCAGTGATTTCATCCCATTTCTTCGACTTCTCCCCAGCCAGCGTTTTCGGGTCCGCGCGCCTGTTGCGGAACGTAGGGGTTGACGGCCAGGCCGCCGATGACACACCCGCTTGCGCCGTGTCGACGCAAGGTTTCCACGATCAACGCGAAATCGGTGGTGCCATTCATCATCACGCCGTCGTAAATCTCCTGCCTGGTCATGGTTGCGGGAAGATTACAGAAAGGTTGGCGGTGACTCAATGACGGGGTTGGCCGGATGCTGATTCAATCCGTCCGGGTTGAAAACTGTCCGCAGATTCCGCAGATTTTCGCAGATGGGAAGGAGAGAAAGGAGGTGAAAGTCGAGGGCAGCGAAGCGGTCGGAAGCTGATTGGGGTCGGCAGTCGATTCTCTCTTCCCATCTGCGAAAATCTGCGGAATCTGCGGACAAGTTCTCTGCACCGGCTTCTGCCGGAGGTCTAAGCAAACCGGTCGTGCCCGGTCCACCCCGGAAGGGTCTGCGGCCTGATGGGGCAGGCCTCGGAGAGGCTTCCCGACCTCAAGCGGAGGGCTGCTCTGCTTCGCTGTCCGGCTTGCTTTTCCCGGTCATGTCGGGCGCGGGAAAATGTTTGAGCTTGTTGCGCACGATCTCGGCGCGCAGGGCGTCGCGCTCCTCGGCGCTGAGCTTTTGCTGGCTGTTCTTCTGGAGATGCGCGGGCTGTGTTTCCATGAACAACTCGTCGGTCGGCAGACGGAACTCCGGCGGGTAAAACCCGAGGTCCACCCCCAGGCGGACGAACGACAGAAAATTGAGCGCCTCCTTGCTGTTCATCGAATACGCGTGCGCAAGGATGCCGTAGGCGCGGCCAATCTGATCGACCAGCATCGTGCGTTTTTCCGCCAGGAGTTTTTCGCGCGCGGCTTCCTCGTGGCTGACGACCGTGTCGATCACCTTGCCCAACCGATTGATGATTTCGTCCTCCCGCTCGCCGAGCGTCGTCTGGTTGGAAATCTGGAACAGGTTGCCCATCGCCTCCGTGCCTTCGCCGTAGAGGCCGCGTACCGCGAGGCCGATCTTATTCACGGATTGGATGACCTGGTTGATGGTTTCGTTGAGCACGAGCGCGGGCAGATGCATCATCGCCGAGGCGCGCATCCCCGTGCCGACGTTGGTGGGGCAGGCGGTCAGATAGCCGAGTTGCTCGCTGAAGGCAAAGTCCAGCGAGCCTTCCAGCGCATTGTCGGCCTTGTTGATGAGCTTGTAGGCGTTCTTGAGCTGAAAGCCGCAACGGATCGCCTGCATCCGCAGATGATCCTCCTCGTTGATCATGATGCTGAGCGTTTGCTGGCGGTTCATGACCACGGCGCTGCCCACCCCCTTGGCAGCGTGTTCGCGGCTGATGAGGTGGCGCTCGACGAGCACCTGTTTTTCCAGCGCGGAAAGGTCCTGGAGGTATTCGGCGAAGGCGTCATCCATGTCAGGGAGCGCCTCGACCTGGGGTTTGAGTTGTTCGAGGATGGCGATGCGGTCGGCCTTCTTGGCCCAGCCGGGAAAGGGCAGGTCGCGCAGGTTGCGCGCGAGCCGCACGCGGCTGCTGATGACGATATCGTGGTGCGGCCCGTCGGCGCGCAGCCATTCGCCCGGACTGGCAATGAGGTCGGAAAAGTTCATCGT
>CAHJWO010000086.1 GCA_903642295.1 PVC group bacterium | reverse complement strand
GCCATTTACCTGCGCGATCCCGACGACAACGGCGTGAAACTTTACTGCGACCGCCCGATGGACGCCTGGCCTCGAACGGCGGCGGGAGCGCTTGCTACGGTGACCGAGCCGCTCGACCTGCCAGCGCTCCCGCGTGAAACCCAACCGGTGGGCCGCTGCGCGCAGGCCATCCCCGTGGAAGCAATCTGAGCCTGAGAAGAGAACATCAGTAGTGCAAGAGTAGTGTTAGAGCGCATCCCGTTTGAATCAGCCGCGGGATCATCGCCTTTGGGTCAGCCTGAGGTGCCCTCGACGGTGGAAGGTCCTTCGGCTCGTTCCACTCGCTCAGGATGACAGACTTTGGGGGAGGATTCAAGCAAGGCTTATCCAACCGAGATGCGCTCTAGTTTCGAGAATTTCAACACGACCCCTACGTCATCGAACGGAACGGGATCGTCACATGCACCGCCAACCCTGCACCAGGATCAAGTTCCAAGCTCGCGGCGCCGTCGAAAAGAGCGTTCAGGCGCGCGCGCGTGTTGGATAAACCGATGCCTTCGCGCAATGGCTTTTCCAAGGTCAGACCCACCCCGTTGTCAGCGACGGAGAGTCGCAGCATCGTCCCGAGTCGTTGCGCGCTCACCGTGAGCAACCCGGCACCGCTGCGCGGTTCCAGACCATGGCGGACGGCGTTTTCCACGAGGGGCTGAAGCAAAAAAGCGGGGACCAGCGCGGCCTGCGTGTCGGCAGGCACATCCAGCTCAAATCTCAGACGATCTCCGAAACGGACGTGTTCGATGGCCAGGTAATTCTTTACAAACTCCAGCTCGCGGTGCAGCGGCAGCATCTGTTCGCCGGACGTTTCCAGGCTCAGCCGCAGGAGTTTGCTCAGCGCAACGATCATCTCGTCGGCGGCATCCGGGTTCCGGTGGACCAATTCGGCGATGGCGTTGAGCGAATTGAAGAGAAAATGCGGTTGCAACTGCATCTTGAGGGAGGCGAGCCGCGCCTGATCCAGGCTGGATGCCTGCGCGAGGGTACGCCGGTAGAAAGAGAAGGCGTGGGCGGTGCTGACCAGCACCAGATAGATGGGCAGGCACTGGGACAACAGCGCGAACACCCACCGCTGACGGCTGCTCGGCGGAGTATGCCACGGAGAACCCGCAACCGGCACGCCCGATGATGGAAAAGGGTCCGGGGGCCGCGGCAGCAATGCCTCTCTCCATGTGGTGCAAAAGCAGACGATGGCGATCCCGCAAAGCAAATGCGTCGGCAAGGCCAGGCGCCAGCGCACACGCTCCAGCGGCAGATGCGAGACCAGACGAAAAATCAGCGGTGCCACCAACGCCCACGGCAACCAGACGAGCGTGGCCGTGCGCCAAACCACGCCCAGCGGCAGCGAAATGGTCGCGGCGATCTGGCTGGCCAGGACCAACGACAGCAGTGCGTTGACCAGCAAACTGCACACCCAACCAATGAGCAAGGGACGGAGCGGTCGAAAAAAGGCAGGCATGTGGGAAGAGCCAAGAATAGTCTCCCCCTGAATCGCCCGCGAGGCATTTGGGTCCAAACGCCGCCGGACTGACGCCAGGCTGCCTCTCGCCGGGGCGAACCGGTCACGACCGCTGACGGGGTGCCTGCCATCGGTCCACACACTCCGATAGACGAGAAAATCGGGTTTATCGTCCACTGGTCCGGTCGCAATCAGCCGGAGGCGACGGTGAAACGAGACCCTGCGGTGGCGCGGGTGTGATGGTAGGAGTAGTTGGCTGATCAGGAAGTGCACCCATGAAAATCATCATCGTGGACGACGAGCCGCTGGCGCGCGAGCGTCTGCGCCGCCTGCTCTCGGGTCAGCCGGACGTGGAAATCGCCGCCGAGTGCGGCGATGGGCCGAGTGCGGTCGAGGCGGTGCGGCGACACGCGCCCGACCTGTTGTTGCTCGACGTGCAGATGCCCGGCATGGATGTCTTCGAGACATTGCGTGCGCTCGATCCCGCCGGTTTGCCCGCCGTGGTGTTCGTCACCGGGTTCGACCAGCACGCCGTGCGGGCCTTCGAAGCTCGCGCGCTCGACTATCTGCTCAAGCCGACCAGCCGCGAGCGGTTGGCGGAGGCTCTGGCGCGCGTCCGCGAGAGGCTGGCGGCCCGGGAGTCCTTGCCCCGTCTGCCGCAGGCCTTGCTCGATCTGCTGGCCGAACGGGCCGCTGCCCCGCGCGTGCGCCGGTTGGCGGTCCGCACGGGAGAGCGCGTGGTGTTCGTTGCCACGGAGGACGTAGATTGGGTGGAAGCGGCGGGCAACTACGCCATCCTGCACGTTGGCAAGACGACTCACATCATCCGCGAGACGATGAACAGCCTGGAGGAGCAACTGCCCGCTGAAACATTTCTGCGCGTGAGCCGCTCGGCCATCCTGAACCTGCGCCGGGTCCGGGAACTGCAATCCGTCGCGCCCGGCGAGCACGTCGCCATCCTCCTGGACAACCAGCGGTTGCCGATGACGCGCAGCCTGCGGGAAATCGAGGATCGGCTGCGTTCGGTTTAGAGCTTGTTATGAACTGATATCGGCAGCGGTTGAGTTGCCAGATGATCAGCCCACCAGCGCGCAAAGCCTCTTCCAGACCGGCCACCTCGGCGAGTTGCCAGGCGTTTTTGCGCTCCACGTTGCTGAGCAGACTTTGCAGGTAAGCCGCCGCGCTCTCGGCTGCCGCCGCGTTGGCGAATGGTTCTTCAAAAAGAATGAGTTGCCAGTGTCCAGAGCGTTTGCCCATCTTACCGTAACGTATCCTCCAGTTCACTGCATATCTCGTTGTTTTCCTCCCATCTCAACCCTCAGACCCCGCTTGCCCCATTCAGCCGGCGGGTGGAAATTGCCTCCGCACTGCTCCTCCTCAGCGCCTTGGCGGTGTTACATGCCATCTATGCTTTTGTGTTTCGCTTGGACAGCGACGAACCACAGCATTTGCACGTTGTTTGGGGCTGGACGCAGGGTGCACTCTTGTACCGGGACTTTTTTGACAACCACTCGCCTCTCTTTTCCGGGCTGTGCGCCCCTCTATTAGCGGTTCTCGGCGAGAGGGCCGACATCGTCCCATGGATGCGGCTCGCCATGATTCCGGTGGGCGCTTTGTGCCTCTGTGGACTCTATTGGTTGGGCCGGCGCCTCTTCGACTCCCGGACGGGCCTTTGGGCGGCGGTCATCGCCGGGTACTGGCCCACGTTTTTTTATACCTCCGTCGAATTTCGCCCCGATACTCTTTGGACCGCGTTTTGGCTGCTCTCACTGGCTGTTCTGCTGACGGGCCCGCCTACTTCCCGCCGGCTATTCTTTTTCGGGATCATCTTCGGCTTGGCCTTCGCCACGTCAATGAAGACTATTCTTCTAGCGGGGACTCTCGCGCTCACGGTCGGGCTCGTGATTGTGGCTGACTGGCGGCAGTTCGGAGTTCCGCCCCCCCCGTGGTGGCTGGCTCGTGGCACCGCCATCTTGTTTGGTCTGACGCTGGTGTTGGGTTCCTTCGTCGCGCTATTCGTCGTCCAAGGGGCCTGGAAACCGTTGTGTTACTGTCTGGTTTCACACAACATTCTGCCGGGCCTGGTGCAAGACCAGGGGTGGCTGCGCTGGCGCCCGCTCCTCTTTCCGCTTTGTTTGCCGGGGCTGTTCGTGGCGGCCCGTGCCCTGTTGTTGCGACCTCGTCGCCTGGCTGATCCGTGGCGGGTTCAGCGAACTGTCTTCGTGCTGACTACTTGTGCCTACCCGGTCCTTCTGGTGAGCTTTTGGCCGCTGCTCACCATGCAGGATTACCTGCCAGCCATTCCACCGTTGGTCTTGTTGATTGTGGCCGCAGGTTTTGCTCCGTTGCGCCGCCGGGGCAATCCCCAAGAGAAGGGTCTGCCGGGTCCGGCCGCCGACCCCTGGCTTGAAACGATGTTGGTTGCTACCTTGGTGGCAAGTGAAATTACCGCGATTTTTTGCGTCCACGGTCCCTGGCAGAATCATACTGGCCGCCAGCGCGAAATGCTGAGCACGATCAAACGATTGACCGCACCCGGAGACCCGGTCATGGATGACAAGGGCGAGACAATTTTTCGCCAGCGCCCGTTCTACTTTGCCTTGGAGGGCATCACCCTGGAACGGCTGCGCCGCGGCCTGATAGCGGACGACATCGCGGCACGATTGATCGCCACGCAGACCGCCGTTGTTCATGCGAGGCATCTCCCCCCGCAGGCGCACGCGTTCGTGGGGGCCAACTATTTGCCCATTGGCCGCCTCGCGGTTTCGGGCAATGCCTTGGAACCGGTGGAGCTTGGCCGCTTTTCAGTCCTCGGCAAAGTGGTGCCACCCGTGGCCCAAGACCCTTCCAGTGCTTCCCGTCAATCCTATTTTCAAATCGAGGTCCCAGCCCATTACGTGGTTTTGGATATGATGGGAGAACTTGCTTTCGGCCAGCTCGACGGCCAGCCGCCCGGAGACGAGGGACGATGGTTGTCAGCCGGTGTGCATGGCTTCGCCGCCAGGGCAGGAGGTCCCTTGGTGGTATTCTGGGCCGATGCCTGGAAAAAAGGCTTTCGTCCCCTGTTGGTTTCCGATTCCCTTGCCGCGGTTCATGGACAATTTACCCCCCTTCACCAAGGACGACCGCCTGTTGATCCTGGCCCCGCATCCAGATGACGAATCTTTGGCCACCGGTGGGTTGCTGCAACGTGCTGCGCAGGCGGGAGTAGCCACCCACGTCATTTTCCTCACCGACGGCGATAACAACCCCTGGCCCCAGCGAGTGATCGAGCGGCGCTGGCGGGTGTCCGGGGCGGAGGGGCGGACGCGCTGGGGTGCTTCACGTCGCGCCGAAGCGCTGGCGGCCCTGCTCACGTTGGGACATGATCCGGCAGCAGCCGAGTTCTGGGCATTGCCCGATCAAGGGTTAACCGGCTTGTTGCTGTCCGGGGGCGCATTCCTTTTCGCAGATTTGTGCAAGGCGATCACCGCCTGGCAACCGAGCCACCTGGTAGTCCCCTCGTCTGATGATCGTCACCCTGACCATAGTGCGCTTGGCATTGCCCTGGACATTGCCTTGCGTTGGATGGCCGGTGCGGGTCGGATGCCATCTCCCGTTGTGCTATCCTACATCGTGCATGGTAAGCCGGACCCCGCGCGCGGTCAGGTGCTCGGGCTCTCGCTTGATGCCACGGAAACCGAGGGGAAGCGACGCGCCATTTTGTGCCACCGCTCACAGATTCTGCTCAGCCGTCGACGCTTTTTGGCACATGCCCGCACGGAAGAGATGTTTCTGAAACATCCAGCCATCAGAATTCCTGCGGGAGGTCACCCGATTCGTCGCATCAGCTGGGATGAACACGGGCTGCGGATCGATTTTGAAGTAACCATCCCGAGCCAAATCTTCGGGGCGCTCAGATTGCATCTCTTGGCAGAATCAGCGGAGAAAACCCTCCGCCACATCTGCCTGCCAGTCCCCGGTTGTCGAGGCGTCGGGAAAATTCGCGTGTCGCCGATGGCGTTTCATCGGGCGACGCAACGGGTATTCGCCAAATTGGAAAATGCCTTTGGGCTTTACGGCTCGTTCGGGTGGGTCGAGCAAGAGATACGGGGTGCTTAAATTCTCTGAATCTGCGGTGCAGCCGTTCGACCTCGTCGCGGCGGCGGTCTGTGAAGCCCCCGCGTTTTGCCGCAAGACGGCGAGGGAGGGCATGATGTACATTCTGCATTATCAAACGCTATTCGATCATGGGCCCCAAGTATCACCGGATGAACCTCGCACGTTTGCTCGCCTCGGTGGCGGCCGGGCTCGCCTGCGCCCTGTTCGTCGGCGCGTGCAACCGCCACGCCACGCTGACCCGCGTCGAGCAGGGAAATCGTGATGGCATCCTCCATCTCGGCAACTACAGCGAGCCGCGCGAACTCGACCCGCACCTGTGCGTTGGCATCCCCGAGGCCAACGTTCTCTACTCGCTTTACGAAGGGCTGGTCCGTGCCGATGGCGCGGACCTCCATCCTACCCCCGGCGTGGCCGAGCGCTGGGACATCTCACCGGACCAGACCGCCTACACCTTTCATCTGCGCCACGATGCCCGTTGGAGCAACGGTGCGCCCGTCACCGCGCGCGATTTTGTCGGCAGCTATCGCCGCGCGCTCTCTCCCAAGCTCGCGGGCGAACTGGCCTACTTCCTCTGGCCGCTCAAGAACTCCGAAGCTTACAACAAGGGCAAGATCACCGACTTCAATGAGGTAGGCGTCCATGCCGTGGACGACAGCACCCTGCGCCTCGATCTTGAACACCCCACCCCCTACCTGATGCGCCTGTTGCTGCAATGGTATTTCTTCCCCGTTTATCTACCGGCGGTGGAGAAAACCGGCGCGGTTGATGATCGTGGCAATCAAGCCTGGAGCCGACCGGAAAACTTCGTTGGCAACGGCCCTTACGCGCTGGCTGAGTGGACGCCGAATCAACAGATCGCCGTCCGGAAGAATCCGCATTATTGGAATCGGGACCGCCTGCGCATCAACGAGGTTCATTATTACCCAATCGAGGATGCCAATGTCCAGGAAAACGCCTTTCGCGCCGGTCTGCTCCACAAGACGAGCAACGGCAACATCCCGACCTCCAAGATCGACGCCTACCGGCGCGATCATCCCACCTTGCTGCATATTGACCCAAATCTTGGCACCTACTTCTACATGTTCAACACCACGAAGCCGCCGCTGGATGATCTCCGCGTGCGGCGTGCCCTGGCGATGAGCATCGACCGCGAAAGTCTGGTGAAAAACGTGGCTCGGGGTGGCCAGTCACCGGCCTTTAACTACACTCCGCCCGGCACGGGCGACTACCTTCCGCGGGCGCGGATGGCGTACGACCCGGTCGCGGCTCGCAAACTTCTTGCCGACGCGGGCCATCCCGGCGGCGCGGGGCTGCCGCCGATGGAAATCATCACCAACACGAGCGAACTCCACCAGGAACTCGCCGTCGCCGTGCAGCAAATGTGGAAAAAGGAACTGGGGGTGGATGTGCGCGTGAACAATCAGGAATGGAAGGTTTACCTCAATAATCGCCGCACGATGAACTATACGATCTGCCGTGCGGGCTGGATCGGCTCACAGGACCCGACTTTTTTCCTGAATAACTACCTGACGGGGGGAGCGAACAATATGACCGGATTCGGCAGTGCGCAATACGACTGGCTTCTCCAGCAGGCGCGGGGGACGGCAGATAGCCACGCGCGCAACGAGCTATTTCAGCAGGCGGAAGCCATTTTGCTCGACGATGTGCCGATTGCGCCGGTGTATTTTTACACGAACGTTTACCTGCTGAGCCCGAGCGTGCGCGGCTGGCATGGCAACCCGATTGACTACCATCCATTCGAGGAGCTTTCACTTCAGCCGTAGCATTGCCGCATGATGTGAATCGACTGCCAGCAAAAGTGGCTGTGTTGCCAGGCCCGGGTCGCGGTCTGGTGGAATGGGGGGATGATCTCGGCCCTGACGACTGTCTACCCGTCTAGAGCGCATCCCGATTGGATAAGCCTTGCAGTGAATCCTCCCCCAAAGTCTGTCATCCTGAGCGAGGGTAACGAGCCGAAGGACCTTCCACCGTCGAGGGCACCTCAGGCTGGCCCAAGGACGATGATCCCGCGGCTGATTCAAACGGGATTCGTTCTAACTGGCGTCACTTTGCCCCCGAGATCATCTTGATGGCGGTGCGTTGGTACCTTTACGCCGTGGGCTGAGGTCTTGCGCCCCTGCCGGAACTGAAAAGAAAAGCCTCCGGCACTTTCACACCAAGCGTTCCTTTCCGGCAAGGTGGCTGGCGACCTCCGGGCGCCGTCGGGAACGCCGATACCCGGACCAAACCCCCTCACCCGGGAGGCGTGCATGACGGCGCCCGGAGGTCGCCAGCCACCCTGCCCTGCGAGCACGCCGCCAATAAGTGCGCCGACGAGACGGCCCGCCGCGCGGTTTGCCCCGATAGAAGTCGTATGAGCTTGAGAGGGCAAGGTGATCCCAAGTTCGCGCCGGGTTCTACCGTCTGCGTGGGGTAGAATCGCCCATCGGCTTTCGGACCTATGCATAAAGTGATCTCTGCCGCATGAACGAGCTTGAACCGCCGGAATTGGCCGATTACCAAGCCTTCTTCGAAGCGTCGCCCGAACTTCTGTTCATCCTACGGGCGCAGGACGGGTACCCCATCGTTGCGGCCAGCGACGGATTTTTGCACGGCACGATGACCCGCCGCGAAACTATGCTGCGCCGGGGCCTTTTCGACGCGTTCCCCGCCGCGCCGGGCAGCCGGAACGCCGACAGTATGCAGGTCATTCTCGACGTGTTGGAGCAGATCCGCCGCACCGGCCAACGCGAGGTGGTTTCGCCCTACCGGTACGATATCCCCCGGCCCGCCGCGGAGGGCGGCGGGCTGGAGGAACGCTACTGGCAGATGCACCTTTCGCCCACCGGCCCGGCGGCGGATGGCCGGCCCCGGTTCATCGTGGGCCGCAGCACCGATATCACCGCGCAGGTGCTCTCCGACCGCGAGATCAAGGACACCCGCGCCCGGCTGGAGGCCACGCTGGGGGCCGCCGAAATCGGCACCTGGATTTGGGAGGTGGTCCCCAACCGCGTCTTCGCCGACCGCAACCTCGCCCATCTTTTCAACGTCTCCGACGCCGACGCCAACGGCGGACCCGTCGAACATTACACCGCCGCCATCCATGCGGACGACCGCGCGCGGGTCGCGGCGGCCATCGAGAAGGCCACGCAAGCGGGCAGCCGTTACGAGGTGGAGTACCGGATCGCCCGCCCGGACGGCACCTTTCGCTGGGTGGTCGCCCGGGGCTGGGGGGAACGCGACCTGGAAACGGGGACCGTGACCCGGTTTCCCGGCGTCGTGCTCGACATCACCGACCGCCGCCTCGCCGAGGACGCCGCGCTCGCCGGTGCCGAGGGGCTTCGCCTGGCGTTGGAAGCCGCCAAGCTCGGAACCTGGGAATACGTTCCGGGGACCGGGAACCTGGCCTGGTCAGACACCTCCCGCGCCATGTTCGGCGTTCCGCCGGGGATTCCGGTCGATTATCAGACCTTCCTCGGCAAAGTGCACCCGGACGACCGCGAGGGGGCCGATCAGGCGGTGCAGCGCGCGTTGACCCCCGAAGGCGACGGGACTTTCGCCGCCGACTTTCGCGTGGTCGGACAGGAAGGCGGCGGAGAGCGTTGGATTTCCTCGCTCGGCAAGGCGGCTTTCGATGAATACGGCCAGTGCCAACGGTTCATCGGGACGGTGCTCGACATCACCGAGCGCAAGCACGCCGAGGAAGCCGCCGAACGGCGCAGCGAGCAATTGCGGCGGCTGGCCGAGACCTCCGCGCGGCTCAACACCACGCTCGACGTGCAGTCGTTGCTGGGAGTCATCACGGCGGAGGCCCGCCAGCTCATCGGGGCGCGCCACGCGGTCACGACCGCCGCGCCAGCCGGTCCGTTGTTGCCCGGCGTCCAGCCGCTGACCGTCGCGTCCCATGCCGACGACGATCTGCCGATGGATTCCTCGGAGGGGGCGGTGCGCTCTTCGGCGCTCTCGGCCCCGCTGGTGGGCCACGGCGAGCAGCGCATCGGCGTCATCGAGTTGACCAGCAAGGAGGCGGGTGGGTTCACGCCCGACGACGCGGCGGTCCTCACGCAGTTGGCGCAGATCGCCGCCCGCGCCATTGAGAATGCCCGGCTCTATGAAGAACTGCGCGCCAACGACAAGCGCAAGGACGAGTTCCTGGCCATGCTGGCGCACGAGTTGCGCAACCCCCTGTCCGCCATCCGCAACGCCGTCGCCCTGGGCAGCGACACCGACGACGCGACGGATGTCGCCTGGGCGATGGAGGTCATCCAACGCCAGATCCGGCAGCTCAGCCGTATGATCGACGACCTGCTCGACGTGAGCCGCATTACCCAGGGCATGATCCAGCTGCGCAAGGAGACACTGGACGTGGCGAACGTCTTCCGCCGGGCGACGGACACCGTCAGCGGCCTGATCGGCGAACGTGGCCACGACCTGCGGGTGGACGCCGCCGAGGGGCAGTTTTTCGTGGAAGCGGACCCCGTGCGGCTGGAGCAGGCGATTGTCAACCTGCTGACCAATGCCGCCAAGTACACCGACAAGGGCGGGCAGATCAGTCTGAGCGCCGTGCGCGACGGGGAACACGTCGCCATCAGCGTCCGGGATAACGGCAGCGGCATCCCGCCCGACAAGCTGCCGCAGATGTTCGAGTTGTTCGCGCAGGGCAACCGTACATTGGCGCGGACCGAGGGCGGCCTGGGGATCGGGCTGACGGTGGTGCGCTCGCTGGTGGAACTGCACGGCGGCACGATCCACGCGACGAGCGGCGGGCCGGGGCAGGGCAGCGAGTTCACGGTGCGCCTGCCGGCGGCGCGGATTGCCGGGTCGGAAAAAGACGCCGCCCCGGTGGTCGGAGAAGCGTCGGCGGCGGCGCAGAAGGTGCAGGTGCTGGTCGTGGACGACAACGAGGATTCGGCCCGGGCGGTGGCGCGGATCCTCACCCGCCAGGGCTACGACGTGCAGGTGGCCTACGACGGACCGGCGGCGGTGGAGGCGGCTCTGGCGCAGGGACCAAAGTTTGTTTTTTTGGATATCGGCCTGCCGGGGATGAACGGCTACGAGGTGGCCATGCGGTTGCGGCGGGAGGAAACGCTCAAGGACGCGATGCTCGTGGCGGTATCCGGTTACGGCGAGGAGAGTGACCGCCGCCGCTCGCGGGAGGCGGGTTTTGACCAGCACCTCGTCAAGCCGGTCGATCCCAACGTGCTGCTGGCGTTGATGCGGGAGTGAGGGCAAGGTCCTTCAATTTGGCACCAGTAGGTCAGGTTTGGGGAGCGCACGCGCCTCGCGTGCTGCGGACGGCGCCCCGCTGTCAGCTCCGGGGTGGCGGCCCCCCGCGCTTTGGCGAGGTGCCAAAGAGGGCACGCGCCTCGCATGCGCTCCCCAGGATCCTCCGCAAACGGAAAGACCTTGGGAGTGAGGGCGGACGGCTTGCTTGGGTCCGGTTTCATCGGTAGAATGTCCCCGTGGACTCGTTGCTTGACCGGATTACCGTTGACCCTGAAATCTGTCACGGCAAGCCATGCGTGCGCGGGATGCGCTACCCCGTGGAAACCATGCTTGAGTACCTCGCTGGTGGAGACTCCATCGAAAGGATCGTCGGCGAGTTCTCAGATCTGGAACGCGAGGATTTGCTCGCGTGCATCGAGTTTGCACGGAAGGTCTTGGTCGCTCGGACCTCCCGTCTCGTTCTGTCGTGAAGTTTCTACTGGACGCCCATGGGTCCCCCCTCCCTCGGGACGATGCTGATGGCAATGGGTCACGACGCTCTGCATACACAAGATCTTCCCGATCAAAAGGTCACCGTTGTCCGGTAGGCTTTCCGTATCAGGCGGCCTGACGCCACACGCTGCGGTTCAGCCCGTAAGCTTCCGCCAGCAACGTGTAGCTGCGTTTCCGCAGGGCGTGGTCGTGGGCCATCGTCATGACCATCAGTTCGTCCGCGCCGGTCTGGACGATGAGTTCGTCCAGCCGGGCGCGCACCGTCTGCGGGCTGCCGACAAACACCTTGGTGCGGTAGTCCGCCACGAAGGCGCGTTCCTGCGCCGTCCAGGGGTGCGCGTCGGAATCCGCCTGGCTGGGCAGCGGGGCAAAACGGCCTTGCGCCCGGCGGAGCGCCCACAGGTCGAGCGGCCCGGCGAGGCGATCAGCCTCGGCGTCGGTCGGGGCGACGAGGGCGGAGACCGTCAGGATCAGGTGCGGGCGTTGCAGGCGGCCCGGCGTGGGGCGGAACCCGTCGCGGTAGGCCCGGGTGGCGGGGAGGACCCAATCCGCGCTGAAATGGTGCGCGAAGGCGTAGCCGACACCCATCTGCGCGGCCAGGCGCGCCCCGTAGTCGCTGGAGCCGAGCAGCCAGACGGGCGGCAGGGGCACGTCGTCGGGTAGGGCGCGCACGGTGCGCAGCGGATGGTCCTCCGCCCAGGGGATTTGTCCGCCGAAGGCAAGGAGTTCATCGAGCAATTCGGGGAAGTCGTCGCCGGTGCCTGATTTGGTGCGGCGCAGGGCCAGCGAGGCGCGGCTGTCGGAGCCGGGGGCGCGGCCCAGGCCGAGGTCGATGCGGTCGGGGTGCAGAGCCTCCAAGGTGCGGAAGGCCTCGGCGATGCGGAGCGGGGAGTGGTTGGGCAGCATGATGCCCCCGGAGCCGATCCGCAGGTGTGCGGTCACGTTGGCCAAGTGGCCGATCAGGACCTCGGGCGAGGTGCTGACCACGCTGGGCAGATTGTGGTGTTCGCTGACCCAGTAGCGACCGTAACCCAGGCCATCGACGTGCCGGGCGAGATCGAGGGAATTGAGCAGGGCCTGCCGTCCGGTCGAGCCGCTACTCAGCGGGGAAAGGTCGAGCACGGAAAGGGGGAAAGACATGCGTCAACGTAGCAGAGAAGGGGGGATTTGGCGAACGCCGGGCGGTTCGAAATCCGGTCCCCGGATTTCGCGCGCGTCAGACCAACCAAGAGCAGTCTGAGGGGAGCTTACTAACCGAGGGACCGCTCGATGAGAGACCCGCTTATCGTTCGGGGAGGTTCTGCCCGAAAGCAGCCGGGTACGTTGCCGAGAGGTCCTTCGACTGCGTTCGTGCCTCACTCCGCTCAGGATGACAGAAATTTAGAGGCGTTTGTCCGAAGCCACGGTGCCTACCGGCGGTCGGAAGGTCCTTCGACTGCGTTCGTGCCTCACTCCGCTCAGGATGACAGAAATTTAGATACATCGTGAAGAGGTCCTTCGACTGCGTTCGTGCCTCGCTGCGCTCAGGATGACAGAGTTTTTTGGAGGCGCGGGCTTCGGACGGCCTACCGCCCTCTGGCCGCCGATTCCTTGCACATGGCCGATTCCCCGCCGCTCGTCTCGCTCCGGCAATGGCTCTTGAGCGACCAACAGACCACCGGCGAACACCACGGACCCGCCCCCCACAAGAATGTCCACGAACATCCCTGGTGGCAGGTGATGTGCCTGACGGGCGTCGATTATTTTTCGACCCTGGGTTATCAACCGGGCATCGCCGCGCTGGCGGCCGGAGCGCTCTCGCCCATCGCGACCCTGGTCCTGGTCCTGCTGACCCTGTTCGGGGCACTGCCGGTGTATCGGCGCGTGGCCCGGGAGAGCCCGCACGGGGAAGGCTCCATCGCCATGCTCGAACACCTGCTGCCCTGGTGGAAGGGCAAGCTGTTCGTGCTGACCTTGCTGGGGTTCGCGGCGACGGATTTCATCATCACTATCACGTTGTCGGCGGCGGACGCGACGGCGCACCTGGTGGAGAACCCGTACGCGCCGGGGTTCGTGCACGGGCATCCGATTATCCTGACGCTGGTCCTGGTTTCGGCCTTGGGCGCGGTGTTCCTCAAGGGGTTCAAGGAGGCCATCGGGATCGCGGTCGGGTTGGTAGGCGTGTACCTCGCGCTGAACGTGGTGGTAATCGGCGTCGGGTTGATGCGGATCGCGGCGCATCCGCATCATTTCGTGGAATGGAAGGACGCGCTGTTTGCCGCGCACAGCAGTCCGCTGGCGATGATCGGCGTGTCGCTGCTGTTGTTCCCCAAGCTGGCGCTGGGATTGTCGGGGTTCGAGACCGGGGTGGCCATGATGCCACTGGTGGAGGGCGAGGCCGGGGATCATCCCGACCGGCCCGAGGGAAAGACCCGGGCCACGCACCGGTTATTGGCGACAGCGGCGGTCGTGATGAGCGTATTTTTGCTGAGCAGTTCGCTGGTGACGACCCTGCTCATTGCCCCGGCGGATTTCCTGCCCGGCGGCCCGGCCAACGGGCGGGCGCTGGCGTTCCTGGCGCACCGGTTTCTCGGCAACGGGTTCGGGACGGTCTATGACCTGAGCACCGTGACCATCCTGTGGTTCGCGGGGGCGTCGGCGATGGCAGGGTTGCTAAACCTCGTGCCGCGCTATCTGCCGCGCTACGGAATGGCCCCGGAATGGGCCCGGGCGTCGCGTCCGCTGACGCTGATCTACACGGCGGCGGCGTTCGTGGTGACGTGGTATTTCCGCGCGAGCGTCGATGCGCAGGGCGGGGCGTACGCCACGGGCGTGCTCGTGTTGATGACCAGCGCGGCGGTGGCCGTGACGCTGTCGGTGCGGCGGGAAAAGGGCTGGGGGATGTGGGCGGGCGTCAGCGCGCTGGTGGCGGTGATCTTTGCATATACGACGGTCGTCAACGTCATCGAGCGGCCGGACGGCGTGAAAATTGCCGCGTTTTTTATCGGAGCCATCGTGTTGTTGTCGCTGATCTCGCGGGTGTGGCGCACGACCGAGCTGCGCGTGGGAAAAATCACGCTCGACGAGACGGCGCGGCGGTTCGTGGAGGAGGCGCGGAAGGGCGCGGTCTTGCGGCTGCTGGCGAATCATCCGCACCGGTGCGACGCCGCCGAGTATGCGGAAGAGGAGAAAGTCGCCCGCGAGGCCCAGAATATCCCCGCCGAGGAGAGGCTGCTCTTTCTGGAGATTTACGTGCTCGACGCCAGCGAGTTTTCGGCGGACCTGGAGGTGACCGGCGTCGAGGTGGAAGGGCACCGCGTGTTGCGCGGGCACAGCGCGGCGGTGCCGAACGCGATTGCGGCGTTGCTGCTGTATTTGCGGGACCAGACCGGGGAGGTGCCGCACGCTTATTTCCACTGGGGCGAGCGGAATCCGTTATTATATTTGATCCGGTACGTGTTGAGCGGTCAGGGGGATGTCGCGCCGATTACGCGGGAGATTCTGCGGCAGGCCGAGCCGGAGCGGGAGCGGCGGCCGGCGATCCATGCGGGGATTTAGGGGAAGGCGGCAGGCGGAAGGACGCCCTCTGCGACGAAGGCGAAGGACAACTTCGCGGACAAGGGCGTTCCCAAGTGCAACTTGGGAACGAGGGAAACTCATGGGCCTCTGGCCGTGAAAAGGCACCACGCGCAGGGGTTGAAAATTATCCCGTTGACGGATGGAACAAGAATCGGCTTTAATAACCCCCGCATCGTGCCAAGGAGGGTCCAAGCTCGCGCGCCGGTAGTCCGGAGGGGCGTGAAGTTTACAGCCCCTTCCGACGAGGCAATCCGTCAATCCACCGGCGATTTTAACAACCATGACTCACCAGAGGCCAGCGGCCGCGCATGCGCTTCCGCCGTCCCCGGGGCCGGGTCGGTTGCCCGTCGACACCACCCTTCGCCCCGACTTTCCACCATGACCTCGCTCCCAACCACCACCCCCGCCCGGCTGACCCTCACACTGCTGGCCGCCGCCTCGCTCGGCGCGACCGCCCTGCCCGCCGCCCAACCCGCCCAGCCCGCCGGGTCCGTCGGCGCGCTCACCCTGGAGCGCGTGCCTTCACTGGTCTCCGCCGGGTGGCTGGCTCGCGCCGAGGCTGCCGACCGCCGCGAGCGCGACTCGGCTATCGACCTAGCCGACCGGCTCCCCCCCCC
>CAHJWO010000085.1 GCA_903642295.1 PVC group bacterium | reverse complement strand
ACCGCGTCTCCGGTCGGCAGTTGGGCCAACGCGGCGACGCCCGAGAATTTACCCGGCAGAGGTCTGGCGCAGCATCCGATGCTCTATCTCGGGGAGGGCTACGACAAGATGTTCGTCGTCAAGGACGGCAAGGTGATCTGGACTTATTCCACGGGCACGAGCTACGAATACGATGACGTGTGGATGCTCTCCAACGGCAACATCCTCTTTTCCCGCATGGAATACGCCGCCGAGATCACGCCCGACAAAAAGACGGTGTGGCGCTACGATTGCTACAAAGGGGGCGGACCCAAACACACGGAGATCCACGCCTGCCAGCCCATCGGGTTGGACAAGGTGATGTTCGTGCTCAACGGAGTGCCGCCCAAGATGATGGTGGTCAATACCAGGACGGGCGCGGTGGAGGTGGAACACGAACTCCCGGCGGCTAATCCCACCGATCCCAACGGGGTGCACGGGCAGTACCGGCACGCACGTTACACGGCGCAGGGTACATTTCTTGTGCCGGTCTTCGGGATGGGCTTCGTGGTGGAATACGACAAGGATTTCAACGAGGTCTGGCGGTACAAGATGGCCCGACCCTGGGCCGCCATCCGGCTCAAGAATGGTAACACCCTGATCACCAACGAGGCGGACAGCCTGACGCGGGAGGTCAATCCAAAGGGAGAAACGGTCTGGGAATTCAAGAGCAGCGAATTGCCGGAGAACTGCCGGCTCGCCTCCCCCCCGCAGACCGCCACCCGCCTGGCCAATGGCAACACCATTTTCACCTCGCGCGGTGAGAACGGCAAGGGCCCCCAGTTGGTCGAAGTCACCCCGGAGAAGCAGGTCGTCTGGGTGCTCCAGGATTGGAAGACGCTCGGGCCCGCCACCGCCGTGCAGATCCTGGACGATCCGGGCATCCCTGAAAATCCCGGCGAGTCGGAACACTGATCACCCCCATGAAACTCCCCGGAGCGTGCCGTTGCATCCTTTCGGCGGCATTAGCGCTGATTTCATCGAGCGCAACCGCCGAGATTCCTCACCTCGCAAAACACGGCACCGCCACCCAACTGGTCGTGGAAGGCAAGCCGTTTCTGATCCTGGGCGGCGAGTTACACAATTCCAGTTCCTCCAGCCTCGATTATGTAACGCCCATCCTGTACCGGTTCTCCGTGGGCCATCTCAACACCGCCCTCGCGGCGGTTAGCTGGGAGACCATCGAACCCGAGGAGGGCAAGTTCGACTTCAGCCTCGTGGACGGGCTCGTCCAGGCGGCGAGGCACAATCATCTGCGGTTGATTCTCCTGTGGTTTGGGAGCTGGAAAAACGGGGTGTCCACTTACCCTCCAGCGTGGGTGAAAACCGATCTGCAAAAGTTTCCCCGCGCCCAGGATAAGGACGGCAGGAACCTGGAGATTCTCTCGCCCTTCAGCGAGACAAATCGGGAAGCGGACGCCCGGGCCTTCGCGGCGCTCATGCGGCACGTTCGTGAAGTGGATGGCGATGCGCAGACGGTTCTGATGGTCCAAGTGGAAAACGAGGTAGGCGTTCTCGGCGATTCGCGTGACCGCTCCGCCGCCGCGAACGAAGCTTTTCTGCGGCCGGTGCCAAACGAGTTGGTCGAATACCTTCAAGAACACAAAGACTTGCTCGTCCCGGAGTTTCGCAAGAAGTGGGAGGACGCCGGTTCCAGGACCTCCGGGAACTGGGAAGACCTCTTCGGCGCCGGAGACGAGACGGACGAGATGTTCATGGCGTGGAGCTACGCGCGCTACGTCAACCGGGTGACCGCAGCGGGCAAAGCCGAATACCCGTTGCCCATGTTTGTGAACACCTGGCTGGCCGAATGGCGGGAGACGGCCCCGTCAAAGCCCGGCCTCTATCCGAGCGGTGGTCCGATGCCGCACATGCAGGACATCTGGCGGGCCGGGGCACCGCAAATCGACATCCTGTCGCCGGACATTTACAGCTTCTTCGAAGAGCGATGCGCGCTTTACCATCGCTCGGGTAATCCGCTGTTCATTCCCGAATTGGTCCGGGAGACGCGCACTTGCAGCGCCATCTTCCTTGCGCTCGGGCAGCACGACGCCATCGGGTTCGCCCCGTTTGGGATGGAGAGTTTGCCCGCCTTCTCGGAAGAACTGGGCAAGAGCTACGAAGTGCTCGCCCAGATTGCCCCGACGGTGCTGGAGAACCAGGGGAAGGACGCGATTGGCGGGGCCTTGCTGGACAAGGATCATCCGAAGCAGGCGTTGCGCGTCGGCGACTACACGCTTGAACTGGGGATCGCGCGTCACTACTCCTTTCCAACGCCGGAGTACCCGGCGGGCATATTTATCCAGGTCGGACCCGACGAATACCTGGTGGCCGGACGGGGTTTGACGATTTCCTTCGTCCCCAATCATCCGGGAGAGAATCCGGTCGTCGGAATCGCCACGGCCGAGGACGGCGTCTTTGTGGACGGTCGCTGGCGACCGGGTCGTCGCCTCAACGGAGACGAGATCCTTTCGGGAAAAGGTCTGCGGCTGCGCGGTGACTATTATATGATCCAGCGCGTGAAGCTTTACCGCTACCACTGAAAAGGCGGTGATGGTTTACTTCCGGCGCGTCCGCTCCGTTCGTTGGCGCAGATGAATAGGCGCGGCGATGCCGTCGTCGAGTCTATTTTACCGCCGTCGCCTGCAACGCGACTGTTGCCGTCGGCAGACCGGGGGACGTGGCCGTCAACGTCACGGCACCCGGTTCGCCGTCCACCGATTGCACGACCGCCAGGCAGTGCCCGTTGAACGCCCGGCGCTTGCTGCCTTTATCCGGCGCGAGGTCGCTCGGGTTGCCGTTGCCGACCCCGGCGAGCCCCGCCGGACCGCTGACGCTGAAGGTCACTTCGTTGTCCGCCACCGGCACGACCCGCCCTTGCGCGTCGAGCACGTTGCAGCGCACCATGACCACGTCCTCGCCATCGGCCAGGAACTCGGTGCGGTCGGGCACAATCTCCAGCGTTGCCGGCGCACCGGTCGTCGCCAGCCGGTCGGTGACCACGACATTTCCGTTCAAGTCATAGCCGCGCGCCTCCAGCGTGCCGGGCGCATACGCGACTTTCCATTCCAGATGTTCGTGCGCGGGCATCTTCTTGACGCCCAGACTCGTGCCATTGAGGAAAAGTTCGTAGGTGGCCGCGTTGCCGTACACCCAAACGGGGGTCTCCTGGCCTTCCTGCCCCGCCCGGTTCCACTGCTGCGCGATGTGCGCGACCGGCTTGCCACCCCATTCGGCCAGGTAATAATAATACTTGTCCTTGGGGAACCCGCAGGTGTCCATGAAACCCATCGGGGAATTGATGACCGGCCATCCGTACGGATCGGGTTCACCACGGTAATCGAAACCCGTCCACACGAAGGCTCCGGCCATCCAGGGCCGCTCGGCGATGGGCTTCCAGGACTCCTCCGCCTTGGTCCGAAGCGTGGAAACGTAGCCCTTCGCCTTGTCGTCCGCGTAGATGCCGCGCGTCGTGGTTTCGCTGGCCGTCTCGCTGCCGTACATGGGGAGCTTGGGGAACTTCCGGTGGAACCCGTCGTATTCCTTGGGGCTGTAGTTGAAGCCCTGCAAATCCTCCACCAGCGTGATGCCCCCGCCCCAACCGTAGTTCATCGCGCTGGTGATGGGCCGGGTGCGGTCCCACTTGAGCGCCACTTCCTTCATGGCAGCAAACTGCTTGCCCCCTTTTTCGGTGCCTTGGGCCCGCTCCTCGTTGCACATGCTCCACAGAAAAACGCTCGGGTGATTGCGGTCGCGGCGAATCAGGCTCTCCACCTGGCCCAAAATTTCCGGCGAATCGCCGAGCTTGCGGTTCTCGTCCATCACCAGCATCCCCAAACGGTCGCAGGCGTCGAGCAATTCGGGGGCCATCGGCTGATGCGAAAAGCGGAACGCGTTGCTGCCCGTTTCCTTGAGCAGTTTGACCTTGTATTCGCTCACCGCATCGGGCAGCGCGATGCCGATTCCGCCGAAATCCTGGTGGTTGCAGGTGCCCTGGATTTTATAGGGTTTGCCGTTGAGCGAGAACCCCGTGTCCACATCCCAGTGCAGGCTGCGTACGCCGACGGCGTTATCGACCTCATCCTGCACGGCGTTCTCTTTTTGCCGGAGAGTGGTGACGAGCTTATAGAGAGTGGGCGACTCCGGTGACCAGAGCTTGGGGTTTCGGATCGTCGTCCTTTGGGAGACGGTCACCTGTGCACCCGGCGCGATTTCCGGCGGGCAAGGCGTCTGGAGGTTGGCCACCACGCTTCCGTCCGGGCCGAGCAGCCGGCTTTCGACGCTGCCGCCCGTGCTGGCTTCGCGCCCTTCGTTGACCACGTCCACCTCAACGGCGATTTCCGCCGTCTGCAAATCCTCACTCGGCGTCGCGGTGACGTACGTGCCCCAATGCGCGATGTGTTCCGGCGCGAGCGTGGTCAACCAGACGTGGCGGTAGATGCCGCCGCCCTCGTACCACCAGCCTTCGTTCTGCCGGGGGTCCACCCAGACGCTCACCTCGTTCTCGCCGCCGTAATTGGCCGCGCTGGAAATATCGTAGTAAAAACTCGTGTACCCGCTGGCGTGCTGGCCGAGCTGATGGCCGTTGAGCCACACGCTGCTGTGACGGTACACGCCGTCAAACTCCAGCCAGAGCACCTGGCCCTGGGCTTCCTTGGGCAGGGTGAATTTCCGGCGGTACCAGGCGGTCTCCTTGGGATGGAAACCGTGCGCCAGTTCGGCCTTTTGGTCGAAAGGACTTTCGACCACATAATCATGCGGCAGATGGACCCCGCGCCACGCGGCATCATCGTAGCCCGGCGCGGCGGGACCGGTCTCGGCGGACGGCGATCCCGGCGCGGGTTCCGTGCGCAGGAACACGTTGTCGAGCCCGCCGGGGCCGCCGTCGTTCTCCACCAGCACGACCAGCACGTTGGGCCCGGCGGGATTCCAGGCGGCGTCGAGCGGCACGTCGAAGCTCTCGCTGTAATCGGTGTGCTCGCCGACTTTCTGGCCGTTGAGGTACACGGTCCCTTTGTCGTCCACGCCGTCGAAGTGCAGGGACGGCTTGCGATTGGGAGCGGGCGGCAGCGTGGTGCGGAACCACCCCATCCCCTTCGGGTCGTGGATCACATCGTGGCCGGAGACAATTTCGCTCCACTTGGCCTCGTCGAAGTCCGGGCGCGTGACCTCGGCCGTTTCCGGTGCCGGGTGGGTGGTCGTTTGCCAGCGCCATCCTTTGACGACCGCGCCAGTGGCGGCCACTCCATCCGGTAATCCGACGGTGTCATCGACGAGGTGAAACTTCCAGCCGTCGTCGATGCGGAGGCGGCTGCGTCCCCCGGCCCCCTGGGCGGGGAGCAGAGCCGGGCAAACCAGGACGACCAGCGCACACGTCAGAACCAACGGGAGATTTTTCATGAGGGGAGTCATGATCGATATCGCTCGTAAGAGGTTCGTGCAAGCGAAACGCTCCGCTGTCGCAAAACTTGTCTCAGGCTCAACGTCCCCACTCTCGGCCGGTGGAAAGGAGTTTTTGAGCCATGCGGCGGAGGTGATTAGCAGGAAAGACCGCCCACGCTCTCGTCGGAGATGCTGGCGGCCCCTGCCCACCCGACGCAGTCACCACCGGTTTTTGCTTGACCGAAATAACCGCTCATCATAAGTTTATCTAATGAAGAAGAACGAATATCTCGTAGCGAGCGATTTCGATCAGACGTTGAGCTTCAACGATTCGGGCATGGTGCTGAGCGAGATGCTCGGCATCGGGAACTTCAAGGAAAAGGTGGACGGGCTGGCGCGCACGCAGTTGGTCCAGCAAGGGGCGGAATTGGCTTACCTGCTGCGGCACGACCCGGCGTTTCGCGGGGTGCGCCGGGAGCACCTGGCGGCGGCCGGCAAACAGGTGCGGCTGAAGAGGAACGTGGACACGCTGGCGGAGGTGTTCGCGGGGGGATTGGGCGGCAAGACTTTCCCGTTCCACGTGATCTCGGCCGCGCCGGTGGAGGTGGTCCGCTCGGCGCTGGAGGGGATCGTGCCGCCGGGGAACATCTTCGGCACCGAGTTGCAATGGGACGCCGGCACCGGGGAGGTTTGCGCGGTGCGGCGGGTCGCCGCCGGTTACGGCAAGGTCATCGTTTTGCAGGAACTCGAAGCCCGGGCGCATACGAGCCCGGATCACACCATCTACATCGGGGACGGTTCGAGTGATCTGTATGTGATGCACCACGTGAACAGCCGCGACGGGCACACGATTGCGGTTTCGGAGAGCCAGTCCATCGGACGGGTCGCCGCGCGTTCGGTTTTGAGCGATAACGCGCTCAGTGTGCTGGTGCCGATTCTGGAGGATATTCTGGAGTGGAATTCCATGCAGATCCGGGAGTTGTTCGCCACTTATGGATTGGCTTTGCAGGACTGGGACAAGATCCGCACGGATTGGCTGACCTTCCGCGAGCCGGTGCGCGAGTTGCAGACGGTAGAGGCGGCGCTGGCGGCGTAGGACGAAAGCTCGACGGTGGAGACAGCCCGCCCGGAAGGAAATTGATGACGCAGCCGGATGTTTACACCCCTCGATTGGCCGTGGACGCGACGGAGGCCAAGGCCGTGGAACGTGGACCGGGAAAGCCGGTCGAGCGGTCGGCGCCCCGGGTGCCCGCGGCGGCGCGGCTGGCTGTCACCGTGCTGTTTTTTATCAACGGAGCACTGATCGGCAGTTGGGTAGCGCGGATTCCTGCGATCAAACTCGGATTGGGGCTGGGCGACGGCGTTTTCGGACTGGCTTTGCTGGCGATGGCCGGGGGCGCGCTCGCGGCGATGCCGCTGGCGGGGGGACTGAGCGCGCGGTTCGGGAGTCACCGGGTCACGCAGACCCTGGCGCTCGTGTATGCCGGGCTGCTCCCGGCGTTGGCCGCCGCGCCGAACCTGTGGACTCTGGTGCTCATCCTGTTTTGCTTTGGCGTGGGACACGGGGGATTGGACGTGGGGATGAACGCGCAGGCCGTCGCCGTGCAGCGGCGGTATCCGGGGTCGATCATGTCGTCGTTCCACGCGCTGTTCAGCACGGGCGGGTTGGCGGGCGCGGCCCTGGGCGGCTGGCTGGCGGCGCGCGGGTTGGCGCCGTGGGCGCATTTCGCGCTGATGGGGGTCGGGATGGGCGCGCTGGCGCTGCTAACGTTCCCCCATCTGCTGGATGACCGGGAGAGGCACGAAGGCACGGGCAAAGCCGGGGCGGAGGGAGCGCCGCATCCGCTGTTCGTCCTGCCGACGCGGGCGCTGGCCGTGTTGGGGGTACTGGCGTTTTGCGCGATGGTCGGCGAGGGCGCGATGGCGGACTGGAGCGCGATTTATTTACGGCGGGTCCTGCACACCGGCGAAGGCATGGCGGCGGCGGGATACGCCGCGTTTTCCGTCATGATGGCCGTCACGCGCTTCTCCGGCGACGGATTGGCAACGCGGCTGGGGCCGGTGACGTTGGTGCGGCTGGGGGGAGCGTTGGCGGTGGCCGGGTTTGCCCTGGCGTTGTTCGTGCCGTTTTCGTGGGCGGTGTTCGTGGGGTTCGCGGGCGTCGGCGCGGGGTTTGCAACCGTGGTGCCGATGGCGTTCAGCGCGGCGGGCCGCACGCCGGGCATGGCCGCCGGCATGGCGCTGGCGTCCGTGACGACGCTGGGATATCTGGGGTTTTTAATCGGGCCGCCCATCATCGGATTTGCGGCGGAGATCATCGGGCTCCGAAACGCGCTGATGATCCTGGTCGGGACGAGCGCCCTCGTGTTGGCGCTCGCGCCCAGCGTGCGGGAGCGGCGTTGACGGGATGGTAAAAACGTGCGGATCGAGCAGCAACGTTGGCCGGTCGCTTTTCCGGGCCGTAGACCGCGAACGAGGCAAACCGGGGACAGGCTGGGAGATTCCTCCGCACTGTACAAAGTGTTTCCACGCGAAATTTATCCGTTTCCGTCCGACCGGCCTGGTGGTATATATCAGGGAACTTCCCTCCTCTCTCTCCCGTCCATGATCGCTAAGGTTACTCCCCTGTTGGCCTCTTTTCGTCTCGTTCTGTTGCCGCTGGCAGCGGTCGGTTTATTCGCGGCCACGGCCTTCGGCCAGGCGGCGGCTCCCCTCTACCGCGTCGCGGGAAAAACCAGCGGAAAGGCGGTCCCCATGAACTCCGCCGCCTTGGTCAAGGGACGCACCACCTCGCTGGACCGCGCGTCGCTCGCGTCCCTGACGAATCTCGGCAAAGGGATGCAGGTCACCCTGCCTCTGACCGACGCGGAATCCGTCGCGGGTACGGTGAACCTCGTGCGGGTCGAGCACGGCTGGACCCGGTCGGGCGGTTCGCTGGCCAGCGGCACCCCGGGCACGTTTTATCTGAGCACGAACGGCGCGCGGGTGGAGGGATTCATCCTCCGGCCCGACCGGCAAACTGCCTTCCGTTTCGAGACCCGGGCCACTGGGGAAACCGTCCTGCACGAAGTGCCGATCAACGCGGTGATGTGCGGTGCGATGCCGCTGCTGCTCAACGATCCGAAGCCGGCGCATCGGCGCGCCGCCAACGAGGCGGCCGTCGTGCCGCCCATCCTCAACAGCCGCCCGGACGCCGTGGCCACGGTCTATCTCGATTTTGACGGTGAGACCGTGACCGACCCCGCGTGGGATGGCGGGAACACCATCGTCGCGCCTCCGCCGGATGTCAGCACGGACGACATCAACGACATCTTCGCGCGGGTGAAGGAAGACTACTGGGCCTTCAACCTCAACGTCACGACGGACGTGAACAAGTACAACAACGCGCCCGTGGGCAAGCGGATGCGCTGCATCATCACGCCAAACGACGCCGCCGGGCGGGGGGCGGGCGGGATTGCCTACGTGGGCAGCTTCGCGCAGGCCGGAGACGGATTCTTCACCGACACGATCCCCTGCTGGGTGTTCAACGGCGGGGTGGTCGGCATCGCGGAAGCCGTGTCGCATGAACTCGGCCACACGTTCGGCCTGATCCACGACGGACGCGAACTCCCGACCACGGGTCACGAGGAATATTTCCTCGGCCAGGGCACCGGCCCGACGAGTTGGTGCCCGATCATGGGCGCCGCTTATTACGTGAACGTCAGCCAATGGAGCAAAGGCGAATACCAGTACGCCAACAACCAGCAGGACGACGTAGGCATCATCAGCGGCGAAGACAACGGATTCGGCTACGTCACCGACGAGGCGGGCGATACCATCGGCACGGCGGTCCCCTTGGGTGGCAACAACGCGGACGGCACCGTGAACCAGAGCGGGGTGGTCACCGTCGCCGGGGAGACGGATTTCTATGCACTCACGACGACCGGCGGCAACGTGACCCTGAGCGCCGTCGGCGCGCCCGACCCGAACCTGGACATTTCGATGGAACTCCAGAGCAGCGCGGGCAGCGTGCTCGCGTCGGCGAATCCCGCCAACAGCCTGAGCGCGTCGTTGACGACGAACGTCCCGCGCGGAACGTATTTCCTGAAAATAACGGATTCCGGCGCGGGAGACCCGTTCACGACGGGTTACAGCACCTATTCGTCCATCGGCGCTTATACGATCACCGGCACCGTGCCCGGATTCGGGGTGCAACTGCTGCCGAACCTCGCGTTTGCCACTCCGACAGGCTCGACCGATAAGCTGGTGATTTCCACGATGCCGGGCACCACCACGGACTCGCCGACTTTTTACGCGGAAGATACGCTGTATCTGGACTTCGCGGTGACCAGCAACGGCGATGCGCCGGTCACGTCGGCTTTCGATACGCTCGTGTACGTGGACGATGTGCTCCGAGGCACCGTGACGACGCCTGCCGGTCTGGCCGTCGGCGTCTCGGCAACCACCTTGGACTTCAACCTCGGGTCTTTGTCCACCGGCCCGCACACGATCCGGCTCCAGGCGGACGGGAACTCGGCCATCGCCGAGACGAACGAGACGGATAATTCCTACAGCCGCACGATCATGGTGACCGAACCCGGACCTCCGGCGATCACCAGTGCGACGAGCGCCAGCGGGAACATGAACGTGCTGTTTTATTACGCGATCATCGCGAGCAACCAACCGACGTACACGGTGGATGGGTTGCCCGCCGGACTGTACCTCAAACCGGGCACGAACATCATCACCGGCACGCCGACAGTGGCGGGGATCTTCAATGTCACGCTGACGGCCACGAACGTCCTTGGCTCCGACACGAAAACGCTGACGCTAACGATCATTCCGGCGGCACCGGTGATTACGAATCCGGGAACGATTTCCGGGGTGGTGGGGACCGCGTTTTCCTACGGGATCGCGGCCAGCAACAATCCGGCGGGCTACGCGGTGACGGGGCTGCCGCCCGGGTTGACCCTGAATGGTCTGACCGGCGTGATCAGCGGCACGCCGACGACGGCGGGGACTTACGCCGTGGCGCTGACGGCCACGAACGCCGGCGGTTCCGGCACGGCCACGGTGGCCATCCAAATTTTGGTGCCGGCACCGGTGCTGACCAGCGCGGCGAGCGCGCAGGGCCGGGTGGGCATGGCGTTCACGTTCCAGGTCACGGCAACCAACACTCCGACGAGTTACGGTGCGGACGGATTACCCGCTGGACTGAGCATCGATCCGGTCACCGGATTGATCAGCGGCACGCCGACGACGGCCGGGACTTATGCCGTGACGGTGAACGCCACCAATTCCAACCGGACGGTCACGGCGCCGCTGAGTCTGACGATTGCGGACTCCGCGCCGATCACGGCGTGGGGCGCAGCGGAGGCCATCGCGGTGCCGGATGATCTGGAGACCGGCAACGTCGTGGCGCTGACGGCGGGAGCATCCCACAGCGTGGCGCTGCGGAGCGACGGCACCGTGGAAGCGTGGGGCGTGAACAACGCGGGGCAACTCAACGTCCCGGCGGGCTTGAGCGACGTGGTGAGCGTGGCCGCGGGTGCGTACCACAACCTGGCGTTGCGGCGGGATGGCACGGTGGTCGCCTGGGGGCAGAATGACCAGGGACAAACGAGTGTACCGACCGGCTTGAAGGGCGTCGTGGCCATCTCCGCCGGGGCGGCCCACAGTCTGGCATTACGCTCGGACGGCACCGTGGTGGCCTGGGGCTCGAATGTGTACGGCCAGGCCGCGCCGCCCACGAATCTGACGGGTGTCGTGGGGATCGCCGCCGGGGGGCTGCACAGTCTCGCGTTGCGGGGCGACGGCACCGTGGCGGCCTGGGGCTCGAACGGGTCCGGACAGTTGGGTATCCCGGCGACTCTGACCGGGGTCAAGCAGGTAGCGGCAGGGGCGGATTTCAGTTTGATCCTGCGGCAGACCGGCAGCGTCGTGGTTCTCGGGAGCAACAGCGCCGGACAGTTGGCATTGCCGGCGGGACTACTGGACGTGACGGCGATTGCCGCCGGGGGACAACATGCCCTGGCCTTGCACCAGGACGGAACCGTCACCGCGTGGGGCAGCAACAGTCGCGGGGAGTCCATCCCGCCAACCGTCCTCTACAAAGTGGCTGCGATAGCCGCCGGGGGCAGCCACAGCCTCGCACTCGTGCAGGGCGGAGCACCCCGCGTGATTGCTGCCATGCCTTCCAATGGGACCGCGGTGCTTGGCCAGTCAGTCTCGCTGCTGGCGTATGGCGTAGGGACCGGTGCGCTGGGGTACCAATGGACTCACGAAGGTCAGGATATCGTGGGGGCGACTTCCCCGTTCCTGTTCCTCAACGATCTTCAAACCGCGCAGGCCGGGGCCTATGCGTTCCGCCTGACGAACGCGGCGGGGAGCGTCGTGTCTCCGGCGACGACCCTGACTTTGACCGATCCGCTGCCTGTGGTCAGCGTGGAAGTGAGCACGCCGAACGTGGCCGTGGGCAGTGCAACGTACGGCGCGTTCACCTTGACGCGGACGGGCGAGGTGACCGGTGAGCTGATCGTAAACTATTCTGTGAAAGGCACCGGCATCAACGGCACGGACTACAAGCTGTTGAAGGGCAGCAAGAAGTTCAAGGCCGGGAAGGTCAGCGTAAAGGTCAAGGTGACGCCGATGGGCAATCTTGAAGGCCAGAGCAAAAAGGTCGTGAAGTTTACGTTGTTGCCCGGTGATGGGTACACGGTGAGCACGCCGGACCCGGTGAAGGTAAAAATCCTCGGCGCGCAGCCGTGAGGTTCGTTACCCGTCAATCATCGTATTTTCGGGTCGGTGGTTTGCTGCCACCGGCCAGAAGACTTTTCTTGTTGCGTGCGTAGCGGATAAATCCAGGCGGGCTTGCGGCGTTCCTGCGGAAGCATTCAGGGTGAATCGTCTGATCCCACGGCTTTGCGCCGTGGGCTTGGATCTCGCGCCCCTCTGCCGGGGCTGAAAGGCAGACGCATCCCTACATTGTACGGGTTGCTTGGATGGGCGATCAGTCCAGACGTTCGGGGAGGACGTTTTCGCGGTAAGCACGAAGAAGTGTCTCCAGGGCGGTGATTTCGTGACGGAGTGTGTCACCCTGCTGAGTGTCGGAAACGCGCCGGGGCGGATCGAAGACCGCGACATCCTGAATGGTCGGCACGATGTCCGCGCCCTGCGTGATGGCGTCGGCGACGGACTCGAAATGATGGTGCTGCGCGAGGTAGGTGCGGTCGGCATCGAGGACAAGGGTAAAGCCGTTGTCGCCGTAAACTTCCGAGAACGCGCCGTCAATCGTGATCGCCTGGCCACTCGCTTTGATGGGCGATTCTCCCTGCTCGATCTTGACCGGCACATGGCCGTTGACGATGAGGCCGCGATTCTCGTCCACCCCGAAATCGCGGAGGACGCGGCGGCAGAATTTCTTGTCGTTGATGAGCCTGAAATACGGGTTTTTCGTTTCGTGATGAGTTGCCTTGTCGGCGATAAAGTAACTCTCGAACGTGGCGATCTTGTCCTTGCCGAACAAGGGCGAGAGCGGGCCGCACCACAGATACCAGAGGAGGTCGAGGCCATGCGGCTGGCGATCACGAAAAGCGTGGTGAATGACGGTGTCCAGCGCGTCGAAGAGGGCGCGGCCCCGGTATTCGACCCCGTCCACGCGCATGGGTAAAAATTCTCCTTGCTCATCCACGGGTACGCAGCCGTGGAAAATGAGGTTGTAATCGCGGATCAGATGCATCCGGCCCTTGCGTTCGAGGAAGCGCATCTGTTCCCAGAGCGTCTGGCTTTGCAGGAAGGAGGCGCGGAGTTGGTCCAGGCATTCCTGCTCGTCGGACGTGAGGGTGTACGGGTCGTTCCACGCCACGGTGGGAAGATACAAATCGCGCAGGGCGTACACCTTGCCTTCGATATTAATCGTACCTTCTTCGGGATAGATGCGGTGCAGGAGGCGGCGGTGATCGAGCTGGAAATCGGGGTTGCGCTGGATCGTCTGGCTTTCCAGCTTGAATTGCATGACGGCCATCGCCTTTTGCATCCGGGACATGGTCAGCGCGTCGCGGATGCCGCTGCCCAGGCAGGGAAAGAATTCGGCGCGGTCGTCGTAGTAAACCTTGCGAACCAGCTTTTCGAGCGGGGCCATCGGGATGCCGTAGCCCATTTCCAGTTGGAAGAGGCGCTGGTAGCGCAGGCTCATGCGCAGGACGGTGGCGATGCAGGCCTCCTGACCCAAACACGCACCCATCCACGAGACATCGTGGTTGCCCCAGACGACCGAAACGTTTGGCTGCCGCTTGACGTAGTCGATGACTTTATCGATGCGCGGGCCGCGGTCGCCGAAATCGCCCGCGACGATCAGTTCGGAGAAAAGGAGGTTACGGATGACCCGGGCCAGGATGCGGAGGAAAGGAAGTTCTTCGCCCTGCTCGACGAATTGATCCAACATCGCGTTGATATAGTCGGCGGTGCGTTCGAGGTAGGCGCCGAACAATAGTTCGCGGAGGAGGGGTTTGTAATGCGGCGGAAAAACGTGCTCGATCCCTTCCAGGCTGTAGGGCCGCGAGATGCGCCGCAGCAGTTCGATTTCGAGGCGGGCCTGGCGGCGGAGAAACTGGCGCTTGGCGGTGTTGTCCGGCAGACGTTCCGAGAGAATCGGATAGGTCTCGCGCGGATAATAGATCATGTTGAGCAGGTCCAGCTTTTCGCCCGCGGTAAGACGCTGGCCGAAGGTCTGCTCGACCAGGGGGCGGAGGCTGCCTGAAGCATTGTTGATGACGTGGAGGAGCTTTTTGTACTCGCCGTGGACATCGCTGATGACGTGGATCGTGCCCTTGGGGAGGGTTAGCGCCGCATGGAGGCTGGCGATGGCCGCCAGGGTGGCGTCGATGTTCGGATAGCGAGCGCTAAGGGCACGCAGGTAGATGAGCGTCTGGTCGTCGAGGGTAAAGCGCGGAGCGGGCGGGGGTTGGCTCATCACACGGCAATATACACCATTGCTTGCGGGCGAGAACCCGCCTGCGCCCTTCTCCCCGGTCGCTCGCCCGCCAGCGCCCAACCGTCGGCAAGACAAACCGTCTGGACGAAGCCGTGTAACCGGTGTTCGCTGTTCCCTTCATGGCCCGCACCCTTGCCGCTTCGTCGATCCCCCTCCCCCCCGTGGCACCGTCACCGACACCGGCTGCTCCGGCACGGCGTGGACAAATCGCATTGGCGCTCCTGGCAGTTTACATCGTCTGGGGTTCCACTTATCTGGGCATCCGGGTGGCCATCGAATCCATCCCGCCGTTGCTGATGGCGGGGATGCGCTCCATCCTGGCGGGCACGGCAATGATCGCTTGCGCAAAGCTCTGGCTCAAGACACCGTGGCCAACGCGCAGGCAGTGGCGCGATGCCACCATCATCGGGGGTTGCCTGCTGCTCGGCGGCAACGGCGGGGTCACGCTGGCCGAGCGTTTCCTGCCCTCCGGTCTGGCCGCGCTGCTCGTGACTACCGTGCCGATGTTTTTGCTGCTCTTCGGGTGGTGGGCGGGCATGGTGGCGCGTCCGGGCTGGATTGTCTTCTTCGCTTTGGCCCTTGGATGGGTCGGCGTCGGATTGCTGGTGCGGCCCGGGTCCGTGCCGGTGGCAGACCACGGGACCCCAGCATCCCCGGGGCAATTTTATGGCAGCATCGCGCTCATTCTCGGCGCGGCGGCGATCTGGGCGGTGGGGTCGCTGTACTCCAAGCGGGCGGCAAAGCCAGCGTCCGCCGTGCTGGGCGTGGGCACGCAGATGCTGCTGGGCGGCACGCTGTTGGTCGTCGCGGGCACGGCACACGGTGAGTGGGCGCACTTGCACGTCGGCGAAATCACCGCGCGCAGCGGTTGGGCCTTTGTTTATCTGACGTTGATTGGCTCATTGGTGGGTTATAGCGCCTACGTGTGGCTGCTCGGCGCATGTTCACCCGCGCTGGTGGGAACGTATGCGTTCGTGAACCCGGCCGTGGCCGTGCTGCTGGGCTGGGCGATCCTGGGTGAACCGGTGACCTTGCCCATGTTCCTTGGCATGGGCGTTACACTCGCGGCGGTGGCACTGATCGTCCTTTTCCCGGCGAAGCCGCCAGCGGCGTGAAACTACTTTCC
>CAHJWO010000084.1 GCA_903642295.1 PVC group bacterium | reverse complement strand
TGTCAGTCATGCCAAGGCAAGCCGCCGACGCGAGTCGTCAATCCACCTGCAAATGGATCTCACAGTTTACCTGGCGCTTGAAAGACGGCGAGGCCACGTTGAAGTCAATCTCCGCGTAGGAGCGCGCATCCGTGTTCTTGGGAGTGATCGTCAAGCGGTAGCTTTGCCCTTCCACCTCGGGTTTCATCTCCACCGAGAAATTGTCGTTCTCGGCCGTCTGATTCAATTTGATGTCCTTGACGCCTTCGCCTGCTTTCACCACGATTTCTTTTGGCGTCGGCGCCTTGCCGTGCTGCCAGACCAACCCCTCGGGCGAAGCCGTGACCGTTTCAGCAATGTGGACGCGCAGCTTCAGCACCTTGGGCACTTCGGGCGCGTCACTGGTCACCACTTTGATGGTTCTGTCATCCAAGGTTTCTCCCTTGTCCATGCCCGCGTCAAAGGTCACCTTGATTTTTCCGCTTTCGCCGGGAGCATACTCGAACTTTTCCAGATTGGTGGCCACACAGCCGCAACTCGGTTTGATGGAGACGATGGAAACGGAATCCGTTCCGGTGTTGGTGAAAGCGTAACCGGTCCGAATCACGTTCTCGCCCGCTTCGGTGGACAGATCGAGGTTGTCTTTTTCCCACGTCAAGCCTGCTCGGGACGAGGCAACGGCCACGAGGAGGAGCGAACCAGCCAGCATGGCTTTCGACCAGCGGCTGTTTTGCGAGGAAGGCACTCGCGCCACGGATGATTGTTTCATAGGGATGAAGTCTTGTCAGTTGCTTCCGAATCAGGGCGCTTGGAATGACCACTGTTGGCTGGCAGCACCCGTACTTTGCCACTGGTACACGCCGGTCCCCGGGGTGGTGCTGGCTCCCATCACGTCCAATACCAGTCCGCTCTGCGCGCTCGAGATCGTGTAATAGCCTGCCACGCCGGATGGTTCGATCATCCACTGCTGATTGGCCTGGGAGTTATTGGCGTAGATGTCGATCAAGGCACCGTTGGCCAGCGATTGACCCGTGACATCCAAGGATTCGTTGCTCCCGGACCCGATGATTTTGTAAATGCCATTTCCCGAGTAGGTCACCGTCCATTGTTGGCTGGCGAGATGGGTATAGTTCTCCTGGTCCGTATTCTTGCTGTTGATCGTGTTGTTTCCACCGACTACCCCCAGCGCCTGAGGGTTGCTGTTGCGGTTGACAATCTTGTACGTGCCGTTGGCGATTGGCCCGCCGGCTCCCAACAAGCCATAAACACAGACCTTGTTCGAGAAACTGGCCATGTAAACCTTGCCGTTGGCGACCGTCGGCGCCGTGTACTTGGCCAGGCTTCCGAAGTCGTCGCGCGCTTTGTTCTGGTAGCTGTCCCACAAGGCGGTGCCCAGGTTGTTGGCGTTGTAAGCCCGCAAAACGCCGGGGACAATATCGTGAACCGCATCGCCGGTGTAAACGCAACTCGCCCAGATGATGCCGTTGTCGCCGCCGTTCGCCGAAAGGGACAAGATGGAACCGGGCATGCCGCAACCCGTGGTCGGCGAAGAAACCGTCGTCTTGGTGAAGGGCGTCGTGTTAAAATTCGCTCCGTCAAATTTGAAAGATTTCCCAACGTCGTTTTCGCCCCAGACATAGATCATCTTCCCCTGGGTGTTGCTGTTCCAGTACACCGGTGTCCCGTGGATGTGAGTGGAGCATTTGGCGGTTTGAATGGCCTGCCAGTGCTGATGCGCCCCCGCGTCTTCGCTGGTCATGTGCCCCATGCTGCCAGCCGAACCCTTGTCCAAGACGTAGATTTTTCCTTCCTTGCCACCGGTGACGACATATGACGTTGCCGGGTAACCTGACGGGTTGGGCAGCAACAGACAGCCACCCGCGCCGAAGTCGGTGTCACCCGCGTTCGTCTGGGCATAATTTGCCAGGGTAAACCAATCCACGATGCCTAGCGTGGGCGACAATTTCAGGCAGGTTTGTCCCCACTGGGTCGTGCCGTTCCAATCGCCGTTGCCGGTGGTGATGTACAGGTTGCCGGTTTTGTCGAAGGCGGGTGCCTGGCCAGCCTGCCAGACGGCTCCCTTGCTGCCGCCCTGGGTCGTGTTAAAAACATTTTGCAGCGCCAGGGTGTTGGCATTGAAAGACATGACCCACCCGTGATAAGGCGTCTTGTCCTCGTGCGAGCCCCAGCAGACGTAGATGGTCCCGTTCGCCAGCCCCAACGCCGGGCGTTGGTTGTGCATCTTGGTGTCGAAGCCGCTGGGAGCAATATTCACCGGGCCGCCAAACTTTTCGTTGCCGGTCGTCAGATCCAGCGCGTGGAGCTTCTGGTAGTAACTATTATTGCTGGTATCCTTGGTGCGGGCCAGCACGTAGATCGTCGAAGAAGCCTTGTCGATCACCGGCGTGCTCAAGATTCCGACATCGCCGTGAATGTTGAGGTTGGGATTGCCCGTGATGTCCGTGATCGGCACGGGAGTGATCGTGCCGCCGGTGAATTTATCCTGCCAATACTTGACGTTCGCATCGGCATCAAAGGCGTAAACCGAGTCCTCCATGGTGACCACGAACACCACGTTGTGGGTGCCGCCCGCGATGTTCAATCCCGATACGTAAAGGGGCTGCCCGTAAACATAGCCATCCACCGCGTAACTGAACAACTTCCCGAAGCTGCTCGAATTCACGTTGTTGGGCGTCAACGAAGTTTCGCTGGTATTCGCACCGGTGCGGAACTGGTCGTTGTGCTGGGTGAGCACATCGACGGCCAATCCTTTTTGCGGCAGACCGGCGAGGCCAAAGCAGAAGCAGCTAAAAAGCAGCCCTGAGGCGCACAAACGCTGGATAAAATTGCGAGCAGTATTCTTCATGTATTTAAATGGAAGGCACCAAAAATCGACCGATCACAGCTGACTCGCATTCGTACCTTCCTCGGTCGTGCGCACGGGGAATGAGTACCTGCTGATTATTCGAGCAGCATTCTGGGCGAATCAGCAAATAACGCAAGGTATTTCAATACGTTGCGTGTTTTGCTGGAAGCAGACGCATAGCCCGGTCGTGGTACGTGGAGGCCTCACGCTGATTTCCCTCGTTGGTGCGCCAACGGTGCTCGTTCTATCACCGAGCGACCAGCTTTCGTGTATCGAATGGCCGGCCCAACTGCGCAACGCGCTAAGGAGTTGCCGGTTTGTCCAAGCCTCGCCGTCGGAGGAGGGGGCCCACGTCGGGCGCACCCCCGCTGAAACTGCGGAACAGGCCCAGCGCGTCCGAGCTGCCGCCCCGGGAGAGCAATGTGTGCCGGATATGATCGCCGTTTTCGCGCGTCAGTCCGCCGTGCTCCAGCACCCATTTCTCGCTATCGGCCGCCAGCACCTCGCTCCAGAAGTAGGAATAATATCCCGCCGAGTAACCGCCGCCGAAAGAGTGCGAGAAATACGCGCTGCGATAGCGGGGCGGCACCGGGGCAAAGTCCACCCCCGCCTGCTTGAGCGCCGCCGCCTCGAAGCCCGGCACATCGGTGGGTACTTGCTCGGGGCCGAGTTGGTGCCAGGCCTGGTCGAGCAGGGAGGCCGAAAGGTACTCCGTGGTCATGAATCCCTGGTTGAATTTCCTCGCCGCCAGCATCTTGTCGAGCAATGCCTGGGGCATCGGCTCGCCGGTCTGGTAATGCTTGGCGTAGTTCCGGACCACCTCGGGAAATACCGCCCACATCTCGTTGAACTGCGAGGGATATTCCACGAAATCGCGCGGCACGCTGGTGCCGCTGAAACGCGGGTACCTGACGTGCGAGAACATGCCGTGCAGCCCGTGGCCGAACTCATGGAACAGGGTCCGCACCTCGTCGGGAGTCAGCAGCGTCGGCTCGCCGGGCGTGGGCTTGGGGATGTTGAGATGATTGGCCACCACCGGTTTGTCGCCGAGCAGGTCCGACTGCATGACGTACTCGTTCATCCACGCGCCGCCCCGTTTGGAAGGCCGCGCGTAATAGTCCGCGAGAAAGAGCGCCAGGGGCGAACCGTCCGCGTCGGAAACCTCAAAAACGCGCACGTCCGGCTGGTAAACGGGCAGATCGTGCCGCTCCTTGAAAGTGATGCCGTAGAGCCGGGTGGCGGCGAAGAACACGCCATCCTGGAGGACGTGATTCAACTCGAAGTACGGGCGGAGTTGCGACTCGTCGAAGTCGTAGCGCGCCTTGCGCACTTTTTCCGAGTAGAAATCCCAATCCCAGGAAGCGAGGGAAAACCCGCCTTTATCCTGGTCGATGATGGCCTGCATGTCGGCGGCTTCCTGGCGGGCGTTGGCCACGGCGGGGGCGGCGGAGTCCGCCAGCAGCTTGTTGACCGCGGCCACGCTGCCGATGGTCTGGTCTTCCAATTGATAGGCGGCGTGGTTGGGATAGCCCAGCAGAACGGCCCGCTCCGCACGCAGCCGGGCGATGCGCGAGACCACGGCGCGGGTGTCGAACTCGCCGCCGTGCACGTTGCGGGCGAGCGAGGCTTCCATGATCCGCTGGCGCAGGGCGCGGTCCCGGACGGAAGCAAGGGCGGGCTGGCCCGTCGTGTTGAGCAAACGGATGACAAACTTGCCCTCCTGTTTGTCGGCCTTGGCGGCGGCTTCGGTTCCGGCGATTTCCGAGTCGGTCATCCCGGCGAGTTGCGCCCGGTCGGCGACCACGACCGAATCGGCGTTCTTCTCCTTGAGCACGTCCTGATTGAAGGTCGTCTGGAGGGTGGCCAACTCGGCGTTCATGGCCCGGAGCTTCGTTTTATCGGGGTCTGACAACTTGGCCCCCGCGCGCACGAAGTCCTTTTCGTAACGTTCGAGCAAATACTTGGATTCCGCGTCGAGCGCGAGTTTGTCGCGCTGGTCGTAGAGCGCCTGGATGCGGCGGAAGAGCGCGGGGTTGAGATGAATCTCGTCCGCATGAGCGGCGAGCTTCGGAGCCATCACGCTCTCGGTCTTCTGGATCGCCGGGTTGGTGTTGGCACCGGCGAGGTTGGAAAAGATGCGCTCCACCCGTTCGAGCAGTTGGCCCGAACGTTCGAGGGCGACGATGGTATTCTCGAAGGTGGCCGCCCCGGGTTGATTGGCGATGGTTTCCACCTCCTTGAGATGCTCGGTCATGCCCTGGGCGTAGGCGGGCTCGAAGTCCGTGTCCTTGATGCGGTCAAAGGGCGGCAGGTGATAGGGAAGCGTACTCTCGATCAAGAGCGGGTTTTCGGAGGTCGTCACGGCGGCGGGAACTGGGTTGGTGGGGGTGGGTAAAGGCCCCTGCGCACGAGTGTTGGGTGGGCAGCCGAGGCCTGCTCCGGCCAGCAGTAGCGCCGCACAAAGGATTCGCCCAGCCAAGGGGTGAATCGGGAAGGAGGGAAGGGCGGCAAGGCAAGACGGTGACTTCTGCATGGGCGTGGAAAATATCGGACGCGTGGATTCGATCCGCAAAGCTTGGCCGGTCGGATTTGTCTGATGGAAATCGCGGAATAATCGGCGGAAAGTGGCGCATGGGGAAGAGTTGATCTTGCCCCGGCAAGGTCTTTCAATTTGAGAAGGTTCTACTTGTAGGGCAAGTGCGAGGACTGCCAACCAGGCAGCGGTGGTCGTCAGGTGGAAAAGGACGCTTTCATCGTTCCTTGTCAGCGAGGCGGAGCGTGCAACTTATTCGCCCGCCGGCCAATGGAAGCAAAAACGGGTTTTTCGCGTTTTACGGCCGCTTGCGCGAAGATCGCTGCCAAGGGAGCCACAGGTTGTGGTAGGTTGTGCCCTCCCCGATGAAGAAGCCCTTCGACGAAGACGAACCGCCTGACACCCCCTTTGACGTTTCCCTGCGGCCCCCGGCGTTCAGCGAATTTGCCGGTCAGGACAAAGTACGAGAACGATTGGAGCTGCTCGTCGCCGCCGCCAAAGGGCGCGGGGACGTTTTGGAACACGTGTTGTTGTCCGGCCCGCCGGGGTTGGGGAAAACGACGCTCGCCCACATCATTGCGCAGTCGATGGACGTGAACATCAAGAACACCAGCGGACCCGTCATCGAAAAGGCGGGCGACCTCGCCGGGCTGCTGACGACGCTGGAACGCGGTGACGTGTTATTTATTGACGAAATCCACCGGCTCCAAGCGACAATCGAGGAGTACCTGTACCCGGCGATGGAGGACTACAAACTGGACATCATTATCGACCAGGGGCCAAATGCCCGGAGCGTGCGCTTGAATTTGCCCAAGTTCACGATGATCGGCGCGACGACGCGCTCGGGGATGATCTCCGCACCGTTGCGCTCGCGCTTCGGGATGGACTGCCGTCTGGATTACTATGACGCCGCGCACCTGGCAAGCATTGTGGAACGCAGCGGCGGACTGATGGATGTGCCCATCGACGCGCCGGGAGCCATGGAAATCGCTCAACGCGCGCGGGGCACCCCGCGTATCGCCAATAACCTGCTGCGGTGGGTGCGCGACTATGCGCAGGTACGGGCTGACGGCAGAATTACGCGCGAGGTGGCCGACGCCGCCCTGGCCATGCGTGACATTGACGCCGATGGATTCGACGAAATGGACAAACGGGTGATCGAAGCGCTGATCTACAAGTTTGCGGGAGGACCGGTGGGTTTGAGTTCGCTGTCGGTGGCGGTGGGCGAGGAGGCAGGCACACTGGAGGAAGTGCATGAGCCGTATCTGATCATGCAGGGGTATCTGAAGCGCACTCCTCAAGGGCGTGTGGCCATGCCCAAAGCGTACCGGAAACTGGGCTTGCAAACTCCGAGCAAAGCTGCGGCGGCACAGGGAGATTTGTTCGGTTGACTTCACTGCATAGCCGGTAAGGGACTGGGCTATCGATAAAGTTGCGTGTAGAAGATGTTTCAACGCACCATGCCGGGCGCAAAGCCAATGTGGGAATTTGGCTTGAGTACGGCAAAAGCTGCGATAGGGTGTATTCCGGTTGTTGTGGAGGATACGAAGATATGTTCCGCAGTCACGCCAACGTAGCACAGTGGTAGTGCAGCTGATTCGTAATCAGCAGGTCATGGGTTCGAATCCCATCGTTGGCTCTCTAGAAAACCCCTCTCAGAGAGCGATTTACAGCAGCAGGGGGTTTCAGTTTTTGGCGATGCCAAAATAATCAGTACCAATAAATACCGATTGAGCTAGAATATCGGTATTATGGCTCGCCGGCCTGCTCCGCTCGCCCCACGCAAAGTCTCCATTAACGGCAGCGTTCGCTGGGAAGTGCGCGTTCCCGCTGAACTCCAGCCGCAGGAGAAATCCGCCCGCCCCCGCTTCCTCAAGGAGTCGGAGGCCAAAGGCTACTGCAACCGGCTCAAGTCCGACCTGCTGCGCTACTCCGACAAGGCCCGCGGCCTGACCGATGCCCAGAAGATCGAAGCGCACGCCTGTTTCGAACGGCTGGCAGCATACCCCACCGCCACCCTCACCAATGCGGTAGACCTGCTCGTTGCAAGGCTGGATCGCTCTGCCCGCTCGTTTCCCGTCAGCGAACTGGCAGGGCGCGTGGTGGCTGACAAGATCAAAGAGGGAGGCCGCGGCAGCAGCGCACGCATGCTGCGCGAGATTGAGGAACGTATGGGCCGGTTCTCCCGCGCCTTTGGCGAGCGGACGGTCAGCGACATCGAGGCTGCCGAAGTGCGCGCTTGGCTGATGGACCTGACCACCATCATTCAGACCAGCTGGGGCAAGGAGGAGACCGATCAACCGGTCAAGCAGTCCACCCGCCATTGCTACAGGCGCATCTTGTCCCTGTGCTTTGCATGGGCAAAACGCCACGGAGCGGCTGCCGATAACCCCATTGCCGATGTGAAACTCGCCTCGCCAAAAAAGGAGCGGGTGTTTGTCTTCACCCCCCAGCAAACAGCAACCCTCCTGCAAAATGCCGATGAGAATCTGCGACCGTACTTGGCCCTATGCGCATTCGCGGGTTTGCGCCCCGAGCAGGCGCAGGGACTTTGGTGGAACCAAATCCACTTTGACCGCGGTGGGCATGGCGAGATCGAAGTGCCCGAGGGCACCGACAAGGCAGGTGGCGAGCGCATTGTACCGATTCAGCCCAACCTTCGCGCCTGGCTCTTGGCGGCGCCCGAAGCCGAAGGCAAAGGCACTGTATATTTCTCGCGCCACTTCCGGCGCAAGGCCTATACCGCCCTGCGCAAAGAACACCCAAGCCTGCCTGAGGACTGGCCGCAAGACGGACTACGCCACGGCTACGGCACGTACCGCCTCAAAGTCACCGGCAGCTTCGGGCAGGTAGCCGACGAAATGGGCAACTCCGAGGAAATCATCAGGTCGGACTACTACCGCAGCGTTTCCGTATCGACGGCGCAAGCCTACTGGAACATTTATCCTGACGGAGCGCGCGCGCAAGAGAACGACACGAACAGTCTTTGAAAACGCGCAGCATCGTGGGACAACCAAACCGTTGGATCTAATCCTACCTATTCCTCCCTTATTTCCAATGACTTATGTTATTTAATGGACTGCATTACAACAGAAACTGCAACAAGTCATTTTGTCGATTTTGCTTTTGGTCGTCACGGATGTCGCCGGTTGGTGAAAGCCTTTTGGCTTGGTTTTGAGGAAAGGAAGCGATTTTCCGCGACTTTGCTGGACGATTCTGGCTTCATCGCCGTTGAGACTTGCCCCCTTATGAGTGCATTCGGACCGTCGCTCTTCGCCATTTATAAGCAGGCTCGCGCCGCCTCATTCAGTGACACGCAGAGTCCGCAGCGTCGGCAGCAACAGAAAGAGAGAGTCGCAGTAGCGATGCTTGGGTTCGTGCTCAAACATCAGGCTGACTTCCGGGCAGCGTTCCTGCGTGCGATGTGCGGCGATGAACCGCAGGAGTCGAGCGAATGGACCATCGAACTGGAGGTCGCTGGCTGTGGCGATCTCGCCGTGAGTTCCAAGAGCTTTGTGGCCGTTTTTGAGTTGAAGATCGACGCACCGCTTGAACCGCACCAGTTGCCTGACGCCACCCGCTTGAACCACCGGCTGACCGCCGCCGCGCTGACCTCCAGCAGATCGGCGATAGCGCGCTGGCTCCAGCCCTGCTGGCGCAGCTTCCAGGCTTGTCGGCGGCGGGCTTCCCGCGCCGCGAAAGGAATGGCCTTCATTGGTGGTCATCATACGCGCACTCCGTAGAAAAACTTAACTAATCAATGTCCCGATCTGTAAATCAGCGGTTCCCTAAAGAAAAGAGACCCCGTAAATGCTGCGCGCAAACGGAGCCTCTCTTCTTTTCCCCGCCACTACCGCTTCAGTTGCGGAAATGGGGCAGGATCTCGACCGCCGCCGTCAACGCCCGCGCTTTCACACGGTTGGCCTCGCCGAACCAAATGCTCGCCAGCCGTTGATCGGCCATCTGCCGGATTTTGCGGTGGTCCAGCATTTCCGTGACGCCGTTGTAGGCGGCCCACAACGTACCTTCGACGCCCTTCATCCGGTTGCCCGCTCCTTGGTCGAAGAAATACTCTGACCACGAGCGATTGTGACGAGCCCCACCTTTTCGAGCCACAGGGAGAGTCAGTCTGAGGCGTGTTTGGTATGTAGTTTGGGTTGATTGTTTTGTCCAGCTTCCACGAGGGAAGATGACCACAGAGCAGAACCTTCCGCGCATTGTCTTTATTTTTTAGTCTGTGCGGATCGTACGGGGGATTTGGCCAGCCTCTATAAAATGGGCATCGCCGACAGCTTCCCGGTTCGTTACAAGCGGCATCGGCAGGCTGCCAACCAGCGCATCCATTCCAATGTGTCCACGCGCCTTTGGCCGCTTTCGCTCTTGGAAACATAATTCTGGGTCGATTGTAGCCGCTTGGCCAACTCGACCTGCGTGAGACCGGCCTCTTGGCGAACAGCCAGTAAGAGAGCCAAAAGGCGTTGTAGTCGGGACTGTAGAGGCTCTTACGAACACCGGATGGCACCCCGTCAGAGTGAAGGCGAGTCCGTAAATATCCTAACTTGGGCAGTGTTTACACCGGTGTTGATTGCTTGATGTGCAGGTTATAGGTGACGATGAAGAAGTGGATGGCATCAAGGTGGTTCTCCAGATGCTTGGAAAAGGAATAAGCCTTGCGCACCAGGCGGCTGAGGCGTGCGCGCAGGGTGCCAAACCAACGCTCCATCGCGGGCTTCAAAACCCACAAGCTCGATACGTTGCTGCTCTTGACCGGGCAGGTAAGTCACATCAAACAAAACGCACTCGCCGAGTGGTCTTTCGTGGTCGAACGCTGGACGCCCGAAATGCGCTACGCCCCCTCGGGCGCCATCCAGCCTGCCGACGTGCAGACCTTGCTGGATGCTGCTAGCTTGCTCTTGCAATTGCTATAAATTCCTTTGTCGAAAAAGTCGCGGGTCTGCTGCCGGATTTGGAGGAGCACGGGACGGTCTATCTTTTTGCCCTGGCCGAGAGAGAGGACGTGGATCTTTGGGACGTGGTGGTTTCCTCCGCGTGGTCGGATCTTGCCCGCGACCGCGCATCTGCTCGGCACCGGTCTGGGTCTGGCGATCTGCAAGGACTTGGTCGAACGGTTGCAGGGGAAGATTTTGCTGCGCAGCGAGCCGGGCCGGGGAACGCGCGTCGAAGTCCGGCTGCCGGTGATGGTGCACCCGTGCTGATCCGTTGCCTGGACTAGAAAGGTTTCGCTCCAGGCGCTGCATTCTCATCGGCCTGCCGTTTTTTTTACCACGCCAGATATTAGGCACGCGGGGGTTCGGAGCCGAGCGGAGAAGGCTGTGAAAAGGTTCACGGCTGCAAGGCCCGGAGCCTACGCAATCTGCAAGACGATCTTGCCGCGCGTGCGCCGTTCCTTCGGAAAGCTCAAACGCCTGCTTGATCTCCGCCAGCGGCAGCACGGTGGCGACATGCGCTTTCAGTTTGCCCGCGTCCACCCGTTCGCGGATGGCGGCCAACCGCGCGGTCAGATGGCTCCGCCGCCCGAAACCTCGATGCGCTGCGCGTTGACCCAACGATTATCCTCCGAAAGCAGCGAGGCGATCATCGGACCGATGTCTTCCGGGAGGCCGGGACGGCCGAGCGCCGTCATCTCCGACACCATCTTGTTCACGGCAGGGTTGTCCCGCACGACCCCGCCGCTGAAGTCGGTCTGGACGGCACCTGGAGCGACGGAGTTAGCGGTGATCCGGCGTGGGCCAAGCTCCTTGGCAAGGTAGCGGGTCAGCACTTCGATGGCACCCTTCAGGGAGGCATAAGGCCCGCTCTCGGGCACGGCAAACCGGGTCAGGCCCGACGAAATATTGATGATCCGTCCGCCGTCGTTGAGGAGCGGCAGGAGCTTTTGCGTGAGGAAGAACACGCCCTTGAAGTTCACGTTGTAAAGGGCGTCGAGTTCCTCCTCGGTCGTCTTGGCGAAGGCCGCGTGGTGCGAGATGCCGGCGTTGTTGATGAGGTAGTCGAAACGCTCCGCGCCCCATGTTTTCAGAGCATCGCGCACGCGGTCCACGAACCCGTCGAAGGTGCGGATGGCACCGGTGTCGAGCGGCAGGGCCACAGCTTTTTGCCCGGCGTCAGCTACCAGGCCAACGACCTTGTCGGCTTCGGCTTGATTGGAGTTGTAAGTAAAGATCGAGTCCACGCCACGGCTGGCGAGGCTGAGCACGGTGTTGCGGCCGATGCCGCGGCTGCCCCCGGTAAGGATGGCGATCTTGGGGGTGGAAGGAGCGGAGGTTTCTGTTGGCATACGAGTAAGTCTGGTTGGTCTGGGAAGCCGGACGAGTTGTCTTGGAATGATCCTGTGTTCGCTGACGTGGGAAGCTTGCAGCTTTCGGTCCGTCGAATTACAGTCACTGCAAGAATATTATTGCAGCGACTGCATATTTGCAAGCGGTGAATTTTCAGTCCATTGAAATCTCCCATGGAAAACGCCCCCATCGCCAAAGCGGAAGGCTTGCGCGAGCGCAAGCGCCGCGAAACGCTGCGCCGAATCGCCGAGATCGGCCTGCGGATGTTTGTCGAGCGGGGCTACGAGGCCACCACGCTCGAAGCGGTGGCGGCAGCGGCCGGGATCTCGGCGCGGACTTTTTTCCATTACTTCAAGACCAAGGATGAAATCTTGCAGTTCTGGCAGGGCGGCGGCGGCTTCCTCGAAGCCGTCCGCGCTGCGTTGCGCCGGGGGAGCACCCGGCCGAGGGCGCTACGGGCGGTGCGCGACGGCCTGCTGGAGGTCCTGCCGCGCTTCACCACCGAGAACTCCGTGGTCGCGGACCGCATCTGGTACTCCACGGAATCCCTGCGGGCGCAGAAGCAGGCTTTCTTCATCGAACTAGAGCAGACCGTGTTCGCGGCTCTGTGCGAGCGGTGGCCGCGCAAGGACCGTCGGCCCGGTCTGCGCATGACCGCGATGCTTGCCGTCGGTGCGTTTCGGCTGGCGATCGAAGCGCGTCGGCACGACCGCCGCACGCGACCGCTCACAGAGTATGTGCGCGAGAGTTTCGCCGTGTTGGAAGCACAACTCTGATCCCCTGACAGCAGTTTTTAGGGCTTGCTGGCAACACCGGGCGTCGGGCTGTTTCTGGTCAGAAGCTCAAGGTCAGCCAGGTGGCGATGTAGTCGAAGTTCTGGCCAGCGCGTCCGCCGGGGGCGTGAGTCAACGCCGCGGCATCACGGGCGTACGCGCCTGCGAAAAAGTGTGAGTACGACAGATCGAAGCTCAGATGACGGTTGATGCCCCACTCCAACCAGGCGTCGGCCTCCGTCCCGATGTAGCGTGAGCCGCCGGGCACCCGGCCGCCCGCAGGCATGGCGGGCACGGGTGAACCGGGCAGCGCGGGCGCGCCGGTGAAGGTGTAGATGCCGTCGCCCGTGTCCTGCCGCCAGTAGGCGATCACCGTGGTCATCAACCCCACGGCCTTGTGCAGGTGCCAGTCCACGACCGGATGAAGTGCGATGAGATTTTCCGGGCCGATGAAGCTGGGTTCGCTGAAGTAGATGCCTTTGGGAAAGAGCGGGTTGAATGTTCCCAGGCGGTGGTCGCGCGCGTTGCCATCGCCGCTGGCCACGTCCACGCGCAGGCTCAGGTTGGGGCCGAAAGGCAGCGCCTTGAAATAGTAGCCGATGTCCAGGGAAGCTTCGTAGGCCGAGATGGCGGTGCCGCCGAAGCGCCCGAACTGGTAAATACCTTCCACGTCGTAGTGGAACTCGCCGGTGAGCACCCCTTCGCCGAGCGGGAACACCGTGCCGTGCAACCGCCCGCCCAGCGAGTGCCGCGTCTCGTGGCCGGGAGCGGGAGTTGTGAAGCCGCCCCTGGCGCTCTGGTCGAACGCGCCGTTCTGACGGTCGTAGCCCAAGTAGTACAGGTCCAGGGCGGGCAAATCCGACGAGTGCGGGCGGCGCAGGAACGGCAGCGAGATCGTACTGTAGAGCCCCCAGATTTCCGCCTGCTGGAGGTCGTAGCCGTCGTCGAAGACACCCTTGTTCGTGGCCACGGCGCGGGCGAAAAGCGCATTCGCCTTGAAGCCTGGGTTCTGGAGCGACACGCGCGCGGCGTCGAAGGACTGACGCACGTTGGGTCCCTCGCGGATGTCGATAAGCCGGTCGTCGCCGTAGGCCAGTTCCTGCCTGCCCAACCGGACGAGCATCGTGGTGTCACCGTCCGGCGGCAAGGCGACGGGCAGGCGCACGTCGAAGAAGGCCTGATGCACATCGAAGTCGTCCCGGTCGTAAGTCGGACGTGGACCGCCACGGCGGCCGAGTTCGGTGTTGCCCTTGAGCTGGAAGAAAACGCGGAAGGCGTCGCCCGCGTGCAGGTCGGCGTGCAGAAGGTAGCGGGCGAGATAATACGAGTCTGCCCTGCCGTCCACAGAGCCGTTGCTCACGCCGAAGCCCGAATAATGTTCGAAGCGTTGACGCATCTCGCCTCCCAGAGTCAGGTAGACGTGGCCATCCGCGTCCAGGGGGATGAACTTGAGCGGGTCGAGAAAGTCCGTACGTTTGGCCGGGTCGCGCAGGTAGGAATCATCTTCCTCGTAGCGCAGGATGTTGTAGGCGGGCGGCTCATCGGCGGGCCGCTCGGGCGCAGCCCCGGTCTGATCAAAGAACCCGCGCGTGGCGGACTGCGCCCGCGATGGTGGGTTGAGGCCCAACGAGCCGAGTGCCACGGCGACGGCGAGCAGACAACGAGGCCTCACGGGTGGTCACGCAATCTGGGAAACAACGCCCCGGCATCCCGGTTGATGGCGCTGAGGTCATTCGCCTGGAAGTGCTCGTAAGCGTCCAGGTTTCTGGTGAACGTCTTGCAGACTTTTTCGGAAGCGTAGGGATAATCCGTGCCGAAATAGACGTGCCCGGGAGCCGCAAAAGCCAGCAGGCTGGGCAACCCGCTCGGCGCGGTCAGCGCGGTGTCGAAATAAAACGATTTCATCTCCGCGAGCAGCGTCTCCGCAGGGCGGTCCGGCGAGAGGGAACCCAGCAGCTCGGCAAAGCGGGTCGCCGCATAGGGTAGAAAACCGCCCCCGTGCGAGAGGGCGATTTTGGTCGAGGGAAACAGGGCGACGGTTCCCGAGGCTATCAAATCGACCGCGCATTTGGTCGTATCGGCCGGATAGTCTTCGAGTGGGCTGGGCTGGCCCTTGAGCACCTTGATGCCCGGCGAGGTCGTTGGATGGACGAACACCACCGCCGCGCGTCGATCCAGTTCCGCCCAGACCGGCTCGAAGGCAAGGTCGCCCAGGTAGACGCCGTCGAAGTTGCTGTGCAGCACGATGCCATCCGCGCCGAGGTCATCCAGCGCCCGCGCGATCTCCGCCAGGCCCGCCTCCACGTCCGGCAGCGCCAGCGTGGCGAGATAGCCGAACCGGTCGGGGTGCGCCCGGACCAGTTCCGCGCCGTAGTCGTTGATGCGCCGGGCGATGTCGATGCGTTCGGCTCCCTGCCAGCCCTCAATGCCCGGGGCGGTCAACGAGAGGATCGACACCGCAATCTCCTCGTCGTCCATAAATTGGAGGAGTTTGTCCGGGGACCATTCGGGAGAGCCCCAGCCCGAGGGATCGCCGCCGTGCGACTTGAGTTCCTCGGCCCAGAAGGGTGGGATCAGATGGGTGTGGATGTCGATGCGTTGCGCTTTCATGAGTTTGGTTTCGGTGACTGGTTGGTCTGGCGGCTAGCTGGCGGTCGGCGGTGCCGTCACTCCGGCAGCCCGCAGGATGGACCGGGTGGTTTCGCCCGCGATGCGCCCAGCCGTCTCCGCGTCCATGGCGTCGGCTTCCTCGCTGAACACTTCCTGGCCCACGGCGGACAAGGAACCCTTCGCCTGCACCGCCCGGATGAACTCCCGCAGCGGCAAGTCACCTTGGCCGGGCCAGCGGCGACAGTTGACCGTTTCCTCCCATTGCGCGTCGGTCCCCTGCGCCCGGGGAGCGTCGCTCAACTGCATCGTGCGAAAGCAGTGCCCGGGGATGTCCGCGAGGCAGTCCACGGTTTGCCCGGCGCGGAAGAAATGCCAACTGTCCATCAGGATGCCGCTGTTGGGCTGCGCGGCCCCGCCGACGACCGCCCAGGCGGCAGCCACCGTCGGGCAGCCGAAGAAGGGCATCGGTTCCAGGTCCACCCAGACGCCCAACTTTGCGGCCCGGGCGCAGAGGTC
>CAHJWO010000083.1 GCA_903642295.1 PVC group bacterium | reverse complement strand
AAGCTCACGTCCTCCCTTCATCAATCCCTGATCGAAGGACGCAGTTTCTCCCAGGCGTTGCGAGAGTATCCCCGCATCTTCACGCCACTCTACGTCAATCTGGTCATGGCGGGAGAGGCCAGCGGTGCGCTCTCGGACATCCTCACCCGGCTCGTCAAACACCTCACGGCCATGAAACAGCTGCGCGACCGGGTGACCGGCGCGCTAATTTACCCCGCATTCCTCGTGGTGGCCGGGGTGGGCCTGATCATCATTTTCATCACGGTGATGGTCCCGCAGTTGAAGGGGTTCTTCTCCAACACGAACGGCGGCGCACTTCCCTTGCCGACCCGCGTATTGATCGAGACCAACCGCCTGATCGTCGGCTACTGGTGGGTGGGCGTGCTGGCCGGCATTCTGGCGTTCAGCCTGTTCAAGGCTTTCACGAAATCGCCCGCCGGCCGACTGCGCTGGGACCATTTCAAACTTTCGATGCCTGCCTTCGGCTCCGTGCTGAGTTACCAATTCTTCGCGCAATTCGCACGAACGATGGGCACCCTGCTCCAAAACGGCGTGACCTTGTTGCGCACGATGGAATTGCTCGAAGACATGTCGGGGAATACCTTCCTCAAGGCGAGGATGGCGGAAACCCGCGCGGCGTTGATCGAAGGCTCCAGCCTGTCCAACGCCCTGGCACGCCAGGCGGTGTTCCCCGAGTTGTACGTGGACATGATGGCCGTCGGCGAACAATCCGGGCGTTTTGCCGAGACCATGCAGATGGTCGCCGACGTGTACGAGCGGGAACTCGACCAACGCATCAAGATCGCCACCGCGATCATTCCGCCCATCATCATCGTCATCATCGCCGCGCTGGTGGGCGCGGTGGTTTTCAGCATCATCAGCGCCGTCTTCAGCGTGTCGCAGGGCCTGGCCCATTCGCATTGAACTTTCACCGAGCCGGTTTGGAGATGGTTTGGAACAGGTATGTTTTCGGTCTTGATCCCGCCGCCGAGAGATTGCTACGCTCGCGACGGTTTTCCCGCCCCCCATTCTCCGTGCGATTCCCCAGCAGAATTTTAGCCGGTCGCCGCCCTCCGGCGCGGCGGTACTGGCACGTTCTGCTGTTGGCGTTCGCCGGATTTGCCCTGCAAACGCCGGCCCAGGAACTCCGCCATCAAAGCCATCCTCTTTCGACCTATCTTGACCTGCGCCCTGCCGTCTCGGGCGCGCCGGCGCAGACCACCCCGTCCTGGATCGAAGCCATCGAATTCCATCCGAAACAGGAACACACGCAGTTGTTGGGCGGGGGAAGCATCGCCGACGGCACATCAACCTTCCGCATCCGTTTGCAGCGGCCCACGCACACGCAGTCAGAACAACTCCAAGCAAGGATTTTTTTCGAGGATCGGGCGACCGGGATGCGGCCGCAGTTTACGGTCTGGAACGAACTGGGTGAAAAGCTGCTGCCCTCCGCCAGCCTGGGCCAAAACCTCGGCCTGCCCTCATCAGAAACACTGACCGTCCCGATGCGGGGGGCAGACTATCTGGAAATCGAAAGTGATGGCGACGGTTCCCAGATCCGGGGAATCTTCCTGTCTTGGCTGGAACCTACCGGGGTTCTCGAACCGAGCGACTTCCTATCCAAGGAAAAGGTCCGCCAGCCTTTCCGCATCCTCTCTGCGGCCCGGAAACTCAAGAACGATTCCTACCTCTACGGCGTGGTCACCGCCAGCCTCCACACCGGCGATCCCCTCCTGCTCAAACCAACGGACTGCCCGACGGCCTCGCTCAGTTTCGACTTGGAGCGTCAACCTCTCGTCGCCGTCGTGACCTACGAGGTGCTGGGCGCAAGCATCGACGCCCCCCCGGCCATCACCGTCAACGGACATACGGTGGGCGAGTCATCCATCGACCTGCCCGACCTGGCCGACCCCGGCTACCAGGGGCAGTCGCGCGAGGCGCAGGTACGACTGGGATTTCGCTACACGGGCTGGCTGCACGCCCAGAGGCTCATTCCCGGCGACCTGCTCAAGGCGGGATTGAACAGCCTCACCGTGGGTTTGTCCAACGGAGCAGACGCCGTGGCCGTCCGCTCGGTTTCGATCCAGTTGAAGTACAACTGGGAGAAACTCGACTACGTGCTGGCCCCTGCGACCGCCGCCCATGAAACTCCCTAAGCGTTCCACCCTCCTCGCCTTTACCCTGTTGGAAATCATGCTCGTGGTTGCGATCATCACGCTGCTTCTCAGTACCGCGTTTTACTTCCTTGGTCCGCAAATCGCCATCGGACAGGACGTGAAGATCAGGGCAGACTTTCAGGCCATCGGGCAGTCTTTGCAGGGTTACGAAAACATGAACGGTTTTCTGCCGACTACCGAGCAGGGATTACAGGCGCTGGTCACGGCGCCGCAAAGCGAGCCCAAGCCGAACCACTGGTATCAGATGTTGAAGGAGATGCCGAAGGACCCCTGGCAGAGCGAGTACGTTTACGTCTGCCCGGGCAAGCACGACCCGAAAGGCTACGATCTTTCTTCCAAAGGCAAGGACCGGATCGCCGACACGGCTGACGACAAGGGAAACTGGGATTTCAAGTAGTCGCCGGTGGCCGTGGGCCGCTCAAACGAGCCCGCCGGTCCCATCCTGAGACGCCCCGCCGCCGGTGCCCTCGGCATACCGACCGAATGCCCGGTATTTGCGGTAGCGCGCGGCCAGCAATTCTTTCATGGGGACAGTCGCCAACTCGGCCAGATTTGCGAGGATGGCGGTCCGCAGGTTCATCGCCGCCGCCGCGTGATCGTGGTGCGCGCCGCCCAGTGGCTCCGGTACGACCTGATCGACCAGGGCGAATTCCTTGAGTTCCTTCGCGCCCATTTTGAGCGCATCGGCGGCCGCGGCGCGTTGGCTGCCGTTCTTCCACAGAATCGCCGCCCCCCCTTCAGGGCTGATGACCGAGTACCAACTGTATTCGAGCATCAATGCCCGGTCCGCCACGCCGATGCCAAGCGCCCCCCCGGAGCCGCCCTCTCCGATCACCACCGCGACGACCGGAACCTTCAATACCATCATTTCGCGCAGGTTCACGGCGATGGCCTCGGCGACATGCCGTTCCTCCGCACCGATGCCGGGATAAGCGCCGGGGGTATCGATGAGGGATACCACCGGCAGGTCAAACTTCTCCGCCATGCGCATCAGGCGCATCGCTTTCCGGTAACCCTCCGGGTGGGCGCAGCCGAAGTTGCGCTGGATGTTTTCTTTGGTGTCGCGCCCCTTCTGGTGCGCCACGACCACGCAGCGGGTTCCCTGCAAGGTCGCCAGACCACCAATCAGCGCGCGGTCGTCGGCGTACAGGCGGTCACCGTGCAGCTCCACGAAATCGGTGAAGGCCAGCCGGAGGTAATCCAACGCGTAGGGCCGTTGGGGATGTCGGGCGATTTGCACGCGTTGCCAGGGATCGAGATTGGAGTACGTCAACCGCTTGGTCTTTTCGATGTGCGCGGCGATCCGGCGCACCTCGGGATCGAGGTCGATGTCGTGCCCGCGCAAATGCCGTTTGAGATCATCAAGCTTTTTGGCCAGTTCAGCGATTGGCTTCTCAAAATCCAGGGGGATGACGTTCATGATGAGAGGACAGGGGAATAAAGAGAAGCTTGGAAAACCAAATTGCAACCGGCGTCGAGCGGTGCGCGGGCGACACGCTCACCGCCCGCTGATCGTGACCGGTGTGCCGACGCTGACCATCGAATGCAACTCCTCCGAGTCGGAGGCTTGCAGGCCGAGGCCGCTGCCCGCCGGTTTTTTGCTGCCGGGCACGTTGTCGGCGATGGCGTAAATGGTGTAACCCGGTTGCCCGGCCAGGGTCAGCGACCGCAGGCTGGTGCCGTACTCCTTCGATCCGAAGACCACCCGCTGCCCGCTGTTGGTCGCAATCTTCTCCTGCACCTTGGTGCGGATTTCGCCGGTTTTTTTGCCGAGCGGCCGCAGGTCCAGCAGCACGTAGGACTTGAAAAATTTTCCGTGGTTGAGCAGGAGCAGCCGCTTGGGATTCAAATGCGCTTCGATGGTGAATTCGACCTCCGGGATGATGAGCTTTTGTCCGATGCGCAACATGATCCGGTCGAGATTGTTGGCCTGGTAAATCAACTCGGGGTCGCTCTTCACTTTCTTGGCGACCCGGTCGAGCACGTCTCCGCGCTGCACGATGTACTCCGTTTTGCCGGGACCGGCGCGACCGGAAAACAATTCCGCCAGGTTGATGTCGCCAAGCAAACCCAGGGCTTGCTCGTGGTGGGAGCTGTCGGGATAGCGAATCAGGAACGCTTCCAACGCCGCGCTCGCTTCGGGGTAATTCCGCTCGCGTTTCAAGGCTTGCGCCTTCTCGAAATCGGGGGACGAAGGATCGGGCGTCGCGCTGGCCGACGGATCGGCCGCTTGCGCGCGTTCCTGGGCGTCACGCTGGTTGGGCCCTTCGATCAACAGGTAATAAGTGCCGTAGGCTCCCCCGATGATCGCGCCCAGCAGCGCGAGCACCACCAGTGCCTTCAACAATTTGAACATGACTTCGAGAACAACACGGACCGCACGGCGGACGGAAGATCAAAGCAAACCGTGCTTGCGCAAGTCGCCGACGTTGCGTGGGCCCGAGCCTTGCACCAAGTCCATGGTGAACTTCAGCAGGCAGACCTCCCAGGCGTCCTCCACCCCCTGGAGCACCGCGCTCAATGGTTCGTCCTGCTGACTGGCCTCCACCTGCTCGCGCACGCGCCCGCTGACCGCCTCGAACGAGTCGTGCAGCACGCTTTCGCTCACTTCGGAGCGTCGGAACTGGAAGCCGTATTTGAGGATCGCGGCCATCGGCTGGCCGGAATGGCGCAGCCAGTCGGCGAACTCCGTGGCCTTATCACCGAAATTTTCCAGCAGAAGCCGCGCGTGATGCTCCGGTGTCAGCAACTGCGGGCGCTCGGCGTGAATCGTCCCTTGCCGGACGCGGACCTCGTTGACGCGGTCCATCGACTCGGTCAAGAGATGAAATTGGAAGCGGGTGCTGCCGAAAGTCTCGATCTGCCGCCGGGGCGCCAGTAACAGCCGGGTATTTTCCAACGCATACTGAAAATCGTCAGCCGTGAACATGTGCGCAAACTACTCGGAAATGCGCATCATGCCAGCGAAGCCCGATCAAAGACGCACGGATGCAAGGCGCGTGGTTCGCCGACCCGAAGGCCACCAGGGGGATTCGTCGGCACCTCCCATCGGCGCGACGACCGCGAGAACACGCCCACGGCGCGCGCGAAAAGTTCCGTTATTTCCCGGGCGCTTTGTTCTCGATGTACTTGGTCACGTCGCCAACGGTCAGCAGCTTTTCGGCGTCCTCATCGGGAACCTCGACGCCGAATTCCTCCTCGAACGCCATGACCAACTCGACCGTGTCGAGCGAGTCGGCACCGAGGTCTTCGATGAACGAAGCCTGCGGGGTCACCTGCTCGGGCGTGACGCCCAATTGCTCGACGATGATTTCCTTCACTTTTTCCTCAACGGATTTGTCTGACATAAGAATGGTGATCGCTAGGGGTGCGTGGATGCCTGCGGTTGTATTAACGAACGACGCTTCTCTAATGAGCGTGCCTCGCTTTCGCAACTAATATATTTCACGAACTGCCGGTCGGGCGCGGCTCCCGATCGTCGGTCGCACCCTTGCGCGCACCGTCCGTCGATGGAATGGTGGGTACCACTCCGAGCCAGCCCGCTCGCCCGGTCCCCCGGCTGCGCGCCGTGGAGAGACCTCGATTTTCTGTTATGAACGAAGCGGATCCTGCCCCGATCAATCTGGACGAACTGCGGATGCTCCCTGACTGGCTCCGGGAGGATGCCCCCCCGCCCTCCAAGCAGTACGCCGCGCACAACTACCCGGTGGGCGACGAAACGCGTGACCGCCGCGGCGGCGGGCGCTCGGGTGGTTTCGGTGGGAGTGACCGGCGCGATGCCCGTGGCGGGGGCCCGCCGGATCGTCGGCGCGACGGCGGAGGACGCTCCGGCCCGCCCACCCGTGGCGGCGGAGGAAACCGTGGTCCGCAGGATGATCGGCGTTTCGCTCCGCCGACTCCGGCTGCCCCCGTCGCACCGGCACCGGTGCGCGTGGAATTTTTGCCGGACGACCGCTGTTTGGCCAGCATCAACAAACAAATTCGCGCCACGCACCTTGCCTATCCTTTGTTTGGCCTGGCGCGGATGTTCCTCCAGGAGCCGGAGCGTCATTACGTGCAGTTTTCGCTGCTGACCGACGCGCCGGCCGGGACCTCACTCTACCAACTTGGCGACGAGGGTGTTGTCAGCCTGGATCGGGCCATATTGGAGAAAGCGGCCTTCGAGAATTCCAAGGAACAATTCTACGTCGAGCAAAGCGTCCAGAAAGAGCCCCTCAAAGGCAATTTTAACAATGTCGCGCGGGAACGTCTGAGCGGCACCCTGCTCGGACCGACCAACTACCACGCGTATCAGCCCGCGTTGCGCTCCTTGTACGAATCGCGTTACAGCCGACGGATGTCGTTCGAGGAATTCCGGCGCAACGTGGAAGTTTCGACCGACCCCGCGTTGATCGAACGTTGGAAGGAGGAGGCGCGCACCACCACGACCATCAACACCCGCGTCGGTGAGGGCGAAACGCCGGTGGTCCTCCCGTCGGAGGCGGACGCGCGGGCGCACTTCCGTCAGCACCATCTGGACGCTCTCTTGCACGCCGGAGCGGTGTTCAAGGTGCATGGTTCCGTGGCGCGCAAGCTGCCGGAGCCGCGCATGATGCAGGTGCTGCGCGAGTCGCACGAACGGGAGATGCGGTATCCCGCCCAGTTCGTCCAACTCTTGCGCCAGGGACTGCAAAACTCCGGGCTGCACATCTTCAAGCATCGCAAGCGGGTCGTGTACGTTTCGCTGGCGCGTCCGACGCCATTTGTGGCGAGGGGGGCGGTCTCGCCCAGCCTGACGGCCATTCTGGAAGCGGTCGCCCAATCGCCGCTCTGCACCCGCAAGGCGCTCGCCGAGCGGGTTCTGTCCAAGGACCTACCGCGGCCGGAGGTCGCTCCCGAAAAGGCGGTAGTCACCCCGCCAGCCACGAAAGAAACGGCAAGCGACGCGACCGCTGCCGGTACCTCCTCCGCTGAAGAGCCCGAGACCCCGGTTGAAACGGCGTTGCCGGAAGCGCCAGTCGAACCGACCGAAGTCATCTCCGTGGCAGCCGCGCAAGCCCCCGCCCCCGCCGCGCCGCCCGTGGTTGCCCCACCGGAGGACCCCGCTGCCAGGGCGAAGGCCGCATTGGCCGCTGATCTCCGTTTCCTCGTCCAGTCAGGACACATCATCGAGTTTCACAACGGCACCTTCGATCTGCCGCTGCCTCCCAAGCCCAAGGAAAATCCCCCCGCCTCCGCTGCGAAGTCAGCGACGGGCAAGCCCGAGGTGGCTCGTACTGCCACGACGGGCACGCCGCCGCCGTCCCCGCTCGGCGAGCCGCCGGAGGCCGCGACGACGGCTTTCACCGCCTCCGGGGCCGGTGTCGCGGAATCATTGGAGTCCACCGACGAGTCCGCCGAAGATCCCGCACCCTCGTTGCTTGAAGCGATTGAACCAGCACCTACTTCGGCGAACCTCTCCGAGGACGCACCAGCCACCGACGCAAGGGCTGAAACAGTAGCCGACATGGTGATCGAACCGGGACCGGCCGTGCCGGGCGATGTGGGCGAGCATCTCCACGATAAGACGGATGACGACGGGCGCATCTCCGGGCCGGAAGCAGCGCCGCTGGACCCGCCGATTCCGGGCGACGCGTGAGCACCGCCAGACGATTACTGTAATCATGCCGGCACCCTGCGAATTCCGTCGTTCGGTGGAGTTGGCCGCGACCATTCAGCAGGCATGGACGTTTCATGGCGACGTGCGGAACGTCGGCAAAATTTCACCCGCCTGGCAAACTGTCCGGGTGCTGGACGGAAATGCTTCCGCGCAGGTCGGCGAAGAGTTTTCCATCGAAATTCGGCTGTTCGGGATTGTGCCGATGCGTTGGCGCGGCGTGTGGCGCGAGGTCGATCAACCGAATGCCCTGGTGGATGAAGCGCTGTCCAGCCCGTTCACTTTCTGGCGGCATCAGCACCTGTTCGAAGCCTTGGACGAGAATCGGACCCGCATGACCGACCACGTCAGTTACCTGTTTCCGGGCGGCTGGCTGGGCAAATGGTTCGGAGAAACGCTCGGCCGGATCCAATTCCACTTCATGTTTGTGGATCGGCAGAAGCGAACCGCACGGTGGCTGCGTGAAAATACCCCGGCTTGATCGCCGAGTCGTATTTTCCCGCCGGGGTCGAAGCGACCAATGCCGCCACGCCGCGCGAACCTTCCTGCAAACGAACCTCATCGGAGAACAAAGCTATGCAATTAGGAATGATCGGTCTCGGACGGATGGGTGCCAACATGGTGCGCCGCCTGCTCAAAAATCAGCACGAATGCGTGGTGTTCGACCACAATCCCGAGAACGTGGCGGCACTGGTGAAGGAGGGAGCCATCGGGGCGGCTTCGCTGGAGGAAATGGCGCAAAAGCTAGCCACGCCCCGGGCGGTCTGGTTGATGGTGCCATCCGGTGCCGCCACCGAAGGCAGCGTCAAGGATTTGTCCAAGGTGCTGTCGTCAGGGGATACCATCATCGATGGCGGTAACTCTTTCTACAAGGACGACGTGCGCCGCGCTGCCACCGCAAAGGAAGCGGGCATCACGTATCTCGACGCCGGCACCAGTGGTGGCATCTGGGGCGTCGAACGCGGCTATTGTTTGATGATCGGGGGCGACAAGGCGGCCTACGAACGGTTGGAGCCGATTTTTTCCACCCTCGCGCCCGGCATGGGCGACGTGGGCCGAACCCCCGGCCGCCCGGCGGACAAAGGCACCGCCGAGAAGGGCTACCTCTACTGCGGCCTGGCGGGAGCGGGACACTTCGTCAAGATGGTCCACAACGGGATCGAATACGGTTTGATGCAGGCTTATGCCGAGGGCTTCGACATCATGCGCGGGGTCAACAACGAGGATCTGCCAGCCAACATGCGGTACGATCTGGACTTGCCCGAGATCGCGGAAGTATGGCGCCGGGGCAGCGTGGTCTCGTCGTGGCTGCTGGATTTGAGCGCCCAGGCGCTCGTCTCCAGTCCGAAGCTCGAAGGCTTCAGCGGCTACGTGGACGATTCCGGCGAAGGTCGCTGGACGATTGAGGCGGCGATTGCGGAAGGTGTCCCGGCGGACGTTCTTTCGGCGGCCTTGTACGTCCGCTTTCGCTCGCGGCAGGATCATACCTTCGCCGAGAAGATGTTGTCTGCGATGCGCAAAGGCTTCGGCGGGCACGTGGAGGGCGCGTTGGAGGCGAATACGAAAAAGACATCGTAATCGGCGAAAACCCGGATTCACGTCATTACTGGAGCCGCGCTCGCCTGGTACATCCCCTCGCAGTGTCCTTTTTGTTGCTGTCATTTTGAGCGAGTGCCACCCGCCGAAAACCCACCAGCGGCGAGGGCGTCGAAGGCTAATCCCAAGCCAAAATCGCTCTGAGGCGCTTACTTATGGGCCTGGAACCGAACCCCGTCGCCGTTGACCCCGCGCAAAAAGTCGCCGCGAAGCCGGAACGCTACGCGTCGAAGCGTCCGCCCACGCAGTCTGCTGCCGCTCTCTGGACGTGGGTGAAAACCGCCGGGGTCAATTTTTCGCGGATCAACGGCACGAACTGGTCGGCATCGTTCGCCTACTACGCGTTCTTCGCGCTGGTGCCGATGCTCGTGCTATTGCTGACCATCGGCACGGACGTGGCCGCGCGCTTCATCGGCGAACAACACGCGCAGGACAAAGCTTTCGAGTTTGTCATCTCCAATGTCCCGATGGGTGCCGAGGGACAAAGGACGATTTCGGAAACTCTGCACGGCATCATGAAAAGCCGGGGGCGAATCGGTGCGATTGCGCTGATCGGTCTGCTCTGGAGCACACTGGGGTTTTTTCAATCGTTGGTCAGCGCGGTGAACGAGGCATGGGGCAACCACCCGCTCAACTGGTGGAAGCTCCCGCTCAAGAACCTCTTGATGGTCGGAGTGTTGTTGAGCGCGCTGGCGCTGGGCGTCATCCTTCCGGCCTTGCTCACGATTGCGAAGCGCTTCGTGACCTGGGGCGGGCCGCTGGTCTCGAATGTTTTCAGTCTGTTGCTGGTGCTGGTGCCAATCGTGGTGTTGTTCTACGGGTTCCTGCTCTTTTACAAACTGGCCCCGCGGAAACGCGCCGGCGTGACGTTCTCGATGGTGTGGGTCCCGGCGCTACTCGTGACGGCGCTCTTGCAAATTTGTCAGCAGCTTTTCGTGCTGTACTCAACGAGATTCACCAACTTCAACGCCGTCTATGGAGCGTTCGGCGGCGTGATCGCGCTGATGCTTTGGACGTACCTGTCGGGAATGGTGATCGTCTTTGGAGGGTGCCTGTGCGCGGCGCAGCGGGAGATGCGGGCCACGCCGGAGGGTCCAACCACACCGGCGGACAAGCCGGGTCAGGGCTGATAACCGAAGACGCGAACCATCTCGTTCTTTCCTCGCAGCGTTTTTTCGCCAAGGTCGGTGAAAAACCCGCGCGTTGTACGATCCAACGCGGCGTGGGCGGCGGCGCTGAGGAGCAGCCTCTGGTTCATGTCCTTCATCAGCGTTTCCAGTCGAAAGGTGGTATTCACGGCGTTGCCGACGATGGTAGCGTCGCGCATCGCCATCAAACCCACGTTGCCAAACGCCACGCGGCCATAATGCACGGCGATACCCACGGTGAATGCCTGGTTGGACCCGGGCCAGCGTTTCCGGGCGGCCAGTTCGAGCAGGCCGCGCGCGGCGAGCACGGCGCGTTCGCATTCGTGCGGCGGTGCGGGTTCCTCCTGCCAATACGCCAGGATGGCATCACCGATGAACTTGTCGATGATCCCGCGATGGCCTTGCACGACGTTCCCCGCTTCGCGGAACCATTCCCCGAGCAGATGCGCCATCGTCCCGGCCGGCAACGATTCGGATTGGCTGGTAAACCCCCGGATGTCGCACACCAGCATGGCGACGGGTCGGAGCGGCTGTTGCGCGGTCGGAGTCACGGTCCCGGAGATCGTGACCGTTGCCCCATCGCCCCCGCTACCCGGTTCGGCCTCCTGCTCGAAGACCAGGTCGTTGTCGACGATGCGGATGCGCGCGCCGTGTGTGAGCGTCACCGGCATGACGACGCGCTGGTCGTTGACGTAGGTGCCGTTGCGGCTGCCGAGGTCCATCAATTGATAGTCGTAGCCATTGTGGCAACGGATGACGGCGTGTTGACGGCTAACCGCCGGGCTGAATCCGAGGCAAACGGTGTTTTCGTGCGTCCGCCCAATGGTCGCCGTGTAGAGGATCGGCACCTCGAAGGCCGGAGCCTGCGCGGGAATGACACGAATCTTGGCGGACACGCGAGATAAAGGATGAAGGATAAAGGATGAAGGCAGCGAAGGGGACTGCAAACAGCTTTCTGTCCGTTGGAAGAGCGAAACGTTTCCAGTAAACTCGTTTCGTTCGCGGCGGGCAACGGGATTATTTACACGTTGCCGGACCCGCCGGGACGCACGTAAGTTTCCTGCGGCGGCCTTTGTTTAGCGGACGCAACCCGATGATCGATGGCGAGACTTTCCAACACTACCAGGTGCTCCACCGCGCCGATGGGTCGGTGTGGGAACTCGGGCGTGGCGCGATGGGCGTGACTCTCAAAGCGACCGACACCAGCCTGCATTGCACGGTCGCGCTGAAGGTCATCCGGGCGGAATCGCTGGATAACGAGCAAACCCGCCAGCGCTTTGTACGCGAGGCGCGGGCGGCGGCGCGGCTGAGCCATCCCAACGTGGCGCGGGTGTTTCACCTCGGCGAAAGCGCGCGGAGTTATTTTTACGCGATGGAGTTCATCGACGGGGAGACGCTCGAAGCCTGCGTGCGTCGGCGGGGTCCACTGGATCCCACGATGGCGTTACGGATTGCTCTTCAGGTGGCGAATGCGTTGCGGGCCGCGTCGCGGGAAAAATTGGTTCACCGGGACATCAAGCCGTCCAATATCATGCTCTTGCGGGAGGATGAGGACCACGAGGAGGACATCCACGTCAAGGTGATCGACTTCGGCCTGGCGAAAGCGATGCGTGGCGGGACGGGCGGAGACGATGGCGCTTCGGCGGCGATTACGGTGGCGGGGTTCGTCGGCACGCCGCATTACGCCAGCCCCGAACAACTGGACGAGAAAGAACTGGACGCGCGGTCTGACTTTTATTCGTTGGGCGTGACGCTCTGGTACATGCTCGCGGGCAAACCGCCGTTCAGCGGATCGGTGGTCCAGGTCATGAGTCAGCACCTCTCGCGGACGCCGCCCTTTGAAACATTGGGTGATTTGCCGCCGGGCATCGTGCCACTGCTCCGTCGGCTGTTGGAGAAGGAGCCGGGAAGCCGCCCACAGAACGCGAGCGAGTTGCGTCGTCAAATTGAGGAGGCGCTGGCCGTTTGCGAGGGCATGGCGACCCCGACGGTACGGCTTCCGGCGGGCCGCGGAGCCGATGACAAGCGCGAGGCGGCGATGGGCGCGTTGCCAATTCAAAGCGTGCGCGGTGCGAGTGGGCTGCGAAGGCTGGCAACGCTCGGTCTCCTGCTGTTGGGATTCGTCGTCATCGCGGGTTTTGTCGCGCTGGCCGCCTGGTACGTGTTGGGGCCGGACGACGATCTGCCGTCCAGGAGGCCGCCGACGGAAAAGCGGCAGAAGATCGTGCCCAGCGTGAGCCCGGGTGTCCCGCAAGGCTTCTGGTTGGGACGACCGCAGTGACATTCAAGCGGAACGAAGCCGCCCCGTGAAGAGGTTCAGATCGTAGTCGAAAGCGACCGTCCCGTTGAGTTGATGCTGTTCGAAGATCTCTGACAATCGCTCCAGCATCGGCAGATGCTTCGGGTGACCCGCGTCAGGCGCGTAAGAGGACGAAAGTAGGCGACCTTTCAGGGCATCGAAGTCGAACACCTGCCGGTTCGACAACATGGTCAGTTCGACTGCGTCAGTGCCGAAGAACGCGCGGACGCGGGCCAGATCGAGGTTGCTGCGCCGGACCTCGGCGTAATCCGTGCCGGACGTGACGAGAAGCTGCTCGTAGTCGCGCAGGAACGGCGTGGTGTCGAGGTGTCGCTCGTTCCAGAGCACCGCAACCCAGCCGCCGGGTTGCAGAATGCGCGCGAACTCGGCCCGGGCCGGTTCGGGCCGGAACCAGTGGAGCGCCTGCGCCACGGTGATGAACGGGACGCTCTGGCCCGGGAGGGTGGTCCCTTCCGCCGTGCCGTTGATGCTGGTGAAGCGCGTTTGATCGGCCAGCAGGCGTTCGGCGGCAGCGCGCATTTCGGCGTTGGGTTCCACGCCGAAGACGGGGTTGCCGTGATCGAGGAGAACCCGGCTGAAGATGCCCGTGCCGGAGCCGATGTCGGCCACGGCGGCATCGGCGGTAAAGCCGCATTTTTCCGCGAGGACAGCGAGGGTCTGCGGAGGATAGCTCGGGCGGTATTTGACGTAGTTTTCGACCCGGTTGCCGAAGCGCGTGGTGGGATCGTTCATTCAGGAGAACGGATATCCCATTTCCTTGAACGCCTCTTTATCGTGGATGTACTTGTCGCCCAGCGTTTCGAGGCCGTGTTTCTCCTTGTAGTCCTTGATGAAAGCATTCACTTGCTCGCGCAGCGCGTCGTTGCCCTTGCGCACGCCGATGGCCCAGTCTTCGCGTTGGATCGGTGCGAGGATCGCCCGGGTGGTGTCCGGGTTTTTGTTGTGCAACTGGTACACCGACATCTGGTCGTAGATGAACGCGTCGCACTTGCCCTGTACGACTTCCAACACGCAGGCGGCCATGTCGGCAAGCTGGACGATCTCGGCCTTGGGCAGATGGTCGCGGGCGTACAGGTATCCCGTCGTCGCGTTCTTGACGGCGATCTTGCGGCCCGGCTGATTCAGGTCGTCCACTGACTGGGCGTTCGACCGGTTGCCAAGCAGCAGCGAAATGCCCGTGTGCAGGTACGGATCGGAGAAATCGATGGCCTGGCGGCGCTCGTCGTTGGCGGTCATCGACGAGATGATCAGGTCGATCTTGCCCGTGTTCAACGCCGGGATCAGCCCGACGAATGCCGTATTCTGGACGACGAGATCCTTGTGTAGATAAACCGCCAACGCGTGGCCCATCTCGACGCCGATGCCGCTGGGCTGGTTGTGTTCGTCGGTCATCTCGAACGGCGGGTAGGAAAGCTCCATGCCGATGACGAGCTGGTTGGCCTGCTTCTTGGCGCAACCGGCGAGGGCGAGGCAGAGAAGCAGGATACAGGATGCAGGATACAGGGTGCAGGCAGAAGCCCGAAACCGAAAGATGCGCGCAAGAAACATAGGCGGAGCAAGATGAAGGCAAAAGGTGGCGGGCAAAAGGGAAAAGTCCGCGAGCCGCAAACTGTCCGCTCTGTGCATCCTGCATCTTGCATCCCGCATCCTTCTTCGCATCCTGCATCTCACATCCCGCCTTTTCTTTGGACGCGCCGGAACCGCTGCGATACGGTGCCCGGCTTATGGAAATTGATTCGAAATACGCGCTGATGCCGGTGGAAGCCGTCGGGCAGATCGGCCCCCGCGCGATTGATCCCACGTCCAGCCCGTTCAAGGTGGTGGTGGACCCCGTGATGCGCGCCGCGCTGAAAAAGGCGCTGATCGACCTGATCGATCATCACGACGAAACGCTGGCCTCCTACGTGACGCAGGGCAAGCTCTCGCTGGAATCGTACAAGGAATACGTCGAACTCTTCGCCCGCAGCCTGCGCGAGACGATGGACAACCGCGAGGGCGTTCACTATCTGTTGCGTGCGGCGGGATTGGAGGGGATTGCCGCGGAAGACGTGAACCTCGCGCCCGAATGGCGGTGGCGGTGAGGCGACAGGGTCCTGACTGCCCAATCTCAGCCGCGTGGGAGACATGGAAATTACCAGAGCCACCAGCGATTGAATGCAATGTCGAGCGCGCCTCTCTGAATTTTACCGCTGGCTGGCCAGCACGGCAGCGGCGATGACTGCCAGCGTGCCGCCGAGCAGCGAGCGTTTACTCGGGCGTTCATTTTCCATGAAATATGCGAACGGCACCACGACCAGCGGCGTGAGGGCCACGATGGGCATCACCAGAGCGCTGGGCGTCGTGGCCAACGCGCGCTGGTAGCAACTCACGCCGAGCACCGCCCCGGCGAGGCTGTTGGCGAGAATCCAAGGCGCGGCGGCCCGCCAGCGCGGGGCGTCGGCGGTGGCGGCGAAGGCGGAGGACGGGCGGCGCGAGAGCAGATAGGCGGCGCTCACCACGATCAATCCGCCGACGATGCGCTGGTACGCGGCGGTGCCGCCGTCGATGGGCGTGCCGGCGGCGTGGGAAAGGGCGTGCGCCTTGCGGCTGATGACGGCTCCCCCCGCCTGCCCCGCCGCGGCCAGCGTGCCGAACAGCAGGCCGCGCCGATGGCGCGCGGTGTCGATGAGGGGTCGCAGCGCGGGTTCACCGGGGCGCGATTCCGGTGCGACCGCGAGGCCGACCCC
>CAHJWO010000082.1 GCA_903642295.1 PVC group bacterium | reverse complement strand
TTCTCCACATGCGCTCCTTTTCCCGCAGCCTCGCCCTGTTCGAGCGCGCCGCCCGCGTCATCCCCGGCGGCATCACCGGGCACTGCCACCCGGCGGCCACGATCCCGCTCTCCTCGCCCTATTACGCCGTCCGTTCCGAAGGCTGCCGCTACTGGGACGCCGACGACAACAGCTACCTTGATTTCCTCTGCGGCTACGGCCCCAATGTCCTCGGCGCGCGCCACCCGGAGGTCGAGGCCGCCGCCGACCGTCAGCGCGCCCAAGGGGACTGCTTCAACCACCCCACGCCCGTCGTCATCGACCTCGCGGAACGCCTCGTCTCCCTCGTCGATTTCGCCGCCTGGGCGGTCTTCGGCAAGAACGGCTCGGACATGACCACCTGGGCGCTCCAGGTCGCGCGCGAGCACACCGGCCGCAAGAAAATCCTTATGGCGCACGGCGCTTACCACGGCAGCCACGCCTGGTGCACGCCCGGCCACGGCGGCCTCATCGAGGAAGACTACGCGCACATCCACGGTTTCAAATGGAACGATCTCGACAGCTTCGAATCACTCCTCAAGCAACACCGGGGCCAGGTCGCCGGGGTCTTCCTGACGCCCTTCCACCATCCCGCCTTCGCCGACCTCGAACTCCCCGCGCCGGGCTTCCTGCAAGGCGTGCAAGCCGCCTGCCGCCGCGACGGCGTGGTCCTCATCCTTGACGACATCCGCTGCGGCTTCCGCCTGCACTTGGGCGGGTCGCACCGCGTCTTCAATTTCGAGCCCGACCTCATTTGCTTCTCCAAGGCCCTCGGCAACGGCCATCCGATCAGTGCCTGTCTTGGCCGCAAAGAACTCTCCAAAGCCGCCGGGAAAGTTTTCCTCACGGGCAGTTTCTGGAACAACGCCGTCCCGATGGCCGCCGCTCTCGCCACCCTCGACGTGCTGGAGCGCGAGAACGTCCCCGCCCGCCTCGCCGCCACCGGCGCGCGCCTGCGTTCCGGCCTCCAAAATCTCTCCGAAAAACACGCCATCCCCATTCGCTACACCGGCATGGACGCCCTCCCGTTTCTCTCCTTCGCGCAGGAGACGAACTTCTACCGCAGCCAGACCTTCTGCCGCGAAGCCATCCGGCGCGGCGTGTTCTTTCATCCGCATCACAACTGGTTCCTGTGCGCCGCCCACACCGACGCCGACATTGACGAGGCCCTCCAGATTGCCGACGCCGCCTTCGAGGCGGTGGCGGAGGAGTTTCCGAAAGCAGGCAAAAACGAGGCTGCCTGACGGTCGGCGCGCTTTCTCCAATCGCCGGGGCTTGGCTTTGCTTTCAAATTTGACTCGCCCGAGCGACACCCGAGCTTGCGGCAGCAAGCCCGCTACCGCACCTGTGATCACCGAGCCAATTTCATTTACCGGCAAGCTCACGCTGGAGGACGTAGTCAATATGGATCGCTACCGTTTCCTCAGCGTACTGGGTCGGCCCATCCGCATTCTGATGGGCGTTTTCTCTGTGCTTCTGGGCAGTCTCATCATCTTTTTAGGCATCAAGGTCCATTTCACGCCGTTCCTGCTCGGCGTCCTCGCGTTGTGCGTCTATTTCCCTTTTGGCTGGGTGCTTTCCCGCCCGTTCACCGTGGCTCGGTTCTATCGTCGCCATGCCAGCCAATACGTCGAATGCACCGCCACTTTTACCAACGATGGGGTCTCGATTTCCAGTGTCCCCGTGGATGTGCGCCTCAATTGGGATCGCTTGAGCTTCGTTGGCTCGACTCCGCGCGGGCTGCTTTTCGTCGTGCCGCCTTATCGAGCATGGTTCTGGCTTCCCGAACGTGTTTTTGTGGGCAACGACCACAAGTCGGCGGTCCTTTCGTTGGCCGCAGACCATAAAATTCCCATCCGAAAGCTATCCTGACCGCAGGTACTCGACTTCCGGCAAAAATCGGAAACCGTCCGCAGATTTCGCAGATTTCCGCCGATGGGAGGGAGGAAAAGGCCACCCGAGCGGTCCCTCGGCTGTCAGCTGCGAACATCTGCGCAATCGGCGGACTTTTGTCGGAGGTCTACTCCAAGCTTTCTCATGTTCGGTTGATCACATCGTCTACACCCACCGCGCGGGCCTCCGTTTGCAGAGCGGGCGCTTCGCCTGCCGCGTCTTGACCCTTTGCCAACCGCGGCGGAGCGCCCGCCTTACGACACCGGGCATGTTCATCCCTCCCGATAGGGCGATGAACTGACCGTCGTGCCTTCTTCGTTTCGCTCATTCGCTTGCATCTTGCCTCCTGCCTCCTGCATCTTCCCCTTATGGACACTCTCCGAGGCGCGGTTTCCAACTGCCAGCACACGCTCCAGGTTTCCGGTGGCGCGAACAACACGTCTACCAGCACCACTTACATCGCGTTGTTCCGCGTGGGTGGCCGACCCGTGGAGTTCCGCACCAGCCGACCCACCTCCGTTTCCGACGGCGATCAGGTCGTCGTGGCTGGCCTGTCCAGCAGCGGCGCGTTGACGGTCTTGGCCTTCCGCAACGTCACCACCGGCGAGGTCACCAACGCCGGGATTTGGAGCTACCTGATCGGCGCGATCCTCCTGCCTGTCATCGGTATCCTGATTTGCATCTTTGCCGCCAGCACCTTTGGCGGCCTCGTGATAGCCTGCATTGTCCTCGTGGCGGGCCTGATGACAGCGTACCTCGTCCACCGTGCTATCCTGACCATCCGCGCCGAAAAGTTGGTGAGCGCCTGATGTTCCACGTGGAACAATCATGTTTCCGGTCCGTGTGGCCTCGTACAAGCGACGTTTGCCTTGTGGACCTATCCAGCTTACACCTTCGTTTCGGGTGGCTTGGCACAATGCGACTTCCGGGGTATCTACCCCATGATAGGCGCCTTGACTCCCCCTTCCACGGTTGTTTACTGTCCGGGACACGATAGGGCACGACAGTTCAGTAGGTGATGTTGGATTGTCCGGCAATTATTCCCTCTCCCAACCCCGCCAAGCGATACCTCATGCAATCTACTCAGCGTGCGAGCGGCGCATTGAATACCGAACTGGCGACTTACCGTGACCAGTTAGAGATCTATCTCCAACAGGACCATGAGGGAGAATTTGTGGTTATACAGGGTGAGGACGCACTTGGTTTTTACCCGGATCAGGTAGCGGCCCTAAAAGCGGGTTACGATCATTACGGGCTTGACCCATTCTTGGTAAAGCGGGTTACCTTGGACGAAAAGGCAGCTTTTCTTCCGGTCTGCGGTAACCCACATGTCAAAACTCATTTCGGGAACCATTGATTTCGAGCATGGCCCCTTACTTCGCACCGCTGTAGGGATTATCGACCCACGCCGAGCCGCCTATCGCAGGTTGTTTTGTCCTCCACCCGCCGATGTGGTGACGAAACTCTTGGTGGACACAGGAGCGACAATGAGTTGCGTCGATCAGCGGATCGTGGAGCGGCTAGATTTAGACCCGGTCGGGGAGCGATTGATTCTCACGCCGGGCGCAGTGGTGGCGCAGTGGTGGCCGACTTACATCATTTCGTTGATGCTGTGGGATCAACAGGGACGCAAACACGACATCGCCAGCCTTGAAGTTTGCGCCACGAATTTCTTCCAAAGACCGCATGAGGGTTTGCTGGGGCGCGACGTGCTGGGCAGTTGTCGTTTCAATTACAACGGACCGTACACCTCGTTTACACTGGAGTTTTGACCCTCAGATTCCACAATTCTTCCGCACCGTCCAGAGCAACAACCTCCGGGGCAGAAACCGGTAAGCCAACGATCCGCCCAACGCCTGCCAGGCGTTTCCTACGGTCAGCAACGGCCCGCTGCTGCCGTCCATCACGACCTGCCGGATTGCCTTGGCCACCCGCTCGGGTGGGGGAGCCCCGGCGAGGCTGCGGTCACTCGCTGCCAGACTCCGCCGCACCGCCTCAGCCAGCGGATCATCAGCATCCTCGGTTTTCGACCAGAACGCCATCGCCCGGTTGAAGCCGGTGTTGATGTCTCCCGGCTGCACGTCCACGAACCGCACCGGGTGCTGCCCGGCTGGCAGCGGCGCGGTCTCCTCCATCTGCATGGCCGCCGTCCAGACGCTCAGCGCCGCCTTCGCCGCGCTGTAGCCCGATCCGAATGGCAGCGGCAGCCGCGCCGCCAGCGACGTGACGTTGATCACCAGCCCCCCCGGTTGCATTCGCAGGCTCGGAATCGCCAACTGCACCAGCCGGATCGGCCCCAGCGCCAGCATCTCGAATTGTCCGCGCAATTCTTCCGGCGGCATTTCCGCGCCGGGACCAAACCACGCCCCGCCCGCATTGTTGACGATCACGTCGAACCGTCCCCCGGCTTCCTGCAACGCCCCCGCGAACGCCGCTTCCAACGCCCGGTCGTCGCCGTTGAGGTCCAGGGCCGCCGGGTGGAACCCCGGCACATCAACCGGCAACCGATTCAAATCGCGCGCCGTTCCCCAAACCTGGCACCCGGCAGCCGTCAACGCGCGCACGGTCGCCAAGCCGATCCCGGCGCTGGCACCCGTCAGGAAAACACGCTTGGACACGGTGGTAGAAATTCAACAAATGCAACCCACTCCGGCCTCGATTCTTGAACCCTGAACCTTCCTTGGATCTTGGTTCTTGAAGCTTGATCCCCTACTCCTCCCATTTCTTCAGCACGACCGACACGTTGGTCCCGCCGAACCCGCTGGAATTGTTCATGACGATTTTCGGCGCGAGGTCCACCGGCTTCGTGATGACCGGCACCCCTTCGCACATCGGGTCGAGGTCCGTAATGTGGGCGGAAATCGGCACAAAACCCTCCTTCAGCGACAGGCAACAGAACCCGGCTTCCATCGCTCCAGCCAGTGACAGGCCGTGGCCCGTCAGGCTCTTGGTGGAACTGATCAGGGGCCGCTGCCCTTCCGGGAACGCACTCTTGACCGCGTTGATCTCGGACGAATCCCCGAACGGCGTGGAGGTCGCATGGGCGTTGATGTACTCCACCTCGGACGGTTGCACGTTGGCATCCTGCATCGCCTGGACCATCGCCCGGGAAAGTCCGCTGCCGTCCGGCGCGGACGCCAGGACATGGTAGCCGTCCGACGATTGCCCCCAGCCGAGCACCTCCGCGTGAATCCTGGTCACCCCGCGCTCCCGGGCCGCGTCGAGGTCTTCCACCACGAGGACCGCCCCGCCACCCGTGCCCACGAACCCGTCGCGCTTGCGGTCAAACGCGCAGGGCGCTTTCTCCGGGTCCTTCTGCACGCTGAGCGCGCGCACCCCGGCGAACGGTACGACGCTGTACCGGTTGCAGTCCTCCGCGCCGATCACGAACACCCGCTTCTGCTTGCCGCTGCGCACGAGGTCCACCGCCGTGCCCAGCGCGTGCGACGACGACGAACACGCGCTCGAAAAACCCAGCGTCGCGCCCTTGATGTGAAACGCCGGCACCAGGTTGATGTAGAGCGAACCCGGAATACCGTTGATGATGGCCATCGGCGGCGACCGCATCACACCCCGCTGCTCGAACTGATGGAAGTTCTTGTACGTCATGTACATGGAACCGCCGTTGGCCGTCATCAGTCCGGTGTCCGGGTTGGAAATCTGCTCGGTGGTCAACCCGGCGTCGTCGATGGCCTGACGCATGGCAAAGTACGCGTAGAGTGTATTCGGAGCCATCGGGCGCAGGAGTTCCCGCGCCATCTTGTAAGTGTCGGGAAAGGTCCAGTCCTCGAAGTCGATGGAGGGAAAGCCGAAACCCTTTACCGTGCCCAGCAGGCTGATGGGGACGAGCGGATCGTCTACGAAGTCCGGGTAAACCTCGACGCCGGTCTTGGCGGTGCGCAGGCTGCGGAGCACTTCGTCACGGTTGTTGCCGATGCTGGTGATGAAGCCCAGGCCCGTGATGACAGCGCGTCTCATGATGGAAGAGGAAAGGATGCAGGATGCGGGCCATTGGCGGAAAGAAAATCACGAACCCGGGTCAGCGGCCGCTCCGCCAGCCCGTCAGCCTCTGCCCGCTCGCATTTCGCACCTGATTCTTCAGATGCCGAAGTTGCGGTCGAACTCGTCTTCCTGAGGCTTCTTTCCGGATTCGCCGATGGCCACCAAGTCCTCCGGGTCTGGTCGGGCATGGTCATCCCGCGTCACCTTGCCTTTGGGAGTATCCTCTGCCGAGGTGGGCGGCACGACCGGCAGGTCGGCGGCCGAATCGGCTGGAGTGACCGCAGGCACGGCCGCACCGTCCACCGGCCCGGGTTCCGCCACGACAGGCGGGTGCTCGCGCTTTGAAAGATGTTCGACGACATCGGGGCCAAAGGCCAGGACGAGGCGTTCGACATGGGCCACCTTTTCGCCGTTGCGAGTAGCCGTGCCCCGGAAAACCGCCAGCGGCTCGTGCACCTGGATCATTTCGACCTCCAGGTCCAATCGGTCACCCGGGACGGCGCGACGGTAGAAATGGGATTCCTCCATCGAGGCGAAAAGCACCTCGTTGGTGCTCACGTCCGTCCCGATGTGTTCGAGCGCGCATTCGAGCACCCACAGGCAGGCCACCTGACCCAGCGCCTCGAACACGAGCGAGGCGGGCATCACCGGGTTGTCCTTGAAATGGCCTTCGAGGAAGTATTCCTTGCCGCTGATCGTGTAGGAACTGCGGGCGATCTTGCCCTGAATCTCGGCGTCCTCCAGAAAGAAGAACGGGGGCTGCTGGGGCAGGCGCATCCCGACCTCCAACTGCGTGTAACGGCGGGTCTTGGCCGGTTTGGCAGCCTTCGGGTCGCCCGCCGTGGTGATCTTGTGCGCGATGAACGCCTTGACCTGCCCGAGAGTCGCAATCTCGCGCAATTCCTCGTTCTCGACGCTGATGCCGGTGGTTTCCTCGATGGAAAGCACGATTTCCAGCAGGGTGAGTGAATCGACGCCCAGATCTTCGATCAGCCGGGTGTCGTCGTTCGCCTGGGTGAGGTCACGAGAGTGCTCGGCGGGCAGGTGCCGCTCGATGATGCCGTAGACGACCGTGGGGATTTCCGTCAGGTCACCCGTGGTGCGAAAACGCACCGCGGCCTCGATGGTCTGCGGGGTGCAGCGCTTGAGGTTCGTCCGTAGCGCGATGATTTCTTGTTCCGTCGGTGGTACCATGCAGCTTGTTTGTATTTACTTCGTTACTCCACTTTCGCGGCTTTTGGAACCCAGAAAATGCTCACTGAGCGGGAAAGGACGCTTTCTCGTATAAATTTGTCATTCTTGCAACCGACATCCCAACCTTTTTCTCGCTCCGCTGCCGCCGCGCCCGGCCAGCCGGTCATCCTGCTTACGCACGAATACGCCCCGTTCCGCGGCGGCGTGGCGACATACGTACGAGAGATCGCGGCAGCAGCGCAGAGCATCGGGGTTTCCGTGGCGGTGTGGACAGTGGATTACCAGGGTCGCCAAGCGAGCGGGACCTCCAGAAAGCCGGAGGACGTTAAAGCGGAATCGTCTGGCGGGTTCCCGGTGGTTCGGTTGCGGTCGAATGGACGGTTAACACCGGGGGGTTTACTGACGCTGGCATGGGGGATTTGGCGAAGGCGCGTGGAGTTGAGGGATGCGCCGGTGGTATTGATGAGCGTGGGAGCGCAGATGGCGTTTTTTCTGCTGATGATGGCTGGGGTAAACCTCGGTGGCCGAGTTACTTGTTGTTTCTACGGCTCGGACATTCTGCGGTTCGGGCGCAACCCGTTCTGGCGGATGCTGGCCCGGCGGTTTTATCGGAAACGCGTCGTGGCGTTTGTCGTCATCACCCGTTATGTGGAGCGGTTGCTGCGCGAGAGCGAACTGCTCCCTGAGGGAGCGGACATCGTCGTGGCACCCTGCGCGCTGCCGTCTGCGTTCCACGTGGAACAAAGGGAAACAACTGCGACCCCTGACAAACCGGAGGGGACCTTTCGCGTATTGACCGTGGCCCGGTTGCACCCCCGGAAAGGGCAGTTGGAAGTTGCACAAGCGCTAGCACTTTTGCCCGACGAGCTGCGCGCGCGCGTCATTTACCAGGTGGTCGGGGTAGGGGACGCGGCCTATCGGCAAGCGGTGGAAACCACCTGTCACGAGGGTGGTGTACAGTGCGAATTTCTCGGCGCGGTCGATGACCGGAAACTCGGAGAAATCTATGCGCAGGCCACGGTGTATGTACAAGCGAGCCGGACGCTGCCTCAGAGCGTGGAGGGTTTTGGCATTACGTTCCTGGAGGCGGGTATCTACGGATGCCCGGTGGCTGCGTGGCGTTCGGGCGGGGTGCCGGAGGCGGTGGTCGATGGCGAGACGGGGCTGCTCGTGGACGAAGGAGATGTACCGATGCTGGCAACATCAGTAGAACGGCTGATCAAAGACGTGGAGTTGAGGCAACGGATGGGAGAACGCGGGAAAGTATGGGCGCGCAGCTTCCATTGGGAAGGAGCAGCCCGAATATTGTGCATGGCGTCGGTGCTGCCGAATACTGGAGCCTAAATAGTTCTCTCCGCTCTTCGCACACTCAGTAAAAATTTCCTCGCCTACAGGAACACATTACCCTAGCTAGAGATGGCGGGTAACCCCTGCGTTCTGGGAAGTATCCAAAGCGACGCGCTGTCCTACTGGATCAGCGACGGGCGCACGAAGTGCTATCTTGATAAATTGCCATGGCGGAAGAACTCACGAAACTCGAGTTTACTCTTGAGGATGAGCTTGATGGAAAAAAGCTATCCCCGACCAACGTTGATTTTCCAACGTTACTCGACTTTCTCGGAGACGTGAAGCGTCTTGTTCTGGGCAACAGAACAACTGCAAGCCTCGCGGATTCTCGAATTTTTATCGAAGAAGGTTCGCTCAAAGCTCTTCCCTTCGTTGCAGTTCTTCTAGCAAGCAACTTCGAGTCCGAAATGGCCAAGCTCGAACGAACCGGCGATCTTGACGGGATCGAAAAGGGACGCGCCGAGATCATTGAGAAATGGCAAACCGAAGCACAGAAGCATCCTCGACGCGTATACTACATCGGTGCAACAAACCACCCGCATAGGATTAGCATTGTTAACGGAAACCACGGGTTCCAGCACAAAAGTGAAAACGCTTGGGTCCCAGTAGAAAAATATCTCACTGGTATCCTCGAAGATGTTGGCGGCAAGCAAACGCCCAATCTTCATCTTTCCCTGCCCGAGACTAGAGACACTTATCCGGTGGCCGCCACCAAAGAACAACTCGGTGCACGACAGTACCAACTCTACAAAACTATGACGGTTTTCGTAGGAGCCGAGCAGCACCTCATCACGAAGCGGTATCGCAACATTCGCCTGCTCGAATTCATCAAGGCCGATGTGGCCGTCGACGAGGAGGCTTTGGGCAGGCTCTGGCAGCACGGCAGCGAAGCATGGCGAGATGTGGGCTCCGCGAGCCGGTGGTTGGATGAATTACGCGGGAATTAGAAATCTATGGCTGAGGTAATGCTCGACACGAGTTTTCTAATTACTCTCGCAACTCCTCAGCGAAAGCATCATGGAGTCGCCGTCCAATACTTCCGGCATTGCGTCGCCAACGGTATCCCCATGTACGTTTCGGCCATCGCAGCGGGAGAGTTCGCGGTCAAGCAACCGCTAACCGAACTCCCACTGCAGAATTTCCGGTTGCGCTCTTACGACTTGATGCACGCTCAACGCTCCGCTTCTCTCTACAATCTCAACAGAGAGCATTTACCGCCCGTACCAGACGGGACACGGAACTGTGTAATCAACGATCTCAAAATCCTTGCACAAGCCGTAGAGGATAAAGTCGATATCCTCCTGGCAGAAGACGAGAACACATTAGCCAAGATCACGAAGCGATTGCAGGAACAGGCATTGATCGATGTGCGTGTCGTGCTCTTAAAAGATGGATTTGTGCCTGGAAGGCTGGAGCATCTTTCCGCAAGCGAATTTGATTTTACCGACCCAAGTACCGAGCCAAGCTGACGCTGGCTTCGAACTATTGTGTGGCTCTGCCTCGTTCCATCCAGACGGAGAGCAACGCGATGTCGGCGGGAGTGACGCCGCTGATCCGGCTGGCCTGGCCAAGGTTGGCGGGCGTGATCGTGGCCAATTTTTGCTGCGCTTCCGTGCGCAGGCCCCGGATACTCGCGTAGTCGATCCCGGGCGGAATCAGCTTTTCCTCCAGGCCCCGCGCCCGGGTAACGCCGTCCTCCTGGCGGCGGATGTAGCCTTCGTAACGCAGGTCGGTCTCCACCTGCTCCCAGATTTCGGCGGAAAACCGGTCCGCGCGGCGCAGGTCGGCGGGGAGGGTGCGCCAATCGTTTTCCGGGCGGCGCATCCAGGCGTCGAGCCGCAGGCCGTCGTGGCGGGCGGCGGCGGTCCAATCCCGCGCGGCCCGCAGGTCGGCCAGCTTTTGCGCGTGTTGCGACCAGAGCGCGTCGTCGATGAGACCGATTCCCCGCGCCTTGGTGGTCAGACGGACATCGGCGTTGTCGGCGCGCAGCAAAAGCCGGTGTTCCGCGCGGCTGGTGAACATGCGGTATGGCTCGTTCGTGCCTTTGGTCACGAGGTCGTCAATGAGCACGCCGAGGTAAGCTTCGGCACGGGACAACACCAGGGGAGGGGCAGACTGGACTTTGCGGGCGGCGTTGATCCCCGCCATGATCCCTTGCGCCGCCGCTTCCTCGTAACCGCTGGTGCCGTTGATCTGCCCGGCGAAATAAAGGTTTTCGACGCGTTTGGTTTCGAGGGTGGGGCGGAGTTGCGTCGGCGGGCAGTAGTCGTACTCGACCGCGTAGCCGGGACGGATGATCTCGGCGCGCTCCAGGCCGGGAATCGTGTGGACGAACGCAAGCTGCACCTCGAAGGGCAAGCTCGTCGAGATGCCGTTGACATAATACTCGTTGGTGTGGCGGCCTTCGGGTTCCAGGAAAAGCTGGTGGCCGGTTTTCTCGGCGAACTTGACGACCTTGTCCTCGATGGACGGGCAATAGCGCGGGCCGATGCCCTCGATGCGTCCGCTGTACATGGGCGATTGGTCGAGGTTGTCGCGGATGATGGCGTGGGTGCGCTCGTTGGTGCTGGTCGTCCAGCAAGGGATTTGTTCCACGTGGAACACGCCGTCGCGCCATTCGTTGAGGGTAAAAAGATCTTGGGGGCGGCGGGTGAGGCGTTGCGGCCAGAAGGTGAACATGGGCGGCGGATCATCACCCGGATGCAGCTCACACCGCGTGAAGTCGATGGAGCGGCCGTTGAGGCGGCAGGGCGTGCCGGTTTTGAAACGGGCGACCTCGAAGCCCAGTTCGCGCAGACTGTCGCTCAGCGTGGAAACCGCGTCGCCCATGCGTCCGCCGGTCTGGTTTTGCAGCCCGACATGGAGCAGCCCGCGCATGAACGTCCCGGTCGTGATGATCACGGAGCGGGCCAGCAACTGGACGCCCAGGGTGGTGTCGATGCCAGTGACGCGCTGTTGGGCATCGACGAGCAGGCGGGCGACGGTGCCCTGGTGCAGGTCGAGCCGCTCCTGATTTTCCAGGACGGATTTCAGCCGGAATTGGTACGCTTTCTTGTCGCACTGCGAGCGCGGGCCGCGCACGCTGGGACCCTTGGAGGCATTGAGCATCCGGCACTGGATGGCGGTCGCGTCGGCGTTGAGTCCCATCGCGCCACCGAGGGCGTCGATCTCGCGGATCATGTGGCCCTTCGCCAAACCACCGACCGCCGGGTTGCAGGACATCTGGCCGATGGTGTCGAGATTCTGGGTGAGCACGGCGGTCTCGGCTCCCATGCGCGCCGCAGCGAGGGCGGCCTCGATGCCGGCGTGGCCGGCACCGATCACCAGGACATCGTAGGATTTAGGGTAAGTGAACAAGCGGGGACGCGGGACGAGAGACGTTGGAAATGAACGGCGTGAGATGTATGATAGTCTCATTCGCCGCCGGATTCATCCGATACAGAGATCCATTCACGGAACGGTGATGAAATTTCGGGGACCATCCCGCAGACGGTTTACGAATTTGCTTCCTCGATGAAAAAAGCTCCGACGCTGGCCGAAGCTTCCCCTTACAAGTCCGTGGCGCAGGAACTGGAGACGCTGCGCGGGATGTTCCGGCTCGCCTGTCGACAGTATTCCGAACGGGTGGAAACGGAAATCATCCGCGTGCGCGAGCAAGTGGTCGCCGCCGGAGCCCTGGCGGCAGAGCGCGAAAAGGGGCTGTCCGGCAAAGCGGGAGCGGGGCCATCGGGGAGAAGGCCGTCGTCCAAGAACGGCAAAGCGGCCACGCTCTCGCAGGTTCATGATCTGCGTGACATGCTCACCTTGCTCCGTACGATGCAGATCAGGCCGCAGGAAGGCCGCCGCAAGGACCTGAAAAAGATCGAGTCGATTATCAGCGACCTGGAACTGCTGACCGCTGGCTGGAGCCCGGTTACATCAGCGTCATAAACTCGGCGACGGCGTCTTTGCGCAACCAGGGGTCGATTTCGTGCCGCAGGACGGGGCCGTTGTGATGAGTGGTGCGGCGCAGCAACCGGGCGATGTACTCCATCGCCAACGGGTGATCCGTCTTCATGGCCTTTTGAAATGTATCGCCGTCGGTCGCGCCTGCGACCCGTTTCACCAGGGATTTGAGTTCCGGCCCGAAGTTCATCGAATTCGCGCTCACCTGCCAGAGACCCGCCTCGATGGTATCCGGCGTGACGGAGGTCGCGTTCGTCGTATCGACTCCCTCGTTCCAATGCCAGGAGGACTCGAAGCCGCCCAGCACGCGCATCACTTCCAGCATGACGGCACGACGGTGCGTCCCCGTCTGCCAGGGTCCGAGAGTATTGTAGATGCTGGAATAAACATCGCTGTATTCATTCGGCGCGAAAATGTCTTCGCTGGCCGTTTTTCCCCAGGCCACGAGTTCATCGAGGAAATCGTCGGAGGGAACACCCCGGTTGAGGACATGTTGTTTGAGCGCGGTATATTTCGAGGAGGGCATTGGTATCAATTCCGGTTGTGCAATGGGTTTACTTTGGCGAAGGGCAATGGGTGGCCCAAAGAGCCCGGAAGGCCTGGCGCATCCGGGTTCAACGGACCCGGAAAGAGTTGGCAGCGAACTCCTTCCGACGTTTCAAGAATTGACACAATCTGCGGCATGTCAAACTTTTTTGTCAGCATTTTTAGTTCACGATGGGCCATGAGTTCCACTGGGCGGCGGTGTCCGTTCCGCCTCGCTCCCGTGGCGGATGATGCGTTTCGGTGTCCGACAAACCTCGGCCTCTTCGGCCCGCGCCGGTCCCTGAAACTCTGGCCGGCCCAAGGGTGACATCCAGCCGCTAATTCTCGCCGGTCTTTCCTGCCTTTGCATCCTGGCTGGCCGGACGATACGGAATGTCGTAGCCGCGCAATGTGGTCCGAATCCGGTGCGGCTTTTTGTCGAAGGTAATATAATTTCCGACAACTTTCACGCCGGCGGCCCCTTTGAGGCCCTCGACGGTGCCCTCGAAGAGGACATCGTTTGCATCACTGACGTTCCGCAGCACGACCTTGGCGGTGAGCGTGTCCGTGGTGCCCGTGCCCGCATAGGTTTTGTCGCCGTAGGTCATCGCCAGGGTGACCTTCCGGCTCTTGCCGTCCGGGGCCCGCTGTTCGTCGTAGAGCACCGCCAGCTTCTCGGTTCCGTCGGGAGAACTGGCACTGTTTTTGTCGATTTTGACCTGTCCGACGCATACCTGATGCAAACTATCACCCGCCAGAGCCCGCCCGGCCAAGACCAGACTCACGGCGACGAATAACAGGGGGATGAGATTACGAGGAATGGTCTTCATGGCAGGATGCGTCGGCTGACATTACGCGGTCGGCATCGCGTCGGCAAGCCGTGCGGCAGCATTCCGCCCGGATGTTCCGCGTGGGTGAAGTTTCCCTCCGGCGGCTCACCGTCGCCCGTCGCAGAGGTCGGCCATGATTCCGGTTGCCAATCGGGTGGGGTTGCAGAACAATGGGAACGATCTCTCCGTCTCTTTTCCTCGCCATGTTTCCCGCCTTGCTCCTGATTCCGCTGGTCGCGCTGTTCCGCATCTTTCTGGCCTGGCAGCCGGGCGGGACGTTTTCCTCCACCGGGCTGCCGGGGGCGTGCCCGATGAGCGCCGTGGCGTTGTGCGCCGGGTTGTTCCTGCCGCGCCGATTTGCCCTGGCGGTGCCGGTGGGCATCCTGCTGCTGTCGGACCTGGTCATCGATCTGCACTATGGAGCGGGTTTCTTCGGGTCTTACATGGTCGTCCGGTACGGATTGCTGGCGGGCGTGGGCGCGGCGGGTCTGGCGTTGCGCGGGATGCCCGGCGGCCGGGACTGGCGGACCGTCCTGCTCGCCACTGTGGCCGGTTCCACGCTCTTCTACGTCGCCACGAACACCCTGACGTGGTGCGGGTCGAGCGGGTATCCGCAGAACGTCGCCGGGCTGTGGCAGTCGCTCACGGTCGGGTTGCCGGGGTATGCGCCGTCCTACGTTTTTTATCGAAACGGGCTTGTCAGCGACCTGCTGTATTCTATGGTGTTCGTCGCCTGCGTCCGACTGTCCGTTCGCCCGAAAAGTGCGGTCGGTTCGGAGGCCGTGCTGGCCGACGCGCGGCACCAGGGTTGAAGACGCGGCGGAAGACCGCCGGGGAACCACCCGGGTGCAGCCAATGGCTCTCAGTTCCCCAGAAAAGATGAATCCCCGCCGGTCGGGCCGTCGCACGGCCCGGGCCGCGAAACCGTTGCTTATGGACACCAGAAACAAGGAACAAGATTTGGAGATGCTGCGGCAGATGCTCCTGATCCGGCGGTTCGAGGAACGCGCCGCCCAGCAGTACCAGCGCGGCGACCGCATCGGCGGTTTCTGCCACCTCTACATCGGCCAGGAAGCCGTGGTGGCCGGTTCGGTGGCGGCGACCCGCCCGGACGACTACCTCATCACGGCCTACCGCGACCACGGCCACGCCCTCGCGCGCGGCACGTCAGCGGACTCGTGCATGGCGGAACTTTTCGGCAAGGCGACGGGTTGTTCCAAGGGCCTCGGCGGGTCCATGCACTATTTCGACAAGGAGCGGTTCATGATGGGCGGACACGCCATTATCGGCCAGCACTTGCCGCTGGCGACCGGCTTCGCGTTTGCCGCCAAGTACCGGGGCGAGGACCGGCTGACGCTCTGCTACATGGGCGACGGCGCGATCAACATCGGGTCGTTCCACGAGGCGTTGAACATGGCCGGGCTCTACAAGCTGCCGGTCATTTTCATCTGCGAGAACAATTTCTTTTCGATGGGGACGCATTCCCATCGCTCGAACTCACTCAAGGAAATCGTGAACCGGGGCCGGGGCTACGACATGGCCAGCACGGTCATCGACGGCATGGACGCCCGGGCAGTGCGCGACGGTTTGAAGACCATCGTGGACACGGTGCGCAAGGAGCCGCAGCCGTACTGGGTGGAGATTCGGACGTACCGGTACCGCGGCCATTCCATGAGCGATCCCGGCCTGTATCGGACCAAGGAGGAGTTGGATAAATACAAGGACCTCGACCCGATTGCCAAGCTGAGCACGCAACTCATCGACGAAGGTTCGCTGACCAAGGAGAAGTTCGACGAGATGGACAGCGAGGCGAAGGAAATTTCGACGGCGAGCGTGAAGTTCGCCGAGGAAAGCCCCGAGCCGCCGGTGGAGGC
>CAHJWO010000081.1 GCA_903642295.1 PVC group bacterium | reverse complement strand
GAGGGTTGAGCTGGCGGCGGGTGGAGGGTAAGAATCGTCCGCAGATTTCGCAGATTTCCGCAGATGCGAGGAGGGGGCGAGTAAGATGGTGAGGGTTGACGGTGCCGAGAGCCTAGAGCCCATCCCGATTGGATAGGCCTTGCACTGAATCCTTCCCTAAAGCCTGTCATCCTGAGCGAGTGGAACGAGCCGAAGGACCTTCCACCGGCGAGGGCACCTCAGGCTGATCCAAGGACGATGCCCCTGAGGCTTAATCAATCGGGATGCGCTCTAGTAGGGGCTGCGGAGGGGGAAGGGCCTGTGGCCCGATGGGGACGGTCTCGGAGAGACCTCCCTCCCTTATGACGGGGACGGTCTCGGACCCTCCTCCCTACCTTATGACGGGCGGCGGGTGTGCCAGTCGGTGGTTTGCTCGTAGGCGTGCGCGATTTGCAGGAGACGGGCCTCGTCAAAACTCGGGCCAAGCAATTGCAGGCCGATGGGGAGGTCCTTGCCGTCCACCTGCGCGAAACCGCAGGGCAGACTGACGCCGCAGACGCCCGCGAGGTTCGCCGCAATGGTGAAGATGTCCTGCAGGTACATCGCCAGGGGGTTTTGCGTGTGCTCGCCGAGCTTGAACGCCGGGACGGGCGAAGTGGGACAGATGAGGGCATCCACGGTTTGGAAGGCGTCCTCGAAATCCTTGCGGATGAGCGTGCGGACCTTCTGGGCCTGGAGGTAGTAGGCGTCATGGTAGCCGCTGCTCAGGACGTAGGTGCCCAGGATGATGCGGCGCTTGACCTCCGGGCCGAAACCTTCCGCGCGGGTCTTGCCGTAGAAATCCAGCAGGCCGCTGGTGTCCCTGGCGCGGTGGCCGTAGCGGACGCCGTCGAAGCGCGCGAGGTTGGCGGAGGCTTCGGCGGTGGCGACGATGTAGTACACGGCGACCGCGTATTCGGTGTGCGGGAGGGAGACTTCCACGATCTCCGCGCCGAGCTTCGTGTAGTGATCGACGGCGGCGCGGACGGCGGCTTCCACCTGGGGGTCGATGCCGCTGATGAAGTATTCCTTGGGCAGGCCGAGTTTGAGACCTTTGATGTCGCCGGTGAGCAGGGCGGCGTAGTCGGGCACGGGAGCGTCGAGCGTGGTGGAATCGTGCGGGTCCAGGCCGGACATCACGCCGAGCAGGCGGGCGGCGTCTTCCACGGTCTTTGTGAACGGGCCGACCTGATCAAGCGAAGAGGCGAAGGCGACGAGGCCGTAGCGGCTGATGCGTCCGTAGCTGGGCTTGAGGCCGACCACGCCGCAAAGCGCGGCAGGCTGGCGGATCGAGCCACCGGTGTCCGTGCCGAGGGAGGCGAAGGCCGTGCGCGCGGCGACGCTGGCCGCCGAGCCGCCGCTGCTGCCGCCGGGCACGCGGGTGGTGTCCCACGGGTTGAGCGTGGCACCCTTGCTGGAGTTTTCCGTGGAACTGCCCATCGCAAATTCGTCCATGTTGAGGCGTCCGAAGGGGATGGCCCCGGCGGCGCGGAGGCGCGCGATGCAAGTGGCATCGTAGGGGGCAACGTAGCCATCCAGGATGTGCGAGGCGCAGCCGCAGGGCTGGCCGGCCACGCTGATCACGTCCTTGATGGCGATAGGAACGCCGCCCAGCGGGAGGGACACGTCGGCGGCGTCGGCGTCGCGGCGGGCCTGGTCGAGGTCGGTGGAGAGGTAGGCGTGGATGGCAGGATCAACCGCTTCGATCCGCGCCGCCAGCGTATCAACCACCTCGCGCGGAGTGAGTTCCCGGGCGCGCAGGCGGCGCTGGAGTTCGGTGACGGTCAGAAACGGCAGGTCGGCGGTATCCATGATGGCGATGACGAAGGGCACTTATAATGCAGAGTGCAATCCTTCGTCGCGCGGAAAAAAGATGCAAGGTTCAAGAAACCAAGCTGTCAGGACGGCCCGAGATTCAAGATCCGAGGCGGGCCGCTAGTCCGACCATTGCCAGGGTGCGACCCCCGCCCTTTCTTAGATCGGTTCCAGGGTGAAGAGGCCGGTCGTGATCGTCCAGGCATCGGCGACGGGCATCTTCTTGAATTCATGGCCCAGGCCCCAGGAATCCGAGTAGTAGATTTCGTGCGTCTGCGGGTTGCAGCCGATGATCAGGCGCATGTGACCGCCGCGCGTCTGCGGCGTGCGGCGTCCCTCCGGCAGCAAGCCCAGCGTGACCGACCACAGCAGCGGGATGCCCCGGTCGAGGCGGGACTGCACCTCTTTTTCGAAGCGGGTCATGTAGGCCGGGTTTTGTTTGGTCCGGGCGTCGCGGAGCACCTCGCCGTTCATCTGGTTATAGACGAGTTCATAGGAAAAGATGTTGCCCTGCTGCGGAGGAATGGGGGCGGCGCCGGGGACCTTGGAATAACGGGCGACCCGGTTGTAGTCGTCGATCTCACGCAGGAAGTCCTGATAGGTGGGGTTGATCTCCGTGACGACGTTGACCTTGAAGCGGCTCGCCAGTTTCTTGAGCGCGGCGACCATCGCGTCCACGCTGGTGCCGCCGTTGGTGTCGGTGTTGGCGATCTGGGCGAGTTCGTTCTGGTCCACCTCGACGCCGTAGTAGCGCAGGACGCGCTCGGTGCTGGCCGTGACGCAGTAGCCCTTTTGCCCCTGGTCCACCATCGGGATGCCCGCGAGCTGGCGGCTGCCATCGGGATTTTTGGTCAGGCGGGCGGGGAGTTCGGAGGCGTGGACCGTGGCCGGGCGGGCCGCCCCGGCGGCGGCGGCCTCGGCCGCGCGCTTTTCGGCCAGGAAACCTTTGGGTTGGTCGCGCTGCGGGGTGACCCGCAGGCGGATGAACTCCGCGCGGTAGGCGATGCCCTGCACCTTGTTTTCGGGCGTGGCGCTCCATTCGAGCAGATAGCGGCTGCCGGGCGCGGACGTGGTCCAGACCAGGCCGCGGCTCTGGACGGCGCTGCCGTTGTCCGCCCCGCGGTCGAGGGGGGCCATGGCGGTCAGGGCGTTGAGGGCGGTCTTGCTGCGCTCGACGAGGGCGTCGAAGGCTTTTTGATCGAGATCACCCGCATCGCCCCGGTTGTAGATCGAAATCTGGACGGCGGATAGCTGCGTCTGACCGCCGGTGGCCGCGAGGGTGGCGGGCGCGGGTGCGACGCCGGGGCTGCCCGTGGGCACGGCGGCGCTGCCGGGGGAAAAACGCGCGATGGCTTCCGTCACGGGCAGGTCGCGGAGGCGCAGTCCCGGGTAGGCGGCGCGGGCAGCGTCATGGGTCTGGGAGACCCACCGGAAGCCGAAGGCGCGGGCCTGGGTGGAAAAGGTTTCGGGCGTGGTTTGCCAGAGGGCGGAGGAGGTCAGCCAGGGGTCCAGCGGGATGACGTTGGTAGCCGGGGCAGCGGGGCGGGCGGGCGGGGGCGGCTGCTGGGCGTGGGCGGGACGGATGGCGAGCGAGAGGAATCCGGCCAGGAGGGCCAAGGCGAGGAGCAAGCGCAGGAGTGGCATCGGCGAGGGATGAGGTACGGAGGAGTCTGCGCTCATTTTGGCGGTTTGTCATCTGGCGCTGCGCGGTCAAGAGGTAGAGCCGACCGGGACCGGTTTCGGTTGGATTCGCCTTTGGTACTCCCCGCAGGTGGAAGGTCCTTCGGCTCGTTACACTCGCTCAGGATGACAGAATAAAGACATACCGCGCGAAGCTGATCCAAGCAAAAATAGCTCCAGTAGCGGCATGATGTTTGGAATCGGCTATCACCCAAGGCAGATGGGACGGCTGGGACAGCAAGGTCGTTTAATTTGTAGGGCGGGCGCTCCGCCCGCCGAGGGAGAGCGGCATTACACAGCAGGCGGAGCGCCCGCTCTACAAACCGGAAACGCGCAAACCGAAAGACCTTTGCTAGGGCAGCCGTCAGGACCTCTGCGCGGCGCGGATGCGTTGGTTATTGCGACACCATCTCAGACAGACCCAGATCGATGAATTGGCCGCCACTTGTCTGGTGGCAATGCACGGCGAGGACGTTCTGGCCGACCTTGAGCGCGGCCTGGCCCTGCGGGGTGAGTTCGGAGGTTTCGTACGCCGTGTTGAAGCCGCTCTCCTTGTCGGCGAGCACGCCGTTGATGTACACCTCGGCGTCCTCGTCGTGGAACATCGTCAGCGCCATTTTCTTTGGGATCGGGCCGTTCATCGTGAACGTGCGGCGCGCCCAGATGTCCGCCGTCTTCCACTCCGTGCGGACCACCGACCCGGGCGTGTCGCGGGTGCCGAAGCCGCCGTCACCCTGCCGCCAGCTCAGATCGTTGAACCCGGCGGCGTACCAGTTGCCGGGCGGCTGCTCGGTCGTATAGTGCCACGACATCCCCAGCGAGCGGGAATCCGGCACGACCGGCACCACCTTCGGTGGCGTCGGACCGGCGGCCCAGTCGGTTGCCCGAGGACGGATCTGGTCGCGGGCGGCGTATTTCCGCCACAGGGATGGATCAGAGAGCAGCTTGATAAACAACCCGCCGATTACCGGACGGGCGGCGAAGCCCTCCGCCCGCGCGCTATCGGTCCAGTACCAATCGCCGAACGGGACGCGGTTGCCGGTATGGTTGGCAAAGTCGTAAATTGTCGACGCGAACGACTCGAAGTCGGCCTGGCTTTCGGCCATCGTGGCGGTCCAGATGGTCCAGTCGGCCTTGGTGTAAAGCTTGCGGCTGTCCAACGGCAGGCCGAACTTGTTGAGCCTGGTCTTGTAATAGGCGATTTCGTCGCGGGCCACGTCGGCGGGAAATACGTTCAGGTTGAGAATCCTGTCCCACACAAGATTGTACTTCTGACTCCACGAGTCCCCTTGCTCGAAGGCGAGCCGATAGTGATCATCTTCCCGGGCAGCCTTGATCCACTGACCCGCCATCGTCCGGGCGAGTTCGCCGTACTTCAAAGCCGGTTCCTTTTCGCCGCGCAACTCGCACATCATGCCGTAAGCGGCGCTGGCTTCGATGGCTTTGACGGAGAGGTTCGCGTTGTGCGCGAGGTGTCCGGCGAAGTCGTCCGTACAGAGCTGCAACGCGGGGTCGTAGCCGACTTTTTCCAGGTATTGCACCCATTGCGTGACCTGCGGCCACCAGCGCGAAGCGAAGTCGGCGTTGCCGTCGAGTCTGGCAATGGCGGCGAGCAGCACGATCATGTTGCCGCACTCCTCGACGGGCATCTTCTCGGCATCGTTGGTGCCGGTTTCGCCACCGCCGTACGTCTGCGCAGTCGCCTTGGGATAGGTGCCGAGATCGTGCGGCGCAAAAGGATATTTCCAGCGCGGGGAGGCCGCGTAAAGCAGCACGGGCACGAGCGAAGCCTTGGCCAAAGTTGGGTTAAACAGCAGGAACTGCGGGGCCATCGGGTAGATCACGTCCACCGTGGCGATGCAGCCGTTGCTGGTATTTTCCTTCGGGAACATGAGCGCCTGGCCGTGGTCGTCGGCGACGATCTTATTGCCGCCCAGACTCTGGCGATAGGCCAGCGCGCAAATGGCGGCGTATTTCTCGCCGCCCACTTTTTTCAGGTCGGCCATGAGTTCGGCGTCGAACTTCTCGCAACGGCCCTGGAGGTCGGCGTACTGCGATTCGGCCGTCTTGAGCAACCCGGGGATGTCCATGCCCTGGCGCTTCCAGTAGGCGGGCAGCTTTTGGCCGAGGAAGTTGATGGAATAGAGGTCGTCGTAGGCCAGCATGGCGTGGTGGACGACGGGCTGGCTGATGTCGCCGAAGTCGATGGTGACCGCCGCGACGGGCATGTTTTCGTTGGCGGGACGCGGCATTCCGGGGTCGTCGGCAGCGGGCAGGATGCCGTTCGCGGCGAACCCTTGCAGCGCGGAAACGTTGGCCGCGATGACGCCCGCAGAACCGGGAGCGGCGGGTACGGCGACGTAGGCATATCCCCAGTCGATGCGCTGGTTGTCGCCGCTGGACTTGAGGACGGGCTGCGCTTCCGTGCCGATATGCAGGGCGAGGAGGTCGCCCCCGGGGTCGCGGCCCCAGACGACCGGCTGATCGGGTTTGTGGACCGTCAGGTCCGCTGCGGCGCTGAAGTACACGGCGGCGTGGTGGGGCTTGCCATCGGCAGAGGCGATTTCCCAGGTGAGGTAGGTCAGCGGACGGGAAAGGATGTCCAGGTCATCCGGCAGCGCGGGCGTGGTGAAGGTGAGTTTCACGCGCGCGGCCTCGTTGGCGAATTCGTAGATCGTGCGGGTAGGAAAAACGCGCACGCTGGTTTGCGGCAGCGCGGGCAGGTTGGCGAGTTCGTCGCCCATGATGCGATAGGTTTGGTCGTCGATGCGCACGAGGCTGACCAGGGAGTTCTTGGCTTTGGTCCAATGGCGCGTGGTGGTGTCGGTGAGACGGTCGGCGTTGGACCAGATGCTCAGATATGGGTCATGGACGACCAGGGGCACCGACGGTGGGCGAAACGTGTCGGTGCTATTTTCCTGTGCGAGCAGCGGGCGATTGAGCGCGCCGAGCGTGAGTAAAAGGAGCGGCGCAACGGTTGCGTGCAGGGTTCGTGGGAGGAATTTTTTCATCAGGGGGCTGGCTGGCAGCGGGTTGTCTTGAGCGCACCGCCGGGCTTCAGGACGTTAAAGGAGAGTTATCCCTCTCGACAAGGCTGGCTGCGGTTCGTTCAAATCCGACCGGAGGATCTTCCCGGTCGCATTGCACCACGGCGGAAGAGTCAGGCTGCTTCGCGGCAGGGTTGCCATCGTGCCCGGTCGTCACGGAGGTCTGCGGCCCGCCGGGAAAAGCATGGGGAAGGGCCGGGGCCCTCGTCCGATAGATCTGTCGGAGGATCTTTCACTTCTGTCATCCTGAGCGAGTGTAATCAGTCGAAGAATCTGCCAACCTGCGGATTTTATCCAGAGTGATATGAGATTGACGCCAACCACCTTTGGAATGCTTCCCTGCTGGCGAGAAGTGTCGCAGGACGGCCTGATCCTGATCGTGATGGCCGTGGTCGCCGTTGGTTCCGGTTTCGGAATCAACCGCTTCCGCCGGGAACCGTTGCCGTTGATTTACCTTTCGAAAACGGACCGGCTCCAGCGAAGCGTCGTGCGGTTGGCCGACAGCCACCCTGACGGCGGCATTTCGGCACCGACGCTCACCCGGCCATCCGCCGAACCGGAGACCATCGACCTGGCGCGGTTTCACGATCTGCTGGAAAACGGCAGCATCGTCCTCGACGCGCGCCCGGAACTTTTCTACCGCGTGGGACACGTGCCGGGTGCGCGCAGTCTTTCCCGGGCAGCCTTCGAGTCGGACTACGCCCGGCTGCGCGCCTTCCTCGAACCGCACCGGGCGCAAACGCTGGTCATTTACTGCGCGGGCGACGAGTGCGAGGACAGCCGGATGGTGGCATCGGCGCTGCAAAAACTCGGCTATCCGCAGGTGCTCATCTTCGCGGGCGGCTGGGACGAATGGCGACAGGCGGGTCTGCCGGAGGAACGCCCATGAACGCCAACGTCCGGCGGCAGAATCGTTGGTTTGTGCCCGGATTGAGTTGGATCGTCGGCGCGGCGTTTCTGTACGCGGGGGTCATCAAGCTCGGCGCGCCGCAGGATTTCGCCGACAGCATCGCCAGCTTCCAAATCCTGCCGACTTCCCTCGTCAATCCTTTTGCCCTGAGCCTGCCACCCTTCGAGATTCTGACCGGCCTCTTGCTACTGACGGGCTGCAAAAGGCGGGCCGCGTCTCTGGCCGTGCTCACGATGACGGCGATTTTCGCCCTGGCGATGCTGTCCGCGCTGGCGCACGGGTTGAGCGTGGACTGCGGCTGTTTCGGGGGCGGCACTTCCTCGCGCTGGCATCTCTGGACATCGCTGGGTCGAGACATCGCGCTCTTCGCTGCGGCCGCCGTTCTTTACCGGCAGGCCCGCCGGGAGGTTCACTTCATGCCGAGTTGATCGAATAGGAACGCGTCGGCGTCGGCTTCCTGCTCAATGCGTTCGCCGAGCGCCGTGCCCATGCCGTGTCCGGCGTTGGCGGTCGTGCGCAGCAGGATGGGCCGGTCCGACCCGTTCGCGGCTTGCAGTCGCGCCGTCATCTTGCGCGAGTGGAGCGGATTGACCCGCCCATCGTTGTCGCCGGTCATGAACAAAACCGCCGGGTATTTCGCGCCGTCCACGACATGGTGATACGGCGAATAATCGTGCAGCGCCTTGAACTGCGCCGGATCCTTCACGGTGCCGAATTCCGTCACGTTGAACGCGCCGTTGGGATCGAGTTCCACGCGCAGCATGTCGTAAATACCAACGTGGGTCACCACCGCCCGCGCGAGATCCGGGTGCTGCGTCAGGAACGCGCCCATCAACAGGCCGCCGTTGCTGCCGCCCTCCACCGCCAGTTTCTCCGGCTTCGTGTAACCGGTCTTGATGAGATGCTCTGCCGCCGCCGTGAAATCGTCGAATACGTTCTGCTTTTTCAGCAGATTCCCGCCCTGGTGCCATTCCTCGCCGAACTCGCCGCCGCCGCGAATGTTCGCCACGACGTACACGCCGCCCCGGTCGAACCACAAACGACGGCTGAACACAAAGTTGGGCGTCATGCTGATGCTGTAGCCACCGTAGCCGTACAGCAGCGTCGGATTGTTGCCGTCGAGTTTCGTGCCTTTCTTCTTCAAAATGTTGAGCGGCACCTTGGTCCCGTCCTTCGACACCGCGAATTCCCGCACGGCTTCGATGTCGCTGAAATCCACCGGCGACGTGCCCGCGAGCGCCGTTTTTACCGGTTTATCGCTCTGCTTCGGATCGTACGCATACCACGCGTAAGGTGTCGTATAACTGATCTGCTGAAACAGGACGCCGTCGTTCGAGATTTCGCCGTTTTCCAAGGGGACGACCTGCTGCACGGCGGAAACCGGCGGGAGCGGCAGTTCCGTCCCGTTGGCATCATCGAGATTGCACTGCCGGATGCGCGATGGTCCGCCGACCAGATCCGTCACGAACAATTTCTTGAACGTCGGCGTGATCGTCTCAATCACCGCGTCCGCCGTCTCCGGCACCTTGAGTACGGCATCCTTCAATGCCGGGAACCGCCCGTCCTCCTGCGGATTCAAAAGCAAGACTTTCCCGTGCGGTGCGTCCTTGACGGACAGGAGATAAACACCAGCGAGCCGTCCGAAATGCGCCGCTTTCACCTTGTCCTCGAAGCGCGTGATTTGCTGCCATCCGGTTTTGCCGCTCTTGCTGTCGAGCACGTAGTGCGCGAACTCGCCGCCGTCCCCGTTGGCCACCGCCGCAATAAGATAGCGGTTGTCAAAGGAACTCTCCAGCGCCACCTCCGCAATGCGGGGGAACTCCTTGCCGATGGCATACCGATCCTGCTCGACCGGTGCGCCTAACTTGTGGAAATACACCTGCTGATAAAAGTGGGTGTCCGCTTCGGTACGCTCGCCCGGGTTGGGGAAACGGGTGTAGTAAACCGCGTCATTGCCCGCCCACGCCGCGCTGCCGCCCGCCGTCGGATATTGCACGCGCGGGATGGCGTCCGCGAGTTTCTCGCCCGTGTCGGTCCTATAGAAGTGGAGCGTCCCGTCCTCGCTGCCGTTTTCTGACAGCGATACCGCCACGAGCTTGCCGTCCGGCGAGGGCACGTACCAATCTATCGCGGTCTTTCCGCCGGTCCCCATTTCGTTGGGATCGAGCACGACCTTCGCCTTGTCCGGCTCGTCCGCCGACGGCATTACCACCAGCATCGGTTGCTGTTTTGGCGGCTGGAATTTGAGCGCGAACAACCCCGCCGGACGCGACACCAGATCGGAGTAGCGCGGGGTGACTTTGCCGTACCATTCCGTCAGACGTTGGGCGATGGCTTTCCGGTCCGGCAGCGCGTCGAGGTAGTCGCGCGTGGCCTTGTTTTCTCCGGCGACCCAGGTTTTCACAGCGGGATCGTCGGCCTTCTCCAGCCACTGGTAATCATCGACGACTTTCGCGCCGTGGTATTCGTCGGTCACCGGCTTCTTCTCGGCGGCGGGCGGTTTGCCGGTCACCGTGCCGGTGGCCGCATTCAGCATCCATAAACCGCCGCACACCAGGGCAACTGCCGCCCCACGTTTCTGGAAAGGCCACCGGGAAATCATCCTCACACCTAGCAGCCGGATTGTCTTGGTGCAACCACCAGGTAGGGACGCCTGTCCCAGGCGTCCGTGACTGTCCGCCCAAACAGGCGTCAAACGATGATGCATACTTTCCAGAAGGGCCTGCGGCCCGCGACGGACGCCTGGGACAGGCATCCCTACCTTTCGCCCGAGATGTTCCCGCAGATCGCCACCTCCAGCCCCAGTTCGCGCATCGCCGCCGCCTTGGCGAACAATCCGCGCCGCGCGCCTTCTTTATCCGGCGCGTACACCACTTGCAGGTGGTTGCCCGGGTGCCGTGCCATCATCTGGTCGCGTGTGATGCCCTGCAACACCGCGTGCATGATCGGCCATTGCGGCGTGGTCTGCTGCCAGCGATCCTCGGTTTCCGTCACGGGCAGCGACACCACCTCCGCGATGCCGGTGTCGTATCGCAGAGTCCGCTCGTCCTCGACGTAAACGCGGCTCCACACGATCCAGCCCGGGCGGCTTACCCCTTTTAGGGTACCGCCTCCCAGCCGGGAGAACAGGGGCGGCTGGCGTTCGCTGCTGGCGCGATCCCATCCGCCGAAGTGCGCGGGCGGCGCGGCCCCGGAAATCATGAACACCCACACGTAGGCATCGGTGGTTTCGTCCCGGTAATCCCGGCCCCAGCGCAGATCGTGCAATGTGTTCTCCGGCGGGTAGCCCAGTTCCCGCCACAGCCGGTAGGTCACCAATCCGTCCAGCCCGGCACATTCGTCCACCTCGTTGAAGTGGGGCAGCGCCTCGCCCGTGAAAAGCTCCTCGCCCGTGCCCTCGCGGAATACCGGCGGGCGTTCGACGTTGTTGAGCGTACCCTCGATCAGATCGCTCGCGGGGGTCAGGTCCTTCAACCCTTGCTGGTATTGGATGCCCACCGCCCCGCAGCCGAACTCATCCGCCAGGCGCACGACCGCAATATACATTTTGCATTGCTGGAACACCTGCGCTTCGGTCAGGTCCGTTGCCTCGTCCGGCCCGAGTTGGAACCGCAGACCGCGCTGCAAGTACCATTGATATACGCCCCGTGCATCCTCCTCGCTGACCGTCGCCATCTTCGCCACGAGGGTCGCCTGGCTCAGCCGTTCCTTGAACACACCCGCCGCGTGCAACAGCGCGTCCGGGACGATGGCGTTGTACATGCCCATGCAGCCTTCGTCGAACACCCCCAGGATCGCTTTTTCCTTTTGAAATTTCCGGGCAAAATCCCGTCCCGTGCGCATGGCGTCGCCCAGGTCCGCCGGGGCGTCCTTCGGCTTCAGGTCGAACGCCCGCACATGACTCACGTCCGGTTTGAGCTTCCCCTTTTCCAACCATTTGCCCAGACCCGCCGTGAAGAAATCGTCCTGGAAATCCTCGCTCCACAGGCTGGAAAACTTCACGCCCGCCTTGGTCAGGCAGCCGTTCAGGTTCAGCAATCCCACCAGGCCCGGCCATGGCCCGCTCCAGTTGGCGACCGTCAGGATGGGCCCCCGGTGCGTGGACAATCCCGGCCACACGTGGTGACTGTATTGCCACCCCGCCTCCGCCACGATGACCGGCGCATCCACCGGGATGCCGCGAAACACCGCCAGTCCCATTTTCTGGCTGTCGATGAAGCCGTGGCCCTTCCCGGGGTCAAACGGATGCGCCCGCTGCACGGTCCGTCCCGCGCGCTCCACGGCGGCGATGAGCCTGGCTTCCAGATCCGCCTGCGCGGGCCAGCAAGCCTGGTTGGCGGACAACCGCAGGTCGCCGCTGGCGAGGAGATAGAGGGTTTTCATGCGTCGGGGATGATCGGGAAAATCTGCACCGGGAAGAAACGGCGGGTTTGCGCGCGAGCAAAGCAAAAGTATCGTCACAAACTCCGGCATGTCCACGCCTCCGCCGCCCATTCCCGTCTCCCCGGTGCAACTGCGCCTGCGGGTGTACTGCGGGGCAGAAGCAGCCCTCGGACCGGGGCGAGCGGACCTGCTGGAGCGCATCGGCCGCACCGAATCCATCGCCCAGGCTGCCCGCGACATGGGCATGTCCTACATGAAGGCGTGGAAACTGATTCAGAGCATGAACCGCTGTTTCCGCGAACCGCTGCTGGAGGTGCATCGCGGCGGCAAGACCGGCGGCACGGCGCGCCTGACGCCGTTGGGCCAGCAGGTGCTCGCCCTGTATCGCCAGATGGAGCGCGAGAGCGTGGCGGCGCTGCGACCGCACGAGGAGCAAATGACGGCGTTGCTCGCGGCGTCCAAATCAAGCTCCTGACGGTTATCCCCGCCGGCAGGAGCTTGAAATCAGGGAGGGCCTCGGGAGAGGCCTCAGGACCTTGGAACGTCCGCCCTTTCGCCTGCTCTCATCCCGTGGCTAATTAGGCGGAATCCCCCGTACCCTGTTCCCATGTCCTTCCGCACCTATCTGGGCGAAGTCGCCGACTCGCTCGACCAACACAAAACGTTCGTCACCGCGCAGGTCGCCCGCGCCCGCACGGACGCCTCCTTCGGCCAGGAAATGCTCGACCGCTGGGCGGCCGCCAACGCCCGCGTCGCCACGACGGTCACGCCCACCGGCCTGACGCTCCCCCGGACGGCTCTCCCCTTTCTGGACGAACCCGGTGCCATCGCGCGCTACCTTTTCGAGGAAGGGTTGCCCGGCGACTTCCCCTTTCTCAACGCCGCCTACGCGGAGATGTATCTGGCGCCGGAGGTCGCTACCGCCAATGGGAACGGCCATGCCGTCAATGGCGGCCACGCCTCCGCCACCGGCACGACCAACCGCTTGGAAGACCAGGCAGCCGCCGTGCCCGCCGGGGGCGGGGTCGGCGGCGGCACCGCCGAGGAACCCACGCGCCTCTTCGCGGGCCTGGGTCTCGCCGAGGACACGAACGAGCGGTTTCATTACCTCTCGCGCCACCAGCGCAGCAAGCGTCTCTCCACCGCGTTCGACGGCCCGACGCTCTACGGCACCGGCGCGGGCGCGGACGGGGTTTTTGGCAAGATCGGTGAGGGCGGCACCAGCATCGACACCGTGGACGACATGGAGCGCCTCTACGCCGGGTTCGAGCTGGATCAGCCCAGCGTGTCGGTTTCCATGACCATCAATGGCCCCGCGCCGATCATCCTGGCCATGTACGTCGCCGCCGCGAAACGCCGTTTCGGGGCGGACGTGGCCCCCAAGCTGCGCGGCACCATCCAGGCCGATGTCCTCAAGGAAGTCCAGGCGCAGAATGAGATGATCTTCCCGGTGGATGCCTCCCTGCGCTTCCTCGCGGACATGGTGGAATACACCACCCGGCACATGCCCAAGTGGTACCCCATCAGCATCAGCGGCTACCACATCGCCGAGGCCGGGGCGACCCCTGTCCAGCAGGCCGCCTACACGCTCAGCAACGGCTTCGCCTACGTCGATCTTTTCCGGTCGCGTGGTTTGGACGTGAACGTGTTCGGCCCGCGCCTGTCGTTCTTTCTCGACTGCGGCCTCGACGTGGAATACCTGGCTCTCGCGCGGGTCTGCCGCAAGATCTGGGCGGTCGGGATGCGCGAGGTCTTCAAGGCCGACCGCCGCGCGCAAATTCTGAAACTCCACACCCAGACGAGCGGACGCTCGCTCATCGCCGCCGAGTGGAAGAACAACCTCACGCGCACCGCCATCGAACTGACCGTTGCCTGCATGAATGCGACGAACAGTTGCCACAGCAACGCCGCCGACGAACCCTTCACCACCCCCAGCGAGGAATACGCGCGTCTCGCCGCCCATGCCCAGGCGATCCTGCTGGAAGAGAGCGGCTTCTTCAAGCACATGATGAACACGATGGACGGCGGCCCCGGCATGAAGCGCGTCGGCGACGCCGTGGAAGCCGCCATCCTCGAAGAGTTCCGTGAGATCGACCGCCAGGGGGGTGTCCGCGCCGCCGTGGAGCGCCGCTATCAGCGCAGCCAGATCCAGGCGAGCGCCCACCAGTTGGAGCGCCAGATTTACGACGGCGTCCGCCCGGTCATCGGCCTGAACAAATATTTCGACCCGGACGAAAAATGGCCGGAGGTCAGCATGATCCGCACGCCGCGCGACAAGAAACAGCTCCAGGTGGACCGCCTCCGCGACTTCGAAAAACGCCACGCTGCCGACAGCGGACAAGCCCTCGACCAACTCACCGCCGTCGTCGAAAAACAGGGCAATGTTTTCGAGGAACTGATCAATACGGTGGAGCATTGCTCCCTCGGCCAAATCACGACCCGATTGCAGCAAAGTGTGGGCCGCTTCCGCCCGATGGTTTGAACTCTGGTTTCGGGTCCGAGCGCGCCCAACGTTTGCCCAGCGCGACGCCGGGCCGTTCGACCCAGCGTTGGGCAGCGGCTGCCACCGCGATTGAAAGGGCGGCACCGACCGAAAATACGACCGGAAAGGGTAGGTGTTCCCCAGCCCCCGAGCCAAGGACGTATCCCAGCAAGGAAAGCACCGCCAGATGAAATAAATACCAGGAATAGCTGATGACCCCGAGAAACGTTAGTACGGGGTTGTCAATCCGCAGGCAACCCACCCAAACCGCGAATGTCACGAGGGCGCAAGCCATCACCACGTGCGCGCGCCACGGAAAGTTCCCCAACGTCCGGACACCCCAGATCGCGCCGGGGTTGGTCAACACAACCAGCGCCACCGTCAACCCGATGAACAGCCAGACGCCGGGCCGGGCGAACGCGCCGCGCCGGAGACCTCCCGTGTCGTCGTACACCTGGCGAAAAACGGCTCCCCAGCACATCACCGCCAGAAACGCGGCCCAGTAGGACGCTGGCAGGGGCAAACGAAAATGCTGGCCGAAAGGCAGCCCCGCCGCGTGCAGCCATCTGGGCAGACCGGCCAGGATCACGGTCGCACTCCATGTCACGACGGGTCGATGGAGCCACCCGAGACGATAGAGACCCAGGCAGAGCCCGTAAAAAACCAGCTCGATCGCCAGCGTCCAATACACGCTGATCAAAAACGGCTGGCCGAACCATTGGGGAGCCATCGTGACGTTGGCGGCCAGGATTTGCCACGTGAGGCGGTCGCCCCGCAGCCACCAAATGAGCAGCCCACCGAACAGCGAGACCGCGAAGGCGGGATACAGCCGGCAAAATCGCTTGATCAGAAACCGCCTGCCGCCGCCCTCGCGCGGGCCCCCGAAACTCCGGCAGATCACAAATCCGCTGATCGCAAAAAAGAGCAGCACTCCCACCCTCCCGAGGTTGAGCGCGGGCGGCAGGGTCCACAGAAAACCGAACCACGGCGTCTCCCGGGCGGCACCCGGCGCAAAGGCTTCTCCCAGGTGTGTCCACACCACCAGCCCGGCGGCCACCGCGCGCAGACTGTCGATGTGTCGGATTCGCACCGGCACCGCGCCGGGCGCGGGCGCAGAGCAAACGCCGCCATCTCCAGCCAACGCAGGGTCAGCAGCTTGCGGCCTCGGGTGAATCATTAGACCTCTTTCGTCATAGGGAGCAATCAGTGTCCAACTCGTGACGGCGTGGGCTAGAACCACCCTGGTGGAAGGTCCTTCGGCTCGTTATACTCGCTCAGGATGACAGAAGTTTTGGGGGGGCAGCGTGGCAAAAAGTGATTGCGAAAGGGGTCTATTACCTCGCTTTTTTTGGATACGCGGGCCGATCTTTCGAGGACCGCCTCGGTGCGGCTTGAAAGTGTCGTCACACCCCGCACCGGCGGACCCGATCCACCGTTACCTCGGATGCCCACCCGCAGGCGCGTGCGCCGCCGGGGCCCCCACGTTCC
>CAHJWO010000080.1 GCA_903642295.1 PVC group bacterium | reverse complement strand
TGAGGCGGAGGCAACGCTCGTGCTCCAAGCCAGCGCGGGTTGCTACACCCATCTGGATGGTCCCCACGGGCGGGTGCGGGTCGGCGATTTCAAGATCGGGCGCATCGCGCGGGACCAGCAGCCGCTGCTCACCAACGACGTGCTCCACGATCCGAACATCGGCGACCCCGAGTGGGCGCGGCGGGAGCACATGGTCGCGTTTGCCGGTTACCCGCTGCTGATCGGCAGCCGCACGGTCGGTGTGCTGGCGATTTTCTGGCAGCATGCCGTGTCGGCGATTTTGCTGAAAGACCTGGCACCCATCGCCCAGGGCTTCGCCCAGTTCATCGAACGCAAGACCACGGAAACCGCCCTGGCCCAGGTGGCCGAACAGAGGCGGATGGCGCTCGACTCCGCGCAGCTAGGCTGGTGGCATCTCGACCTGATCACCAACCAGGTCTCCTGCGACGAGCGGTGCGGCGCCGTCCTCGGGACCACCAAGAAAGAACTCGGCTTGCAGGAAGCGTTCACCCAGATTCATGCGGATGATCGGGCCGCGACGCAGGCCCGAGTGGCGGCGGCCATCCGGGTGGACGCGCCCGTTCCATATTCCGAGGAATATCGCGTCGTCCACGCCGACGGCTCGCTGCATTGGGTCCAGTCGCGCGGCAAGACGCACTTCGAGGGCGAGGGCGACGCCCGCCGGGCCATCGGCATGGTGGGCACCGTCATGGACATCACCGAGGCGAAAGCGGCGCAGGGTGCCCTGCGGGCCAGCGAGGAGAAATACCGTACGCTTTTCGACTCCATCGACACCGGGTTCTGCGTCCTGGAAATGGTCTGGGACGACCGGGGCAACGCCATCGATTACCGGTATCTGGAGATGAATCCCGCCTTCGTGGCGCACTCGGGCATGGACGACGCCATCGGCAAGACGATGCGGGAAATCTATCCCGACTTCGAGCAGAAGTTTGTCGACCGCTACGCCCGCGTGGTGCGGACGGGAGAGGCCGTCCGCTTCGAGGAGGGTTCGGAGATCATGGGACGCTGGTTCGACGTGTACGCCTTCGCGTTGCGCCAGGGAGATCAGGCTCGGGTGGCCGTGCTCTTTAGCGACATCAGCGAACGACGGCGTGGCGAGCTGGCCCTGCAAGCGGCCAAGGACGAGGCCGAACGCGCCAGCCAGATGAAGGACGAGTTCCTGGCGACGCTCTCCCACGAGCTGCGCACCCCGCTCAACGCCATCCTCGGCTGGGCGCAGGTCCTGCGCGACGGTCACGCCGACCCCGCAGACCTCAACCAGGGCTTGGCGACCATCGAGCGCAACGCCCGCGCGCAGACGCAGATCATCGAGGACCTCCTGGACATGAGCCGCATCATCTCGGGCAAAGTCCGCCTGGACGTGCAGCGCATCGACCTGGCTCCGGCCCTGGAAGCCGCCATTGAAACGATGCGCCCGGCGGCGGACGCCAAGGGCATCCGTTTGCAGGCGGTGCTCGACCCCGTCGCCCGGCCCGTCAGCGGCGACCCCAACCGTTTGCAACAGGTGTTCTGGAACCTGCTGAGCAACGCCATCAAGTTCACCCCCAAGGGCGGACGGGTCCAGGTGGTGCTCGAACGGGTCAACAGCCACCTGGAAGTCAGCGTGATCGACTCGGGGGAGGGGATCAAGGCCGACTTCCTGCCGCACGTGTTCGACCGCTTCCGGCAGGCGGACGCGTCCACCACCCGCCAGCACGGCGGGCTGGGGTTGGGGCTGGCCATCGTCAAGCAACTGGTCGAGCTGCATGGCGGCGGCGTGCGGGTCAAAAGCGGCGGGCCGGGCGCGGGCACCACCTTCATTGTCTCGCTGCCCCTGACGGTGCTGCACCCGGAAGCCGAGCCGCTCGAAGGCGAGCGTCGCCACCCCCAGGCCAACTCATCTCGCGTGGTACTGCCCAGCGGAGGGTTGGATCTCAGAGGAGTCAAAGTGCTCGTCCTGGACGACGAAGCGGATGCCCGGGCTCTGGTCAAACGCCTGCTGGAAGGTTGCGGGGCGCTGGTGCGCGTCGCGGGCTCGGTCGAAGACACGCTGCGGCTGCTCGGAGAAGAAAAGCCCGACGTGTTGGTCAGCGACATCGGGATGCCGGGGGAAGATGGCTATTCGCTGATCCGGCGGGTGCGCGCCCTGGGGGCTGCCAACGGCGGCGCTGTGCCTGCCGTCGCGCTGACCGCTTACGCCCGGGCGGAGGATCGCATGAAGGCGATCCTGGCGGGTTTTCAGATGCATGTCGCCAAGCCGGTCGAACCGGCGGAACTGCTGACGATGGTCGCAAGTCTGGCGGGCCGCACCGGCGGCGTCTGAAAAACCGTGCCGCCGAAACCTGGCCCTGCGAAAGATTGCCAAAAGATCAGAATTGCCAGTGAGAAGGGCCGCCCGGAAGGGGGCGCGTCGGAATTTTCCCGGTGTTCAGACACACTCGAAAAGTCGCTCCTCGGCCCAATCCGGGACTTTGTGCCGTGAGTTATCGGCCGTTGTTCGCAAAGGTATTGGCTCCGGCCTGACTGGAGGCGACACTTCTCGCCATCGCCCTGTTGCCGATGAATCGCGGTTTGAACATTTGAGCCACCATGAGGTTTCCGCCCGGCTGAAACAGCCTCTGGATACCATCAAAGGCCGTCTCCGGCGTGGACTGCTCAGATTACGCGACGGCTTGAAAGAGATTCGATAGTGTTTCTGAGGAACTCGATGGGGACAGGCGATGTCGTGTCCGCTTCGTGGATGCGGAGCGTTCGGGAGCACCCGAGGTCAATCGCACCGCGACAGATCCTTCACAATCTGGATGTAATCCTTGAGCGGCTGTGAGGGATTATCGGCACGCCAGGCGGCGGTCGATTCGCGCTGCAAGGGCGGGGAGAGGGGACGGAAAACGACACCTTCGTGCGGCAATTCCACGACTTGCTCGGGCAGCAAGGCCACGCCCAGCCCACCGGCAACGAACTTGAGCGCGGTCGGCTCAACGTCCGCCTCCTGCAAAATCTTCGCGGCGAACCCGGCGTGCTGGCAAAGATCGAGCAGCCACTCGCGCGTGCCGGGGTGAGTCTTTGCCGACATGCTGACAAAGAACAGCGGGGCGAGATCGGCCAGCTTGACCTTCGGCTTCTTGGCGAGCGGGTGGCCGCTCGGAAGGGCGACCAGGATCGCGTCAGACGCGACGCATTCCGAGAGGAGATCATGGCCGGACAGCGTGGGGTTCAGACCGATGAAACCGAGGTCGATCTTCCCGCTGTCGAGCGCCTGGAACTGTTCGGCGCTCGTCAGGTCGAAAAGGTTCAGCGCCACGCGCGGGCAAAGCTTGCGGAACGCCCCCAGCGTCGCGGGCAGCAACCCGTAGTGGAGGTTGGCGATGTAGCCAATGTCGAGATGGGCGCTTTCCTTGCGGCCCAGGCGCTGCACGCTGGCCACGCTGTCGGCGCACATGGCCAGCACTTTCTTGGAGTCGAAAAGGAACAGACGGCCTTCCTCGGTCAGCGTGATCCGGTTATTTGCCCGTTCCAGCAACGACACGCCCAGTTCGGCTTCGAGATTTCGCACCTGGCGCGTCAGTGACGGCTGGGCCAAACGCAACTTTTGCGCGGCCTTGGTGAAACTCATCGCCTCGGCCACCGCGACGAAGTAGCGCAGATGGCGAAGCTCCATGGTGGCCGAGTATGGCCGCGGCGATAGCCAAAAGCTATCGCAATGTTATCGCAGAGAAACGACCTTCTGCCGGTGTCGGGTCCGCTCATTTCACGAGCGCATAGCTTTTTGCTATAATGACGGCACAGGGGAAGTATTGGGCGGGCTGGAGAACGCAGCCGATGCTTGGGCAGGTTGGATACTTATGCAATGGGGCGGCTGTTGCATTTTCCTGGCTTTACCGACACGCCCTATGAGCAACCCCCCCCGTTATTGTGCGCCCCCGCGTAGGGACATCGTCTGGCGAGCGCAACCGTATCCCTTTCAATCCAAGCACTGGCCCAGGGATGTCGCTGCAGAAGAAGACATCCTCCGCAGGCGGCAGGTTGGATGCACACGCAAGGAGGCGGCATGAGCGACAAAACCGAAACGCTCAGCCGGGAGAAATTTCCCAGCGGCATCGAAGGCTTTGACGACATTACCTTCGGGGGACTTCCCCGGGGGCGCACCACGTTGTTTCTGGGCGGACCAGGCAGCGGGAAAACGGTGCTGGCGCTCCAGACACTGGTGAGCGGGGCTGGCCATCACGATACGCCCGGCATCTTCGTCGCCTTCGAGGAAAACGCGGACCGCATCCGCGCCAATGCGGAGAGCTTCGGCTGGAACCTCGCCGGGCGGCAAAAGAATCGACTCTATATCGTCGATGCGCAATTGAGCCCCGACACCGTGAAGGCCGGTGAATTCGATTTGACCGCCTTGCTCGCGGGGCTCGAAGCAAAAGCGCAGGAAATGCACGCGAATCTGATCGTCTTCGATGCGCTCGACGTGCTTTTGAGCCTGCTGGATGACCGGGCGGCGGAACGCCGCGAACTGTACCGCATCCAGGCCTGGCTCAGGCGCACGGGGCTCACGGGCATCGTCACGGCGAAGGTCGAGGAAAACGATCCTGCCACGGAGCAACGCGGCGCGTTCCTCTCGTTCCTGGCCGATTGCGTGGTGCTGCTGCGCCAGAGCGTGCTCGAACGTGCGGCGGTGCGCGAGATGCGCGTGGTCAAGTACCGCGGCTCGACCCACGTGCTCAACGAGGTGCCCTTCGCCATCGGCCCGACCGGGATCGAGGTCGGCGCGCCCAACGGCAACCATCCCGAGCCCCAACCCTTCAAGGAACGGGTCTCGACCGGCATCGCAAGGGTGGACGAGATGCTCGACGGCGGCCTCTACCGGGGCACGAACGCGCTGATCACCGGGAGTGCCGGCACCGGCAAATCGACGCTCGCGGGCCTCTTCGCCGAAGCGGCTTGCCGACGCGGTGAACGGGCATTGTTCGTCTCCTTCGATGAGAACGCCCTCGACATCATCCGCGACCTCGCCTCGGTGAGCGTGGACCTGACACTTCACCTCAAGAGTGGACTGCTGCGGATGGAGGCGGTGCGCACCGACTCTGCCTCCGGGGAGGAGCATCTCATTCGCATCAAACGCCTCATCCGCGAGCACAAGCCAGCCTGCGTGGCCATCGATCCATTTTCCGCGCTGGTCAACGTCGGCGGCGAGCAGGCCGCGCGCACCGCCGTCGAACGGCTCGTTTACCTCTGCCGCAACGAGCACATCACGGTGCTTTTCACCAGCCTGCACGAGGCCCAGGACCAGGAACTGGCGACGCTGCCGCTCCACGTCTCGTCGCTGGTGGACACGTGGATGCAGATCACGTATTCGCTCTGTGGAGGCGAGCGCAACCGGGCGCTCTCGGTCATCAAATCGCGCGGCTCGAAGCATTCCAATCAGGTGCGCGAGCTGATCTTCAGTGACGAGGGCATCACGCTGGCCGATCCGTACTCGGCGGGCGGAGAGGTGCTCATGGGCACGTTGCGCATCGAGAAGGAAAACGCCGTCCGCGCCGAGCACGAGCGCCTGCGCGGCGAGATCGCGCAAAAGCGCGAGGAGATCCATCTGATCCAACTGGACCGCGATCTGCGCATCGAAGGAGCACGGCGCGAGGTCCAAGCGTGCGACGAGGAACTGGAACGGCTCAACCGCACGAGCACCGCACAACGCGCGGAAGGGGCGCTGCGCAAGGACGAAGTGGTGCGGGAGCGCGACAGCAGGCTCGTGCGGGAGCAAACGGACGGCGCCAAGCCAGCGGGTGGCAAGGCTCGCCCGGCGGAGCCCGAGCGGGTAGACGGTGCCAAGGCCGCCGCCGGCACCCCGCGCTTTCCGGCAAAAACGCGAAAGAAGCGCCCATGAACTCGTCCCCTGCCGCTTCCAACGCTGCCTCGCATGGCGCGTACGTTTTCCAGATCTACGTCGCCGGGGGCGCTCCCAATTCCGTGCAGGCACTCGCCAACCTCTACGCGCTTTGCCGCGAGTATTTTCCGGGGAGCCACCGCATCGAGGTGATCGATGTCTTGAAGGAGCCGTTGCGCGCCCTCGAAGAGGTCATTCTCGTCACGCCCACGGTAGTGAAAGTTTCGCCTGCGCCGCGTCAGCAAATCATCGGCAACCTGAGCCAGGAAGAAGAGGTGCTGCGTGCGCTCGGCCTGCCGCAGAAGGAACAGAAGGAGAATGGATGAGTGTCGTCACGGAAGCACCGCCTTTTCATCCGACGCATCACGTCGGCAAAGCTGCCGCGCTGGCTCTGCGGTTGGCCGAGGCCGAGAACGCGCTCCACGCGCTCACCTTGGGTCAGGTGGATGCCATCATCGGCCCGGGCGGCAAGACGTACCTGCTGCGCCCGGCCCAGGAACTTTTACGCCAAAGCGAAAGGCAACAGCAGGCTTTGCTGGACAGCGTCGCCGATGTGCTCACGGTCGTAAACCGCGGCGGGGTGATCCTTTCGGTAAATCGCGCGGTGCGCCGGGTGCTTGGCTACGCGCCGGAGGAGGTGGTCGGAAACACGCTCTTCAAACTCATCCACGATGCGGACATTTCGGTCGCCTACTCGGCCTTCTTCAACGTCGTCGAAGGCTACCACGAGAGTGCCACCGTTCGCTTCCGCCACCTGACGCGTGACGGCTTGTATTGCTGGATGGAAGCCACCTTGGGCAAGCTGCCCGATGTTTCTCCCAAATGCGTGGTCTTTAGCTTACGCCCGATCACCAATACCTCAAAAGGTGTTGAGCCAGCCCTTCCAGAGACTGCCGGTGGTCAGCCACCGCCGGACAAAGATCGCTTCCTGGCGATGCTCTCGCACGAATTGCGCATCCCGCTAACGCCTGTTCTGTTTGGCGTTGCCGAGTTGCAAGCGGACGTGCGATTTGCCGAGGCGCGTCCGACGCTCGCCATGATCGGGCGTAACATCGAGTTGCAAGCGCGGCTCCTGGAAGAGTTGAACGACTTTGCCGCCGTCGGCCAACACAAGGTGCGTCTGCGGCTCGAAGCCATTGATGCCCACGAGGCCGTCCGTTTCGTTCTGGAAATCTGCGGAAGTGAGATCGCCGAGGCAGCCATCGAAGTCCGGCTCGATCTGGCGGCATCGGAATCCATGGTGCTGGCCGATTCCCTGCGGCTCCAGCAGGTGATGTGGAACCTGGTCAAGAACGCCGTCAAGTTTTCCCCGCGAGGCGGCAGCATCTCGATTGCCTCGGTCAACGACGCGCCCGGTGGCCTCGCTTTGGAATTTGCCGATCACGGCGTCGGCATCGTCCCCGAGCTGTTGCCGTTGGTGTTCGATCCGCTCCAGCAGGGCGATGACTCCATGCAGCACCGCTACGGCGGTCTTGGTTTGGGTCTGTTCATCGCCAAAGGACTCACCGAAGCTCATCACGGCACTCTCACGGTGGCAAGCGCGGGTCGCGGCCAGGGCGCGACGTTCCGTCTGGGCCTCAAAACCATCGCGCAGACAACGCGGTAACGCGCTGCGAGACCGCGCCTCTTCACTCCCAAATCCCTTCTCCCAACGCATCCCGTTGGCACACGTTTCTTCCCTGCACATGGTACATTTTCTGTTCTGGTCGGTCCTTGGCTTTGGCCTCGCCGTCGTCTACGCCTCGTTCTTCGAATGGCTGCTGCACCGCTTTGTCATGCACCGGCCGCTGGGCAGCTTCGTCTATGCTTTCCGCGCGCACACCTTGACTCACCACCGCATCTTCAAAGCGGATCACAGCTACCATCTGCACGACGCCAAGGATGCCCATACCATCCCCATGGCCTGGTGGAACGGTCCGGCCTTGATCGTCCTCATGCTCCTGCCCTTCATCGGTGCGGGTTGGGCGCTGGGGTCCTCGGCGGTGACCTGGGGCGCTCTGCTGGCGTTCTCCGCTTACTACAGCGTTTACGAGACCTTGCACTGGTGCATGCACCAACCCGGAGGACGCTCGGTCGAACGCACCGGCCTGTTCTTCCGGCTCAACGGCCATCACTTGCTCCACCACCGTTACATGCGCAAAAATTTCAACGTCGTCTTGCCCCTGGCCGACCTGTGTTTGGGTACGCTGCTGCTGCGCTCCAAGGTAGGTTTTGCCCAGGCAAACGGGTCGACCGTGCCCGATGTGCAACCCCGAAACATCATTTCGTCCGCAGCGATAGAGAAACGCTACATCCCAGGCAGAGGTGAAGCAGCCTGACCGGCTCACTCCCGCTCCTATCGTTTTCGCCCAATGCCTTCTTGATAGTCATGTCCGCAAACCTTCCTTCTCCTCCCCGCTGCCTCGACGCACGCTTACCCATCCCGGAGTCGCTGCGGGCGTTGGCACCGCTTCGTCTGCCCAACCAACGCAAAGAGCGCTACCAGGGCGATGATCTTTGCATCGCACTGACCAGCTTGGCCGTCCGCGACCAGACGCTGGTGCTTGCGATCTACGGAACTCTCAGCGAGTTGCTCTACGCCATCGCGGACACCTCCACCGATGACGCCAGAAAGTGGCGGGACATCATGCTCTGGACGCAGCGGCACGATCTGGATGCGTTTATCGACCGTGTCCGCGAACTTGGCGCAGCCTCGCACGCCGAGGCTTCCGGCGAAGGACTGGCCAAGGCCATGCACGACGTGCGCGGCGGACCTTTAAGTCCGCTGCTCGGCCGCCTGCAACTTCTCAATCATCTGCCCCATAATGAAGACCAGCTCAGAACGCTCTTCGTGCTGGTGCGCGACCATCTCAAGATCATGCGCAGCGCGATCACGGGGTTGGACGATCCGCGCCGCGACGCCGACCGCCGGCCCAGAAGTCATGACATGAGTCTCATGCTGGACAAATGGCATGGCTCGGTGGTCGGCCCGAAGTGGCGGCAGCAGCCGATCCAGATGAACGTCGATTGTCGCTACGAGGGGACGATGTCGGAATGCTGCCTGGAGAGCGCCGCCATTGATCGCATCTTTTATAACCTGGCAACCAACGCCTGCCGCCACGCCGCCGGGGACCACATCGACATGGCGATCTTCCCGATTCCGCAACCGCCGGGAGATTGCCTGCGCTTTGTGCTCTCCAACGAAGTGAGTGAAGCCGACGCGGTTTACCTGAATGCCCTGATTCAAAGTGGCGGGGCCGACAGCGTCGACAAGGGCACGGGCCTGAGCCTGATGGCGCTCTTCGCGCCGAAGGTATCCTCGACCGGGTCAGGCTTTGGACTGACCGTAGTCGCCGACTTCGTCACGAGTGCCTTTGGCCTGCGAGATAGCAAGGAAGCTCTGCGCGAACGTTACGTGGGCGCAATCCTGGATGGCCGCACGTTCCGGGCGTGGTTCCATTGGCCGATAGCCAGCAACGATCTCCCCCGGCGTCAGCTCAACGATTTTCACCGGCCAGAGCAAAGTCTCGACGAACCATAAAGCTTCGATCAACGCGGGGAGACTTCGAGCTTGAGCAGCCTTGGACTCCGTTTCAACCTGCTGGAATGACTCGTGACCTCATCGTGATCGGCGCTTCCGCCGGAGGGGTGCAAGCCGTGCAGCAGTTCGTCGCGGTGCTGCCAGCGGATCTCGCCGCCACGCTCTTTCCGGTCATCCATGTTCCTCCCGCATTTGCGCCACGACGACCGGATCGGTGTCTTGCCCCTGAAGGAAACGGCAGTTGCGCCCAAGAGTTTCCTCGCGGCTGTAGCCCGTGAGCGAACAGAAAGCCTGGTTGACGAAAACCATCGGCGTGTCCGTCTGGGTCGGATCAGAAAGGATGACACCGGTGGCCGCGCTGTTGATGGCGGCAATCAGGCGGCGGTTCTCGTTCGAGGCGCTCTGAAGCCGGACCGTTAGCTGGGCCAAGGCGCTTCCTGCGGCTGCGTGTCACCCAACCTTGAGGAGGTGGCTTTGTTTCTTCATCCACGCGACCAGCGCTGCCAGTGTCCGTGTCCTCGAAATCAGATGATCATCCTCATTGGCCCGCTTCCTGATCCAAGCAGTGGCAATCAGCTGGTTCTGCTTCCGGTGATTGGAATCCGCACGGCAACGCCCCTTGGAATTCGATCCCGGGAATCCGCGCGGTTCGGCAGTTCCCTTCGGCGCAAGCAAGCCCGGTGCTTCCAATCAACGAACCGCCCGGGTGGATCAGGTTGTCTCGACCGGATGATGGGTATCCCGCCGTGTGAGACGTGAGAGCGAAAGGATCGGGGTGATCAGCGTCATCACCACATCGGCGCCCTCTTCCGAGGAGGGACGATCCACGGTCTTCACCCATTCCTTGGCGCCGCCGTAGATCGCCCAGCTTACGGTGGTTGCCATCATCTCCGGCGACGCCGCTCCGTTGGAGGCGTGACGTTCTAGCCCTTGCAGGATCATCGCCCGGACGACGGCGATGATGGCAGACTCCAGATGCGGCTCCAACTGCCTCTGCCGCGCGCACTCCAGCGCGGGCAGCCCCGCAAGGTAGTCGCACACGCCAAGGACGATGGCTTTGAGCGCGGACGCGCACCCACCATCAAACTTCACCCCGCGCGCGGTGAGAAGATCATGGAACCGGCTGGCGGCCATGCATTCCAACAGCGCGAACTTGTCGGGATAGTGGTCGTAGAAAGTCGCCCGGTTGAGCGTCGCGGCGGTGGTGATGTGCTGCACGGAGAGAGTCTCGAAGGCCCTCGTCTCCAGCAACGTCCCCAAAGCCTGGTGTAAGAGTTGGCGGGTGCGACGCACCCGCGGGGCCATTCCTTTGCAAGGAGTTTTCGCCATGACGGTGCATCAATAGCCCAAATAAACCTTGGTGTCACCGCGATTCCCAACATTCGTCGTTTTATGATTTGACAGCACGTGTCGATTACACGTCATTCGTTGACAATCATATGCCTACCTTGCTTCACATCGATTCCAGCCCCTTGGGCGACGCTTCCATCTCCCGCCACCTGAGCGAGGAGTTCGTGCAAAACTGGCAGCGCCGACACCCGGACGGCAAAGTCATCACCCGGGACCTGAGCGCCAACCCCCCGCCCGTGATCACCGCCGGGTGGATCGGCGCTTCCTTCACGCCCGAGGAGGCGCGCACACCGGAACAACGGGATACGCTCGCCGTCTCGGACGAACTCATCGCCGAACTGGAGGCGGCCGACGAATACGTCATCGGCGTGCCCATGCACAACTTTACTATCGCCTCGGTGCTGCGGCTCTGGATCGATCAGGTGGCCCGCGCCGGCAAGACGTTCGCCTACGTGGACGGTCGCCCGGTGGGTCAGCTCAAGGGCAAGAAAGCCACCTTCCTGGTCGCCTCCGGTGGGGTGTACGGCCCTGGTACCGCCACGGCGTCGTACAACTTCGTGGAGCCTTACCTGCGCACGTTCTTCGGGTTCCTCGGGGTGACGGACGCTCAATCCTACGCGGCCGGCGGAGCGTCGGTGGTCAACCATGGCGAAGTGGATCGGGAGACCTTCCTGCATCCCCACCTCGCCGCCGTCCAGCAGCTTTTCCCTGCCGCAGCCTAGGAGGGTCCGGGTCCTTGTTCTCCCGCCCGGGCGCAACGACCGTGACGGGGTGCCCGCTGCGTCCGGCAGGCAAGGGTGAGACGGCCCGTGTGCCACCGAATTGATGCCCACCACCATGAAACCTATCCATCCCCAAGTTCGGATCGGCCACGTCCACCTCAAGGTGTCCGACCTGGAACGCTCGCTCGGCTTTTACCGCGATGTGCTCGGCTTTGAAGTGACCGCCCGCATCGGCCATTCCGCCGCGTTCCTGTCGGCGGGCGGGTACCATCATCACATCGGCCTGAACACCTGGGAAAGCCTCGGGGGTGCTCCGCCGCCGGCGAGAGCCACGGGCCTCTACCATTTGGCCATCCTCTACCCCACGCGGGCCGAACTGGCCGACGCCTTGCGCCGGTTGATCGAGGCGAATGTTCCGCTGGAAGGCGCGTCCGACCACGGCGTCAGCGAGGCCATTTACCTGCGCGATCCCGACGACAACGGCGTGGAACTCTACTGGGACCGCCCGATGGACGCCTGGCCTCGAACGGCGGCGGGAGCGCTGGCTATGGTGACCGAGCCGCTCGACCTGCCGGCACTCCTGCGCGAGCCTGTCGTCGCTCCTCCTACGATTTAGGTCATCCTTCCAACCGATTGCCACCACGACAGGCCCACCAACCCAGTCACATCATCCACATGACCACCACAGCCAAGGACCTCACCAAAGAAGCCCCCGCCAGTCCCGCCAGCCGGGTCGGCGGCTATGTCATCCTCGCCCGTCTGGCCGATAAGGCCCGTGCTAAATTCCTCGGCGGCAACGTCGGCGGCTATCACACCGACTGCCCGCTCGACCATTACCTCCTCGACTGGAAAGGCATCGTTTACGACGAGATCAAGCAGGAGATCGTCAACGGAGCGGACGACGCCGCGCTCGCAGCTTATCTGGACACGCATGGCCAGCAGAAAACACCCGAGGAAGTGGCAGCATGGTCAGACTCGATGGAACAGGACAGCCTCTACTCCGATCCGCAAAAAAGGGATGGCTTCGCGCAAAGAGCAAGCCAACTCGGTCTCGATCCAGAGACGACTTCCACGTTTCAGTTCCTCGCCGCCGACGATCAAGCGAACCACTGATCTCCGCAGTGACACGTTGCTGGACAGGTTTCCGACAATAGACCTCTCGCATCATAGGTTTATTGACCTCCAGAAAACGCTCTGGACAGGCCGCGAAGCTGCCGGTCGTTTATCTGGGGTCCTGAGGAGTGTCTCGCTCCTTCCCCAATCTGCTTGGATAACGGGGACGACGGGGACGCTGGTCCAGAAAAGCAAGGGAAGGAGCGGGGACGCTCCTCAGGACCCTGGAGGCATGCCCGTGCTCACCCGGCCGCTATCGCCTGCTCTTTAGCGACCCGGAACTGGTGTCCGCGGTGAGTGGACCCATGGAAGCCGCGGCGACGGGCGCGTTCCAGGCTTTCCATGCCCTCGTCGGACGCTGCCAGGCCGCCGGGAGCTTCTGGCCCATGGAAACGACCCGGCTCATCGGCTTGATCTACGCGACACGAGAGCGCGGCTTACCCGGTGGAATCGCTGACGACGCCAGGACGCAGGGACGGCGGTCCGGGCGGGGGTGGTCGCACCGGCCCCGAGAGGATCGGTGGCTGGTACGGTGAAAACTGCTACATCGAGTTTGCATCTTGGCGCGGGTACAAGTGTTCCAGCACCCTGGGAAGGCCTTTGTTGACAAAATCTTTGGCGATCTCGTCCGCGAAGAAATGGGCGGCCTTCTCTTCCAGGACCAGATGAGCCAGTCCGTGGAGGGTGGCCATCCCGCACAACACGTCGGCGGCATCCTCGAAGTGATCCAGGTCCACCTCGGCCTTGCGGCGATAGGCGGCCACAGCCAGACCCAGCCGCATCCCGGGCTTGCGGCTCGTCTTGGAGAAACGGGGATCGTCACGGTTCACGAGATCGTGGCGAAACATCAGCCGGAAGTGGCCGGGATGGTCCAGCGTAAAGGTAATGAACGCCAGACTCAGCGCGCGCACGTCCGCCACGGGATCGTCCGAATGCCCGGCTTCTTCCAGGTATCGATCCACCCGTTCGTAGGCCAGGAGAGCCACTTCGGTGAGCAACCCCCTTGCGCTGCCAAAGTGATGGGCGGGTGCCGCCGGGGACACGCCCGCACGCTGGGCGGCGGCGCGGAGCGAAAACGTCTCGATGCCCCCCTCGGCGATCAATTCGTCCGCGGCTTGGATCAAGGCGGCGCGCAGGTCGCCATGATGGTACTTCGACTTTTTGGATGGCATGAGTCCCGTTTGATCTTAACAGCGTTTAGTTTTTATCTTGACGGCGTTTAGATGTGCCCGCATGGTGCCGACGCAGTCAACATTATCACTCAACAGAGACTACCATGAAAAAGACTTGGTTCATCACCGGTGCGTCGCGTGGCTTCGGCCGCATCTGGACGGAAGCTGCCCTCCAGCGAGGTGACAACGTCGCCGCCACCGCCCGCGACGTGGCGGGCGTGGCCGATCTGACCGAGCGTTTCGGTGACGCCGTGCTGCCGCTGGCCCTCGACGTGACCAACCCGGAACAAGTCCAGCAAGTGGTGGCGCAGGCGTACACGCACTTCGGCCGGTTGGACGTGGTGCTCAACAATGCCGGTTACAGTCTGGTCGGCACGGCGGAGGAGGCGAGCGAGGCCGATGTGTGCGCCATGTTCGACGCGAACTACTTCGGCACGCTGCGGGTGATCCAGGCCGCCCTGCCCTTGCTGCGGCAGCAGGGCAGCGGGCACATCGTCAGCGTTTCCAGCGGCCTCGGGATCGTGGCGGTGCCGCTCCTGGGCTTCTACAGCGCCTCCAAGTGGACCGTCGAGGCGCTCCACGAAAGCTTGGCACCCGAGGTCAAGCCCTTCGGCATCAAGGTGACGCTGCTCGAGCTCGGCGGTTACGCCACCGGCTTCGGCAGCCCCGCGTCGATGAAGCAGGCGGCAGGCATGGACACCTACCACGAGTTGCGCCAGCGGGTGTTCGGGCGTCTGGCGAGTTCGGAAAAAGGCGACCCGCAGGCGACGGCGGAGGCCGTTCTCCAGATCGTGGATGCGGCGGAGCCACCGCTGCGGTTCATCCTGGGCAACGCCTGCCTGCCCATGGCACGCGCCGCCTACGCGGAGCGCCTGGCCACCTGGGAGGCGTGGGAGACCGTCTCGAACGCCTCCCAGGGCGAGTCGAAGAAAAACGCGGTCGCGTCCTGACATATCGAAAGATTGTTTTATGACCAAGCCTGTCTTCTCCGCTTCAGTTCTATCCGTCAGCGCACCCACGCCGGTCATCTCGGTCAGTCCGGTGGTACTGTCCACGCCCGGGCGCGCCGTGGATCTGCAAATGCGTGTTTCCGCGCCGACGACCGGGCGCGATTTGCCCATCATCCTGCTCTCGCACGGCCAGGGCAGGTCGAACCATCTCTCCTCGCTCAACGGCTACGGACCGCTCGCCAACTTCTGGGCGGCGCACGGCTTTGTGGTCATCCAGCCCACCCATCTGAGTTCAAGGTCGCTGAGCCTCGATCCAGGCACGCCCGGAGCCCCCTTGTTCTGGCGCTCGCGCGTGGAGGACATGAAGAGGATCCTCGACGGACTCGATGCCATCGAGGCTGCCGTTTCTGAGATCAAAGGGCGCCTGGACCACAGCCGGGTGGCGGTGGCCGGGCATTCGATGGGTGGGCATACCGCAGGGATGTTACTTGGCGCGCAGTTGACCGACGAGGACGGCGCGAAAGTGGACTTGTCCGAGCCCCGGATCAAAGCCGGCGTGCTGCTGACCCCGCCCGGCAACGGCGGGGCGGATCTCAGCGCGTTTGCGGCCGGGTTCGCCTTCTTCAGGCAGCCCAGCTTTGCCGAGATGACGACACCCACCCTCGTGGTCGTGGGCGACCAAGACGTTTCCCCTCATCTGACGGTCCGGGGTGCGGACTGGCACGCCGATCCGTATTTTCTGAGTACCGGCCCCAAGTGTCTGCTGACGATCTTGGGCGGAGAGCACGGGCTGGGCGGGATCTCCGGGTACGATGTGGCGGAAACGACCGACGAGAACCCGGAGCGGGTGGCGTTGGTCCAGCGGCTGACCTGGGCTTACCTGCGCACCGCGCTTTACCCGGATGACTCCGCTTGGTCTATGGCGTGCGCTGCCCTGGCCGAACTCGGCGAACTGGCCCGGGTCGAATGTAAATGAGCTTCCGAAGAAAGTCGTCGGTGCCGTCCGCGTCCCTGTTCTCTGTCGGTACGCTTGAATACCGTTGCGAGCTGCTAAGCATCTGCGAAATAGAATCGCGGTGGATGGCGAGCTCCGAGCGCCAGGTTTTCGGGACCGCGCCGCGGTCGAAAAGGCTTGGCAGCATGGCGGCTGCGCCGCCGGGAACAC
>CAHJWO010000079.1 GCA_903642295.1 PVC group bacterium | reverse complement strand
GCATCCCGCATCCTTCCCTCACATCCTCCCGCTCACCCGGGTCGCGCTCAACGGCGTCCGTACCGCCGCCGGGCTCCCCGTCTCGCGGCCTCCGACTCCCGGCCGGGTCACGCTCAACGCCGCCGCCAGGTCCGCCGCATCCAGATGCTCCGCCGGACCAAACCGCACGCGGGTCGCCCCGCTCGCCACGCGGGTTTCGTCTTCGACCACCAGCGCGCGCATGGTCGCCCACTCGCCCCGCGCGGCCCCAGCCAGATTTAACACGGTCCCGACGCCCGCCCCCGTGCCCCCGGCTTCCGCCTCCACGAGATCAACGCTTCCGCTGTACGACAGCACGGAGCGCGCGGCATAAAGCGCCTGCGCCAGGCTCACCCCCACCGCGCCGCCGCGCGTGGGCAACTCTGCCAGCGTGGGAAAGCCGCTCCCTTCCTCCCCCGCGCCCGCCGACCGCGCCGGAATCGTCGCCACCAGCGCGCCGAACTCCTGGCCGGTCGCGCCGGCGGGCGCGGCATCCGTCAACACATCGGTCGTCTCGCCGTCCGTGGTTTCGTAGTGCAGCACCACCGCAGTAGCCACCAGGTCCGCCCGCGCCGTGATGCCGCGCACCGCCGCCAGCGGCGCCGCCCCGACCGTTAGCGTCACCGCTGTCAGGTTGGCCCTCGCCCGGCAATGGAACGTCGGCACCGGCAGCGTCGTGTGATCAAACCAGGCGACGCAATCCGGGTGCCAGCGCAAAATCTTGCGAATGACCTCCGCGCATGTCACGTCCCGCAATTCATCCAGGGGTAGGGTCGCGTCCGGCTCGACGACGCCGATCTGCAACGGCGCGCCCGCGTCGATGGCATACTGCAAGGTCTCCACGATGATCCCGCCGCTGGTGACCGGCGTACCGTCCGCTGCTTGCCCTAGAATGAGTCGGCTGGACCACGCGGAAGCTTCCCCCGCGCGCACGCTCCATTGCTGTTGACACACGAGTTGTTCCAGGTACCACCACGGCCCGCTCAGCACGAGCGACGACGTTTCGGCGCGTCCGTCGCCCGTGCCCGGCGCGGCGGTCACCCGCCCGGCGAACCAGGGGACGCCGCCCCGCGCCACCGTCACCGTGCTGCCGTAGGCGAACAGCGGTCCGGCATCGAACGCGCCTCCCGCTGCCATCAAACTGCATGTCTCGGTACTCTGCGTGACGCGCCGACGAACGATTTCGGTCACGCCCGCCTGCGCGGCGCAAACCGTCGTTCCGCCGCCGCTCAGCGTCCAAAATTCCGCGAGGTTAGATAAAGTCATCATTGATGTTAAAACCCTCCAGGTGAATTGCTTCTATATCGTCGTAAGTCAGGTTCTCCCATTCGCCACCCGCCCGGCCAGCCGCCGCACCTCCGCGGCCAGCTCCTCGAACTCCGCCCGCGTCGGCGGCGCGTCTTCCCCCGCTAGAGCACCCGGCCACGCGCCCGCCCCTTCCCCATCTACCGGCCCTGGCTTTGCAGGCGCGGCCGCTTCTCTGCTCAATTCGTCTTCCATCGGATCGGGGAGGTTCAAGGCGTCCCGCTCGGCGTCGGCGTGGGCGCGGCTAACCTCACCGTCACGGTGCCATCGGCATTGATCGTCGCCGTGTAACCCGATGGCACGTTGACCATCGCGCCCACGCCCGCCGGGTCGATGGTGTACAACGCGTTGGCCATGGTTCCGGCGATAACGAAAAGATTGCCCGCCTTGGTGCCCAGCGCGTCGCAGACCTGTTGTGGGGTCAGTCCGTCCGCGTTCTGCCAGACCTCCTGGTACAACCCGGCGAACGAGCGCAGCAGTTGCGTCTCCCCGCTGACCATGTGTCGGCTCAACCGCGCCGCCGTGCGCGCCTGGCGTGCCCCGACCGCGTCGTTGTTCGAAGGTTTGAACGCTTCCACGTAACCCGGGACCGGATTGGAAACCTGCGCGTGGATGGTGCCGGCTCCTGCCAGCACGAGGGAAGCGGCGAGAATAAAAGATCGAGTTTTCATCAGGATGTTAGTTTGTGTGTCAGTGAGATTTTGAATGGGTGTTATCAACGCAGCCCTCGACACGAAAGAGCGGCCATCGAAGCTTACTGGAACGGAGTCCCCCAGGTCTTGGATTCTTGGATTCTTGGTTCCTTGACATCAAGGGGTTGTCCACAAAATAGTATGGTCTGCGCCGTCGGAAGTTCGGGCGTGCAGGAACCCGTCGGTACGATAGTAAACGCGCACTTGGCCAGCGGGATGGGTGTTGATTTCTGACCCGGCGACCGTGTACAACGTGAGTCGATGGGTGGAGACGCTCTCCTCGGCGTTGACGTTGATTGTCCCCAGGTCGCCATCACCGTCTGACACGAGGCTGCCCGCGTCGCTGGTCAGCGCGCCGCCGAGGGTCAGGTTTTGCGTCCCGGCGGTGCCGTCGCCACGGACGTAGAACGCTTCCGTGCCGTCGCCGTTGAGCAACGACAATAGGGTATCGTCACCGGTACTGGCCGGTCCGGCCAGCGTCAGTCCGTTGAGACTCGCCGCGCGCACGTAGCTTTGGCCGACACTCCAGCCGGTGGCACCGTCCGGTTGCAGGCTGGCCGCGCCGGCGCCCGCCAGAATCTGTAACGGCTCCGGGTCGGCGTTGAGCGTATCCGCCCTGGCCGGGACGGCGTTCACGGGCCGGGAGAACCCGCTGTAACCGCCCGGATCGACGATCACCAGCGCGCGTCCCGCCGCGTAGGAATTGGCGGCGGGCAGGGTGACGTTCAATACGCCGGTGAGCGGAGCCGCGAGGACGGCAACATTGGTACCCGACGTGAGCATCACATCGCCCTCCACCGCCGTGATGGTTTGCACGATGGGCGGGCTGACGCTGGCAGGCAACCGTGCGGGCGCGAGCGTGCCCGTCACGTTCCCTCCCCCGAGATTGAGACTCGTCAGTGGGTTGCCCGCCGGGTCGGTTTTGAGCGCCTCCTGCGCGTGAACCAGCCCCGACAAGCAAAACAGTCCGATGGCAAACAGAGAAACGGATGGAACGGTGATTTTCATGTGGTAGTTGATGGATTGGAATGGTGAAATTTTTTCCGGGAAGCAAAACCCAGATTTGAACCTTGAGTCTTGAATCTTCCTTGGATCTTGGTTTTTGAATCTTGGATTTTTTTTCTAAAGCCTCTGCCTCCACGTCCGGGCATTACTGACCGGATCGTGGTCAACGGGCACGACGCTGCGCGCATTCGCCCCGCTGTCGCCGTCGGGTTCCAACACCCAGGCCGTCAGGCCCAGGCCGGTTTCGCGCACGAGCAGCGCGTAATACGTCGGCAGCAAAGTGGTGGCCAGTCCGTCGAGTTTCGTCGGCCCGCCGCCGCTGGGTCCCGTGACCCCCGCCGCAAGATTGAGCGCGCCGGCGGGCCGCACGTAACGCTCGTCCGCCTGGGCGACGGTCAACAGCCCCGCCGTGCTGCCCGGCGCGACCGGCACGCCCGCGAAGGCCCCGTCCTCCACGAGTGTGAACCGCCCCGCCCCGCACACGAGCGGGTTGCCCGAGGATGTAACGGCGCTGACGACCAGCCAGAAATCCGCCCGCGCCGCCCCGCCGAGCGACACGTTCATTTCCGTGCTGTTGAAGGAAAACAAGGCGTGCTGGTGCGTGCCGTCGGCCCAGGTCGTCTCCGTGACGGAATTGTCGAGCGCGGCACCCGCCAGCGTGCGTGAAAAGATGCGGGAGTCGTTCCGGTTTTTGTACGGCGACGCCTCGATGGTCACGCTGGCGAGGTTGCCGACATCGACGAGCCTCCCGGCGCGGGCGAGCGCAATCTCGAACTGCGTGGCCGCCCGCAGCCAGCCTTGCGGAGTGGCGTTGGTATAGGCATCGAGCAGCGGCAGCCGGCTGCGTTCATCCGCCCGAAGGCGGATTCCCTGGCGAACAAGTTGTAAGGACATAAAAATCGGCAGTAAGAAGGTGAAATCAGGTCGTTGGCATTTGTACAAAGTTTCCAGCCGTAGCCCGGTCAGCCAAGCTCTCCCCCGCTGATGACTCCACAGACAACGGTGTATTGATGCGTGGTGGTCATTCCGAGCTGGCTGCCTTTGTCGCTCGACACCGCCGCGGCCTCGGCGCGATAACAGACGGCCCCGCCATCCACGTCTTCGCACAGGAAAGTCAGGTTCCCGCTCGCAGGTAAGCGCGCGGCATGGAAGAACAGAAACCCTTCCGCCGCGCCGTGGCTGGCGTGTTCGCGGGTCACGGCGAAGGTCACCGTGTTGATGCGGTTGCCGCGCGGATAAACACCCGCCGCCGCTGCCCGGAGTAACGGCACACTCTGCACCTGCTGCTTCCCGTTGATGGTTAAACCCTTCGGCGACTCGTCGTCGCCGTTCGACAGACAAAATTGGTCAATGAAAACTCTCATAAAAATTCCTGTTAAGTCAGGTAGGGAGGGCTCTCCGAGCCCTTCCCTGATTGTCCGGCTGGGATCGACAGTGCTCTTGCCCAATTGTGGCAGATGAATCAGGGAAGGCGCCGCGGCTCACACCGCAACCCCGCCTGCATGGTAAGCACCGTTTCGTAGATGAGCAGACGCGGGTCCGCGACTAACCGGATTGCCTCCAGTCGCAGCGCGCACCCGAGCCCTTCCGGCACGAACCCGTGCAGGAACCAGGCGACCGCCTCGGCCACCAGGCTGGCCGGTTGCCCGCTGCCGGTTGCCGCCCGATTCAACGTGACGTTCTCCTGGACCCGCACGACAACCTTTACCTCGTCGAAGACAGGCCGCTGCCGGTTCAAGCTCGTGCAAACCGCGGTCGGCGTGAGCACGACGCACACGATTCCCAATGCCCCGAGGCTTTGCCGGATGCGCGCCTGCAAATCGCCGATCTGTTCGGAAATCACGAGCACGGGCCGGGGTGCACCCGCCGCCGCATCGGAGAAAAATTCCTCTCCGCTCAGCCTTCCGGCCACCGCGTCTTGAATGTCAGTCAACAAAGCCATGATAAAAATTGGGAAGTGGGAAGTCGGAAGTGGGAAGTTAGAAAAAAGTCTTCGTGATTTCAGCGAAAGACATGCCTGGCAGAATCCGGTGCTTCCGCCTTCCACGTTCCCACTTCCGCCTTCGCTAGATGCCCCGCAGTGCGTCGCGTCCGTGGCCACGATTCCCTTCCGCCACGGTCTCCACGATTCCGGCGGTCGCCGGGGTTTCGCCCGACCCGTCAGGATGGTCCGCCGGTTCGAACCGCTGCCGCCCGTCGCGGATGCGCCCCAGCCGTGCGGTATCGGCGGCCCGGGTGGTCCGCTGGTCGGTGGTGAGTTCGATCTCCATCCGTTCCAGCAGCGCGAACACGGCGGTTCTGGCCGTCAATGCCCGCAGCGAACCCGGCACGGCGGCCGGGTTCACGTCGAGGACATTCCCGACCCCCACGGCGCTGCGCACGGTGGCGACGGCGTCCGCGATGGCCGCCGCCACGGGGTCAGCCTGACCCGGCATGACCAGCCCCTGCGCGGCAGCGATGATTTGACCCAAAGCCACGGCCTTCAGGTCGTCAATCGTGATAGAAATCCAGTTCATGGAAATCGAAAGTGCGCCGTCGGAAGTGGGAGGCGAAAACTTGGAAGGGAAAGGCTTTTCTAACTTCCGCGTTCCCACTTCCGACTTCCGACTTTGGATTAGCTGACCGTGATGACTTCCAGCCCCGCCGTGCTGGTGATGGCCACGGTCTCGTAGCATTCCACGGCGATGCGCCAGCGCTTGTCGCCGATCTGGCGCACGTACACGGCGTACCGCTGCCCGGTCTTCGTCGGCGCGGTGAACGTCTTCAGGTTGGAAAAATCGTTCCTTCCCAAATTTGTCCCGGCCACGAACAGCAACACCTGGCTGCCCACGAGGTTGCCCGCCGTGGTGGTGCCGGTGGTGTACTTCGGACGCGCCACCTGCACCTCCTCCACGGCGAACTCGCCCGCCAGGTCCTCGAGCGACATCTTGGCGGACGCATAGCTGCCCGCCGTGTTCTGCGTGCGCAGCGCCCGCGAACGTTTCGTCCACGCCCCCGGACCGTACACGATGCGCGACGACCGCAAGCTCTGCGTCTCCAGCTCCTCGATCACGTCCTGATCCGGGTCGCTCGCGCCGTTCCACGTCTTGGCGACGTTCACCGCCCCCGCGACGAACAGCGCCACCGTGCGCCGCAGCCGCGACCGGTCGAGCACGCCGCGCAGAAACGCGATGTGCCGTTCCTGCCAATCGCCGTCGAGCCGTTCCTCGTCCTCATCGACTTCCACCGCCAACCCACGGTTGGCGATCCGCTGGCTCACGAGCTGGTGCGATGGGCTGCGCAGCGTCGGGAAATCCGCGCCCACGGCCCGCAGGTCGTCGTTGGTGTTGTCCAGCGCCAGGAAGCCGTCGCTGAAATTGTACAGCGCATACTCGACGAACTGGCTGGTGTTCGAGGGCACGTCCGGCGCGATGAACTGCCGGATGGCGTCGATGCCCTGCTGGTTGGCGTCCTGGTAACGCACCGCGTAGTTGGACAGAAACTCCTGCGGATTATTCCCCGCGAACTGCGAGGCGTTGAAGGCCAGCACGCGGCCATGCGCGAACGCATCGTCGGGCGGGTGGATGGTGAATGACTCGCGCGCCGGCACGCCCATCGAGGCGAGGATGTTGGCCGCGAGCGCCGCCTGGTGGGCGACGGGAACTTTCATGGTAGGAGTAGCAATCATAGATGTTAGTTTGAAGTAGGGTGTGAGATTTGGAATGTGGGATGCAGGATGCAGGATGCAGGATGCAGGATGTGCGATACGGGGACCGCTGCTCATCCAATTCTCTCTCTGCGCTCTCTGCGTCTCCGCGTTGAAATTCTGGTGAACCGCTGCCTTACGACACGACGACCAAGCGCGGCACGCAATGCACGATGGACACGGGATCGCCCGACGCCAGCACGGCGAAACGCGACCGCCCGAACACGACGTAAGTGCCCGAGGCCGCGGGCAGCGCCTTCACGCGCCCCGGCGTGGCGAGGTCCGCCACCACCTCTGCGTTGACGGCAATCGCGCCCGCCGCGACGGCGGGCAGCGTGTCGCGGTACACGCCGAAAATGGCCACCTGCTTGCGCACCGCGCCCACCTCGTCGGCGGACACCTCGTCGTTGAGCAGCACGCCGCGCGGGATGTCCCCCGCCGCCGTGGGCAGCGCGAAATGCCGGTCGTCGGAGCCGGTCTTCACGACGGCATTACGGAACGTCACCGCCACATCGGCGTCCAGGCTTTCGGTGCCGCGCGACGACTCGAACGGCGTGAAAGTGGCATCGTCGTCGTTGAAGGCCAGGGCGCGGCCCTGCGAGCGGTCATTGGCCGCGGCACACGCCACGGCGAGCAAAAAGGAGAGTCGAGGTTTCATGGAAAAAATCAAAAAAGGAAAAGTTTGGTTGTGAGAAAGGATCAGTGGTGTGGTTCAGGCGTGGAGATCCGGCGCATCCACCGGCACGGTTTCGGTCACGACCGCCGTCTCGGTGGCGATGACCGGCGTTTGCACGATGGTAGCGGCGAGCTTGAGTTGGTGATCGCGCAGCAATTGGCCGCGCGCGGCGTCCCGGGCGAGCCGGTCCGCGATCATCGGGTGGGTCCCGGCGTCGATCATCGCGCGCGCCCGGGAATGGACGACCTCGTGTTCGAGATCATCGTGGGGATGGTAGTTGACTTGTTCTTTCATGGGTATGTGTGTTTTGGTGTGTGTTTTTGCTTTCAGCCTGTTGGTGTGAAAAATTCTATTTCCCTTCCATCGCGCCCAGCAGCGCCGCGTCCTCCGCGTTGGCGCGCATCTCGGTGATTGCCGCGTCGAACCGCAGCCCCCGCCCGCCCGCCGCGACCGGGCGCATCAGCGCATCGATCCGCGCGTTGAACGCCGCCGCCCGCCCGTGCGCCGTGGACAAATCCAGCCCCGCCGCCGAGGGTTTCAACCCGAGCGCCTGCGTGTTCAGCGCGGGCCGCCGCTCGCCCAGTTCGTGCAATGCCTCCTCGTAATCCCGCTCGAACCGCTGGGCGAAGCCCGCGCGTTCCGCCGCGCTCAGCCGCCCGGTATTGATAGCCGCGTCCAGCTGCGCGTTGACCGCCGCCGCCCGGAACCGCCGCGCGTCCGCCAGTGCGCCGTCGCGCTCGGCGCAGTTTACGGCCTCCGCCCGCCGCCGCTCGTCGTGCGCCTGTTGGATGGCGTCGTCCGATGCGGTTTCTTCCAGTCCGAATTGTTCAATCAAAAGTGCTTTGTAATTCATGGATGTCGTGGTGATGTTAGTTTCTGATGAGAGTGTTTCCGCGCGGTTGGTCCAGGGGCGCACGTGGGCGATTCGCGGCGAGTTCGTCAACCCGACGCTGCGCAACTCATCCGGCGCGATGATGCCGGTGCTTTGTGCCACGCGCCGGTCGTAGATCCAGGCGGGCGACGGATAGACCAGGTAGTTGTGGGTGCGGTTCTGCTCGCCCAGATCGTTCCAGGCGGGCCGGGCGTACAGACCGTCGGGCCGCGCCTCCAGGCCCAGCACGCCGCCCAGCCGCCGCTCGTCCGGCCAGCGCACGGGGTTGGCGTCGGGGTGCCCCGCATAGATCGGCAGCCCGCAAAACTCCTCCCCCTCGCTCGCGGCAAGCGCGTGCAAGGCCGCCGCCATGCGCTCGGCCTGGGGCCGGGTAAACACCTGGCGGTACTGCTTCACGTCGCCCGGTCCCGGGCCCTCCCGTTGCAAGTACGGCGTCTCGCCGTAAGGCGCGAGCAACAGCCAGCCGTCCTTGGCCGAAAGGTTAACCGGCTCGACGTGCGCCGCCGAGTTGATTCCGACGGCAACAACTTTGTTTGCGATGGTAGTCATTTTAAAAAGTTCTCTCGTGCTGCTGAAGTTTCACTGGTCGATCTCCGCATTGAACGCCTCCGCTTGCGCGCTTGCACCCGGTTCACGAATGGGTTCCATCGACTGGGCCGGTGGCTGGAACACGGTCTCCTCGGCGCTCTGGGCCAGCGGCACGTTGAGCCGCCGCGCCACGGCCGCCACGGGTACCCGCGCGCCCATGTTCACCAACTGCTGGACGAGGTTACCCAGCAAAGTCCGGTCCTCGTTGATGGGCGCTTCCAGCGCGAACCGCGCCCGCACCGCCGCCCCCGGCCCGAAGAACCACCGCAGCACCACGGGATCAATCGCCGTGTTGAGCGTCTCCTCGATCCGCGCGCAATCCGCCCGCTCGCGCCGCGCCCGGTCCGCCCCTTGCAGACTCGCCCCCACCGACTGACCCGACCTTGACAGGGTGGACAGGTCCGCGCCCAGGAACAACGTCGCCAGACCCCGCTTGCCGTCCTCGATGATGCCGGTCATCGGCAGATCGCCGCCGCCCGTGCCGCCCTGCGGCCACACGACCTCGATCCGGTTCTCCGGCGCGTTGTACTGCACGCCCCGGTAATTCCCGGCGAGGCTGCGCGCCAGCGTCGAGGCCGTCTGACCCTCCGGCGTCCCTTTCGCCGCCGTCGTGTGGACGACCAATCCCGGCGTCCCGAACTTCTCGCTGAAGTTGATCAAATCGTGCTGCGCGAGCCGCTTATAATAGTGCAGGATGGACGCCGCGCGCATCAGTCCCGGCCCGGTGGTCACCATCCATTGCCCCGGCGCGAGCGGCTCGCCGTTGAATCCGAGGTTCAGCCCGAGAAACCGCAACTCTCCGGTGCGCGCCTCGAAGAACTCCAGCGGTACGTATTCGAACGTGGCCGTCAGCGCGGGCACGGTGCGGCCCGACGGCAGCGTGATGGGGCACGCGGCGTCCGGCTGCCAGATCAGGTGGTGCGCCGCGTAGGCGAACGAAACGGCGTCCATCATCTGCGTGGCCAGCAGCGGGAACCCGCCCGCCGTGTGGCGGTTCAGCGCGTGGGCGGCGCGCAGGTGCCGGTAGAAATATTCCAGCGCCGCCGCCTGGTCCTGCGCTTCGGGCGAGTCGTCCAGCGGCACGACGGTCCAGTCGCGTTGGGAAACCGCTTCCTCGCGCTTGGCTTTGACGGCGGCGACGGTTTCGTCGCGGTGCGCGATCTCCTGTCACAGGCGCGCCGCCGCCATCAATGCCCCCGCGCTGAATCCGTCCAGCGCGGCGGAGAGCGATTGCGCCGTCAGCGTCGCCAGCGGATTGAACCGGCGATAGGCGAGTTGCTCCAGTTCGGCGGCGGAGAATAGTTCCGTGTTGTCCGCACCGGTGGGCGTAACGAAAGCGGAATCGTCCAATGTTAGTTCGGAAAGTGTGTTCATACGATGTTAGAAGTTTAAGGTAGGGACGCCTGTCCCAGGCGTCCGTGGCGGGCCGCAGGTCCTTCTGATTGGTGGGAGATTTGTGGGGGAGAGGATGCAAAGAGCATGGCGAGCGCAAAGCGTCGGAAACCGGAGCCCTACAAACCGGAGGGGCCTGCGGCCCAGTAGGGACGGCTGGGACAGCCGTCCCTACCGCCCGAGTGGAGGCCGTCCAGCGACTCGAAGTCCAGCGGGGGCAGGGCGGCGTCGGCGCGGGTGGCGGCGCGCACGGCCAGGGCAAGGCTCCAGAAACGGTCGGCGTGGCCGTCGCCGTCGCGGCTCGCGGCGATGGAAACGCGGCCCCCGGGACTCGTGATTTTCTCCGGTCGGCGCAGGTCGTCGCGCAAGGCCGTGTCAGATGGGATGGACAGCAGGCGGTCCTCGAAAAGCTCCACCAGGTCGGTGGCCATGATCTCGGTGACGCGCGCGGTCGGCGCCTTGCGTCCGTCGGCGGTCTGCGCGCGGCCCACGGGTTCCGTCGCGCCGAAGTGGACGCCGCGCACCCGGCGGCTGCCGTGGCGGGTTTCGGCGTACTCGAAGAGGCCGAGTCCGAGGCCGGTCATGTCCACCTCGACACGACCAAAGTTAGGCAGGGCGCAGAGCGCGTCCAACTGGCGCTGCTGGTCGGGCAGGCGGACATTATCCATCTCCAGCAGCGCCAGCACGGCGCGGCGGGCGGGCGCCGCGGGATCGCGGGCCAGGACCGTCAGCACGGAGAGGTCGTGCGAGCGGCCCACGTCCAGACCGGCGTACAATGGGCCGGGCAGGGCGGCGAGCCGCGCGAGGGTCGGTTCGCGCCAGGTCTGGCGGTCGATGCGATCCGTCCAATCGGCGCGCTCGGCCAGGCGGATGAGTTCGGCGGAGAGCAGGGCGGCGTTTTCGTCCTCGAAGGCGCACTCGTAGTTCTGGTCGTAGGCGCGTTTGTCGCTGCTCTGGGCGCGGGCTTCGGTGGGGGTGATCTCGCGGCCGTCGATCTGCGAATAAATCTTGAGTTCGCCGGTGGCCCAGGCGTCGGAGCGGCGGATGCGGCGGTACCGGATGCGCCCCTCGCTGATGAGCTGGTAGAACATATTGCGGCGTCCGTTGCCCGTGGAAAGGATGCGGCACAGGAAGTCCGGGTTGGAGGAGATAATGGGTTCCGCCGCTTCCCAGATCGCGGCGCTGTCCTCGTGGAAAGCGAACTCGTCCAGAATCAGGTCGCCGGAGAATCCCCGGGCCGTGCGCGGGTTGGCCGCCAGCACTTTGATGCGGCCCGTCTCCCCCTCCACCGTCAGCCGGATTTCATACCGCATGTTCTCATACTTCACGTCCTCCGAAATCCCCGCTTCCCCTTCTAGCTCCGCGTGGTTGCTCTCGATCTCCACGGCCTGACCCAGTTTGCGGCAAACCGCGCACGCTTTCTCTACGAACTCCGCGCCGTTCTCCCGGGAATTGGACAGCACCGTCACCAGCCTGCCCGGTCGGCGCAGCAAGCGGTCCACGGCCCAGGCCGCGTACGTATGACTTTTCCCGATCTGCCGGCTCCAGTGTTCGAGCCGCGTCTTGCTGGAATGATCCCAGAACGCTTCCTGTTGGTAACTGCGAAAAGTCACGAGCGGGTTTGCTCCCCTCTCTTCTCGCGCTGCCGTTGCATCGATCTTCTTCATCTGCGTAAATCTGTGGAACCTGCGGACGATTTCTTCTCGGCCGTCCCCACTCATCGGATGCCCAACCCGGAAAAGTCCTCCGGCAAGTTTGTTCCGCCTTCTTCCAGGCCCTCGACGCCCGGCCTTCGAGCCTCGAACCCCGTCGTTTCCTGGCCGGTCGGGTCCTGCATCCTGCATCCCGCATCTTCCTCCAGGCCGCCCCCCTCCGGCGGGCGTGGCGCCGCGCCGAACAACCGCAGCCGCACCGCTTGGATCTTGGCGGGTCGCTTGAGCGTGCGGTCGTTCAGAATGGCCTTCACCTCGCTCAGGTGATCCAGCGCGGCCGCGGCGGCGTCGAACTCGAACCGCTCCCGCGCCAGCGCCAGCGCTTTCTCCCGTTGTTCGATGGCGCGTTCCCGTTGGAAATGGGCCTCATCTTGGGTGCGGTCGATCTGGCGCAGCCGTCGCAGTGCGATGTGTTCTTTCAGGTCTCCGCGCCGGGCGACATCTGCCTCGAAAACCGCTTGTGCCGTCCGAAAAATAAAATCCGTGTCCGGCCCGCCCGGCAGACCCGCCAACTCGCTGCGCAATCCCTCGGCAAACTCCGCTGCGTCGCGCACGTCGCGCATGAATGCCGCGAGCGTCCGCGCCTGTGCCTTGGGCGGCCGGCCGCGTTTGGGTTTCTTCACCTCGGTGATTTCTTCATTCATGGGCTGATGTCTGGCGAATTGGGTTGCTTTTCCTGTCGTCTTGCGGCGGGTGGGACGAGCCCGGAAGACCTCTTCATATCAGGGACACGCTTGCCGTCCTCTGCTCGCTCCTGTCCACCGTCCCCTCCCTTTCCGGGCACGAGCGAAGGGCCCCCCGCCGCGACCGGCCCGATGGGTGATGGCGCGGCTCTGGCAATGAGAGGTGGGGCGGGAAGCCCCTCGCTCGTGCCCGGAAATGAACGCTGGCATTCGGTTCGAGGTTAGAAGCCCTCGGCTTCGGCCTCGTCGATGCCGGCGGCGGTGATGCGCCAACGGCGGTTGGCGGGGGTGTTTTCCTTGCGGACGGGCTCGATCCAGCCCTTCCCGGCGAGGTAACCCACCTCTGCCTCGATCTCTTCGAGCAGGATGTTCATCCCGTCACGCTGGAGACCGCGCTCGATCAGCCCGAGGCTCACGCCCAGGCCGTTGCCGCCCACGCGCGCCGCGTGGCAGACCCGCAGGATGATCGTGCGGATAAGCTCGCGCCGCTCGTGCGCTTGTTGTTGTTCTCGGATGGTCATAAAAAGAAAGTCGGAAGTGGGAAGTCGGAAGTGAGATCTAGGAGAGGGGATTCAGGAGCGGGTGTTTTTGCCCTGGTCGTGGCGGGTCGCGCCGACGACTTCGGCGAAGGTGTGCGCGAGGGTTTCGATGGCATCCGCGTCGCGGGCCACCAGGGCATCGAAGAGGCGGGCGGCCAGCAGGGCGACGTTGACCTGGTGCAGTTGCTCGGCTCCGGCGAGGAGTTCGCGGAAGGCCTCGGCGCGTTCGGCGGCGCGGTGGACATCGGTGAGGAAGTCGCGGAAGCGGCGTTCGTCGCGCTCGTGCCGCGCCGCGCGCATCCAGGTTTCCAGCGCGGGCAGGCTCAACGCCAGGCGATGCTCGCCGATGAGCCGATCCTGCCGCGCGCCGGGCGTGGGCAGCCCGTCCAACGTGTCGAGCAGACGCTCGGTTTCCACGCCGGGCAGCGTGCGCAGACGGGCCAGCGCGGCGGCATCGGTCGCGGGCGTCAGGGCAGGCACTGCCGCGTGGGTAACAAGGGTCATGTTAGTTTCGATGAAAATGGTTGGGAAAAGGCGGTCGGTATCTCCGGTCGCTCCGTCGGCCTTGAATCTTGAATCTCGAACCTGCTTTGGAGCCTGGTTTCTTGAAGCCTGGATCTGCCGCCGCCCTACCGATCGCGCGGCGGGATGACGGCCGCCGCGGCGGTCCTGGTCAGCTCGATCTGCCGGTCGAGCTTGGCGGCCAGGGTGGCGAGTTGTCCGGTGAGGAGTTGGTTGGCGCTGCGCACGCCGCCGAGCAGTTCGGCGTTCTTGAGGAGGTAGGCCATGCGCCCGGCTTCCCGCCGGGCCTGCGCGGCCTCCATCTCGTCGAACTTCTCGTCCATCTTGGTCATCAACAGTTGGCCCAGGTCGTCGAGCGAGGGTTTGGTTACCCGGTCCCGGGCGGAAATTTCCTGCACGCGCAGGCGGCGCAGCAGGTAGAGGGCAAACACCCACACGCTCAGCAGCCCCAGCGCGAGCGTGAGCAGCGCTTCGACTTCCCCCGGCAGGAGCGTGGTCATGGCCGGGGTTCACTGCCTCCCTCCGTTGGGTTGGCCGCACCGTTCGTGCAGCCCGCCGGGACCAGGTTGGGCATGGGCGGGTCGATGCGGAAGGACGGCAGGTTGGCGTCCGGGTTGAGCGCGCGCAGAAAGTCATATTTGGCGACCACTTCGTTGGCAATTTTGTGCAGGGCGATGAGTTGCTGCATGAGTTCGATCTTTTCGGTTTCGAGCTTGGCCGCACGGCCTTGTTCCCCCACGAGCTGCGCCCGGAGGCTGGTCAGCAGTTCGCGGCGCTCGGCGAGAAACGAGTTCTCCAGGTTGAGCGCCCGCTCGTCGCGGTCATCGACCTTGCGGGAGCGGCGCGTCACCCAGAACAACAGGAGTTGTCCCAGACCCACGCCGCCGGCGACGGCGGCAAAAACTCGGAGGGTGTCGTCCATTGGGAAAGGATGAAGGATGAAGGATGAGGGATGAAGGCGGAGCAGAGGAGGTAGAGCGGTCGGAGAGAGTTTTCCGGTTCATCCCGCATCCTTCATCCTGCATCCTTTTATCTGCGCCGCGTGCCGATCTGGAAGTAGAGGCAGCCCGCCGACCAGGCGAAAATCAGGTAGGTCGGCGCGCCGGTGGTCCGCGGGTTCCAGAGGAAAAAATGAAACCCGATGAGTGACCACGTCGCGCTCAGCAGCATGGCCGCGAACATCCGCAGCCGGTCGCGCTCGGTCAGCAGACCCGCCAGTTGGAGCGCGCCGCCGGTGAGGAGCAGGCCGCCCCAGAACGGCCCGCCGGCCAGGCCCAGCCACCGCGCGCTCTCGTTGAGGAAGCGGAATCCCGGCGCGCTGTCGAAAGAGTGCCGCGCCAGCACCCAGGCACCCCAGGCCAGCGCGGCAACGATGCTCTTGCGCTCCAGGTCGAAGTGATACACGAAAAATTCGCGCAGGCTGGTGAGGGTGTTGTTCATCGGTGGGTTTTTTGGGCGGTTCGGAAAGTGCAGGGTTTGAAAACTTGGCTCGTTGGCGGGACGGCAGGACCGACGCGGCCGGTCGCCGTCCCGCCCGAGGCCGGGTCTTGCGTTCCACCGGCCGGCGGGGCGGGTGAGCGTTGCGCCACTCGCGCCGAGCCCGCAGCCGTTCCGGCGGGGCCGGAGCGGAGGGCGGACGCGGGGGAAGGGTGAAAACGTGCCGCCGCCACGCGGACGGGGCTGCCCGGGGCAGTTGCCGCCCGGTAGATCGGGTCCGCATTTCTCAAAGCGGAACGGGCGGCGAGAATCATGGTTCGGTGGATGGTAGGGAGTCGGCGACCCGGGATGTTAGTGGGAGGCGTTCACCTTGGAGATGCCGCGCGACAGGTTGTAGGCCACCTGGGCGGCTGCGGAGGCGAGGGCCGCGTACTTCGCGGGCAGCGCGCCCGACACGGCGGCGAAGATGATCCCGGCGTGGCCGAGGGCTGTCATCCAGAACTCGCTGGTCTGCCAGCCGGGGGTCAATCCCGGTTTGGAGATGGCCGGGGCGGGAACGTTAGAAGGAAGGTTAGTCGGAATGTTAGGATCGGTGGTCTCGTTCATGGGACCAGCCTGCCACCTTTTTTGGATTCGTCTCATACGCCTGCGACGCCTGCGACGCCTGCGACTTATTTTTTACATTTGCTACATTTTTTTGCCGGAAAATCCCGGAAAATGACTCTTTCCAGAAAAAACAAGCGCCCCGCCGCCCGGAAAGTTC
>CAHJWO010000078.1 GCA_903642295.1 PVC group bacterium | reverse complement strand
ACTCGGTTCCCAGCCCCGGCAGGGGCGGCAGAGTTTAGCCCGGGGCGTAAGCCCCGGGGAAAAGCGCCATTCGCCCGCAGCCCCGGCAGGGGCGTAAGAAAAGACGCGTGGGTCTTCCGGATAGGCAGTAAGGATGTACGAGAAGGTTTCCAGGTGGATGGCGATCTCCGAGCGCTCTGTTTTCGGGACCGCGCAGCGGTCGAAAGGCTTGGCAGCATGGCGGCTGCGCCGCCGGGAAAACAGGGCGCTCGGAGATCGCCATCTACCGGGATTCCATTTCGCAGATGCTTAGACGCAGGTTCAGATTGCCAGCGCTGCTCCGCCCGGGTAAGCTGACGGCATGGACAAGCCAGCGGCAACCGACGCCTTTGAGGCGTGGACCTGGGAGGCAGTCTGCGCCGATCCACACTTGCGGGATTTGCCATTCAAGATCGAGCTGAATCGGTACAACCAGATTGTGATGTCGCCCGCCAACGCGTTTCACAGCCGCTACCAGGGGAAGATCCTTCGCTTGCTCGAACGCCTTCTCAAAGGTGGCGAATGCATGCCCGAACTTGCCGTGATGACCGCCGATAACGTCAAAGCTCCCGACGTGGTCTGGGCCTCCAAGGCGGCCCTCAAGGCGCACGAAAAGGAAAAGATCAACTGGTCCAGTTCGCCGGAGATTTGCGTCGAAGTCATTTCGCCGAGCAACACCCGGGCCGAGATCGAGGAGAAACGTGCGCTCTACCTGGAGAGTGGGGCGAAGGAGGTATGGGTTTGCAGCCTGGATGGAAAGATGAGCTTTTTTGCCGCCGCAGGTGAACTGGAGCGGTCCGCGCTTTGCCCGAGCTTCCCATTGCGGGTAAAGCTGTAGGGCTGTCCTGGCTCGATGCAGGTGCCGTCATCGCTTCGTGCGGCGCGGGCGTGACGGCGTGGAGTTCCGCCGACCGGGTGATAAATCTCACTCGACTGCGTGCGTCAATTCCGCGAGGGCTTTGCCCAGGGCCAGGATTTGCTCGGGCTGGTGGCGGGCGGTCACCGTCAGGCGCAGGCGGGCGGAACCCTTGGCCACCGTGGGATAACGGATCGCCGGGGCGAAGAACCCTTTTCTGGCCAGCCAGGCGGAGAAATCCACGGCCTGCCCTTCCCCGCCGACGATCCACGGGAAAATCGCGCTGCCGCCGTCCTGGCGGCGCGGGGATTCGTCGGACCCGGCCCCGGGCGCGGCGGGAAGCTGCCCGGCCAGCAGGCGGATGTTCTGCCAGAGGGTCAGGCGGCGGCGCTCGCCCTCGTCGGTGAGGAGAAAATCGAGCGCGGCCTCGGCGGCGGCGGCGAGGGCGGGCGGCTGGGCGGTCGAAAAGATGAAGCTGCGGGCGCGGTTGACGAGCAGGTCGATCAGGCCCCGGCTGCCGCCGATGTAACCGCCGCTGACGCCCAATGCTTTGCTGAGCGTGCCCATGTGGATGTCGATCTCCCCGGCGACGCCGAGTTCGGCGGCGAGGCCGCGCCCGTGGCGTCCGATGACCCCGACCGAGTGAGCCTCGTCCACCATGAGCAGAGCCCGGTGTTGCCGTTTCAGCTCGACGAGATCGGTCAGCGGGGCACGGTCGCCGTCCATGCTGAAGACGGCTTCGGTGACGACGATGATCCGGGCGTCGGGATGTTCGCGGCGCGCCCATTGGAGGTGATCTTCCAGCTTGCCCATCGCGTTGTGCGAGAAGACGCGGATGACGGCGCGGCTGGCGCGGGCGGCGTCCACCAGGCAAGCGTGACAGAGCTTGTCGAGGATGAGCACGTCCTGCTTGTCCACCAACGACGGGAGCGTCCCGAGCGCCGCCGCGTACCCGCTGGAAAAAGTGAGGGCGGCATCCGTGCCCTTGAAGCGGGCAAGTTTTTCCTCCAGCGCGGTGTGCGAGGGCCGCGTGCCGCTGACCAGACGCGAGGCGCCCGCGCCGACGCCGTAGCGGTCGATGGCTGCCTTGGCGGCATCGCGCAGCCGGGGATCGTCGGCGAGGCCGAGGTAGTCGTTGGACGCGAAGTTGACGAGGCGTCCACGCTCGGCCAGTTCGACCGTGCCATCGGGGGAGGTCTGCATCTGCCGCAGGCGGCGGTGCAGCGAACGCGCACGCAGGGCGGTCAGCTCACCTTGGAAGGGGTCATCCATGTGGGAAAAGATCCAAGGTTCAAGAAAGCCTCAGGATTCAAGGTTCAAGGGGGTGGGCGTTGGGTGAGTCGCCTGGATTCTTAAAGGGACGCGGGGACAAATGGGGCCGGGTGCGTTGGCGCGGCCTGCGCGGTGCTTGGGCGGGCCTGGGTATTGGCAAGGCCCCAGGCGAGGAGTTTCTGCGAATCGTTCCAAATGGCCTTGGAATCACCCAGGCAAACGCTGATGACGGCGGTCCCGTTGTCGTCCGCGCTGGAAACGAGGCAATGCCCGGCAGCATCGGTGTAGCCGGTCTTCATGCCGTTGCAGAAGGGGTAACGCAGGAGGACCTTGTTCGTGTTGGCGAACTCCTGCATCCGTCCGCTCGCCATGCGAAACTGGAGGTGCTGGGTCGCCATGATGGGGCGGAGAGTTTGATTGAAATACACCGTGCGGGCGATGCGCGCGAGGTCGCGCGCGGTGGAGTGCTGATCCTCGCCGGGCGTGGGCAAGCCGTTGGGGCTGACGAAGTGAGTGTCGCGCGCACCAAGCTGGACGGCGCGGGCGTTCATCTTGTCGGCAAAGCTTTCCATGCTGCCGGCGTTGTCGCGCGCGAGGGCGCGGGCCACGTCGTTGCAACTGTGGACGAGCAGCGCGTAAAGCAGCGCATTGCGGGCGTAGTGTTCGCCGGGCTTGAAATACAGTTTGGTCGGCTCGCAGACCGTATCGACGGGCTGGACCTCCAATTCCGAGCCGAGGCTGCCTGCCTCGGCGATGAGCAGGGCGGTCATCAGCTTGGTGGTGCTGGCGATCTGGCGGGGGGCGTCGGCGTCCTTTTCGTAGAGGACCTCGCCGGTGCGCGCGTTGATCAGCATCACCGACTTCGCGTAAACCTGCGGAGGTCTGGCGGGGTCGATGACAATCGTCTCGGAGGGCCGGGTATCCTCATCCTCACCGGTGGTGGTCGCCGGGATGACGCGCTTGCGGATGGGGGCCTTGGTCTTGGCGCTGGCAGCGTCGGCGCGTGAATGGGCGGATCGGGTTGTCCTCCGGTGGGCCGAGGAGGTCGTCTGCGCGGTTTTTTTCTTCTTTTTGGTCGTCGCGGCATGGAGCGTTGGGCCCGTCGGAGACAGCAAACCGAAGCAGAGCAAAAGCGCGAGGCAAAGCGAACGAAGTTTCACGGCGCTTTCTTACTCAAAAGGAAGGCAGAAGTCAAAAGGCGGAAGGCGAAAGTCCGAGGGTAAGGCAGGATGCAGGATGCAGGATGCAGGATGCGGGATGCAGGATGCAGGATGCAGGGTGCGGGATGCAGGCGGACAAAGGAGAAGTGGGCAGGAGTGCAGCTTGCTGACTTTTGCCGTCCACCGTTTACTTCTGCACTTTCCCCATCTCGCGGGCGCGTTCCGTGGCGGAGCGCACCGCACCCATGAACGCAGCACGCACCCCGGCCTGTTCCAGCGTTTCCAGGGCGGCGATAGTGGTGCCGCCGGGGCTGCACACGGCCTCCCTCAAGAACGCGGGATGCGTACCCGTCTGCCGGACGGTTTCCGCCGCGCCGAGAACGGTTTGCGCGGCCAGCGCGGCCGCCAGCGCACGCGGCAACCCCATGAGCACACCGCCGTCCGCCAACGCCTCGATCACCAGGTAAACGTAAGCCGGACCGCTGCCGCTGAGACCGTTCACGGCGTCGATCAGCGCTTCCGGGACGGCGTGGACCTCCCCCACGGCGGCAAAGATCTGCTCGGCGAGCGCGGCGTGGGCAGCGCTGGCGGCGGTGCCGAGCGCGTAGGCGATGGCTCCCTTGCGCACGAGGCAGGGAGTGTTCGGCATGGCGCGGATGATCGGCACCCCGAGACCCGTCTCCGCTTGGAGATCGGCGAGCGAGACTCCGGCGACGACCGAAATCAGGGGCGTGCCGCCGCGCAAGGCCGGGGCTACGGCGCGCAGGGTTTCGCGGGCGGTGGCGGGCTTGACGCAGAGCAGCACGGCATCGCGGTCCGCGCAGACGGCGGCGTTGTCGGCGGTCGTCGGTGCGCCGGTTTCGGCGGCGAACCAGTCGCGGGAAGCGGCCGTGCGCGCGCTGGCAAGCAGGTCGCCCGGAGCGCAGAGGCCGCTCGCCACCACGCCTTTGGCAATGGCGGCGGCCATCTTGCCCGCACCGATAAAGCCGAGTTTCATGGAGAGGAAAAAGCCGAGTGTCGCCGGAGGAAGCCGGGGCGGCAAGCGCGATTTGCAGACGCGGAGCCCCTGATTTCGTGGTAGGTTAAAAGCCAAATCTATGGTTGCTTTGTCCACCGACCGCTCCCCTGCCGCCGCTCGTTCCAGCACCGATCTGGCGGAAGATATCCGGCGCCTCAAACGCGAGCGCAACGCCGTGATCCTGGCGCACAACTACCAGGTGGGCGAGATTCAAGATCTGGCGGATTACGTCGGCGATTCGCTGGGATTGAGCTACCACGCGCAGAAGACGGACGCCGACGTGATCGTGTTCTGCGGCGTGCATTTCATGGCCGAGACGGCGAAAATCGTCAACCCGACCAAGACCGTGCTGCTGCCGGATCTCGAAGCGGGATGTTCGCTCTCGGAGTCGTGTCCGCCGGACAAACTGGCCGCGTTCCTGGAGCGGAACCGGGAGAAGGATTATTACGTCATCGCGTACATCAACTGCTCGGCGGGCGTGAAGGCGCTCAGCGACGTGATCGTGACGAGCGGCAACGCCATCCGCATCGTCGAGAGCGCGCCGCCGGCTCGCAACATCCTCTTCGTGCCCGACCAGAACCTGGGCGGCTGGGTGATGGAAAAAACCGGGCGCAAGATGGACCTGTGGCAGGGGAATTGTTACGTCCACGTCGAGTTCACCCGCCAGAGTATCGAGCGCATCCGCGACCAGTACCCGGACGCGCCGGTAGTCGCGCACCCGGAGTGTACCTTTGCGGTGCGTCTGCTGGCGGACGAGGTGTGCTCCACCGAGAAAATGATCTCCTATTGCCGCGACAGCGAAGCGACGGCGTTCATCATCGTCACGGAGTCCGGGATGCTGCACCGGTTGCGGCGCGAGGTGCCGAATAAATTGTTCATTCCCGGCCCGACGGATCATTGCGCCTGCGCGGATTGTCGGTTCATGAAGATGAACACGCTGGAAAAATTGCACGACGCGCTGCTGAACATGAGCCCGGAGATCACCATGCCCGAGGAAATCCGCGCGCGGGCAGAGAAGCCGATTTTGCGGATGCTGGAGTTGAGCCGTTGAGGGAAATTTTTAACCCGGCAAGCTGAATTTACCCAGATGGATCAAGTCAGGAAAATCCTCGCTCCCGGCGATCTTGCCGCGCGGCGTGATCTGCTGGAACAACAGGGCAAACGGCTCGTGTTCACCAACGGCTGCTTTGATCTGCTGCACGTCGGACACGTGCGCTACTTGCAAGGGGCTCGGCAGTTGGGGGACGCGCTGGCCATCGGCCTGAATGCCGATGCGTCCGTGCGCGCCTTGAAAGGCGAGGGCCGCCCGCTCAACGGTGCGGAGGACCGTGCGGAAGTGCTCGCCGCACTGGCGTGCGTGGATTTCGTGACGATCTTCGATGAGCCCCGCGCCACGCGACTGCTGGCGCGCGTAAGACCCCACGTGTACGCCAAAGGCGGCGATTATCGACTGGATACATTGAACCCTGAAGAGCGTGCCGTCTTGGAAGAAGTTGGCGCAAGAATCGAGTTCGTCCCGCTGGTGCCGGGAAGATCGACGACGAGCGTGATCGAACGGATGCGGAGCTAGGCAGAAGGCAGCCCGGAGCAGCCATTTTACTTCCCGCCGAAACATCTTTTGACTTCCTTGGAATCTCCACTGACGTGAATACTCTTATGAGCAGATTGCGAATGGCCTTCGACCCGCCGGGAGGGACGCCGCCATGACACCGCCGCTCGTCCTCGGCGTGCTCGGCTCCGGCAAGGGCAGCAACTTCGCCGCCATCGCGGAGGCCATCGCCGACGGCTGGTTAAACGCCAAGGTTGGGTTGGTCGTGACCGACGTGCCGGATGCCGGGATTTTGCGGTTGGCGGCAGCGCATGGCGTGCCTGCCGTGCATCTGCCGCCGGGACGATTCAAAACGAAGTTGGAACCCGAAAGCGAACAGCTTCTGGCGCGCTCTTTGCAGGACGCTGGGGTGGAACTCGTGGTGCTGGCCGGGTACATGCGGCTGTTGAAGGAGCCAATGGTGACGGCGTTCCCACGCCGGATCATCAACATCCACCCTTCCCTGCTGCCGAAATTCCCCGGACTGGCGGCGTGGCAGCAGGCGCTCGAAGCCGGGGAGTCAGAAACGGGTTGCACGGTCCATTACGTCGATCTCGGCATGGATACCGGCCCGATGATCGCGCAAGAAAGTGTGCCGGTTTTGCCGGGCGACACCGCCGAGACCCTGCACACGCGCATCCAACAAGCCGAGCACCGGCTTTATCCACAAGTCATCGCCGATCTCGCCGCCCGTCGCGCGACTTTTCTGGCATGAAGGCCGCCGGGTGCCGGACGGCGGTCCGGTCGGTCCGCGCGCGATGAACTGGCTCGCGCACATCCTGCTGGCGGGCCCGCACGCGGACGATCAACTCGGCGGCGTGTTGGCGGATCTGCTTTCCATGACCGAGGCCCGGCAGATGCCGCCGGGAATTCGGCGCGGCATCGCGCTGCACCACCGCGTTGACGCCTCCGGCGACGCGCATCCCGCCGCGTGCGCCAGCAACCGGCGGCTGGTCGATGCCAATGTCGGGGTGCGACCGGCGGCGGCGGGCATTGGCGTGGATATGATTTACGACCATTTGCTCGCGCGGGATTGGGCACGGTATTGCCCCGCGGTTGAGTTGGGGACGTTTACCGCGCGCTTCTATCGTTTGGCGGCCCAGAGCAACGCACCCATTCCGCCCAAGGCGCGGATGGCGCTGGCGTTGATGCGGCAGGAAAACTGGCTGGAGTCGTACCGCGACCTGGCGGAAGTCCGCGCCGTGTTGGGGCGCATCCGGCACCGGCTTTCTCCACGGGCGGCGGCGGCATCGCCTTTGCCGATGGCGGCGGACGTTTTCGCGGATGATCCGGGACCGTTTGAGCAGGATTTCGCGCACTTCTGGCCGGATATGGTTGCCCATGCGGCCAGTTTTCTGGCGAAGGAGGCGATCGGTTGAAGCGGGTGAGGCCGGTCGCCTTCATCGGCGGCAAACATCAGTTTTTCGCGGGCGAAAATTCGCGTCGGTTGGGGTAGGATCGTCTCTCCATTCTGCTCTATGTCTTCGTTCCGACTCTTTGACCTCAACGATGCTCAGCGCGCCGCCGTCAAGCAGACGGAAGGCCCGGTGCTCATCCTCGCGGGCGCGGGCACCGGCAAGACGCGCGTCATTACCACCCGCATCGCTTATCTCGTGGCGCAGGGCGTGAGCGCGTCGAAGATTCTGGCCGTCACGTTCACCAACAAGGCGGCCGGGGAGATGCGCGAACGCGCCGCCGGGCAGTTGAACGACGAGTCGGTTTCCAAGAAACTGACGATCTCCACTTTCCACGCGCTGTGCGTGCGCATCCTGCGCGGCGACATCGAGCGATTGGGCTGGAAAGCCAACTTTTCCATCTACGACCAGGGCGACTGTCTCGGGTCAATCCGCGCCATCATCACCCGCACCGCCGCCAAGGACGAAAAGCTCGATCCCAACGCCGCGCAGTCGCTCATTTCCAAACTCAAGAACGACCCGCGCATCGCCGCCGGGGGCGTCCCCAGCGAGCAGACGCTCATCGGCGCGGTTTACCTGCGCTATCAGGCGGAATTGAAGCGGATGAACGCGGTCGATTTCGACGACTTGCTGTTGCTCGCCGTGCGGGTTTTGCGCGAACACCCGGAGGCGCGGGCGAAGTGGCAGGACCGTTTTCACTACCTGATGGTGGACGAGTTCCAGGACACGAACCGGCTCCAGCTCGACCTCGTTTCCATGCTGGCGCACGGCACGCCGCCGAACGTCTGCGTGGTGGGCGACGATGACCAATCCATTTATGGGTGGCGCGGCGCGGAGGTGTCGAACATCCTGGAGTTCGAGCGGCATTTTCCGAATCCGACCGTCGTCAAGCTGGAGCAGAATTACCGCTCGACGAACGCCATCCTGCACACGGCGAATTCGCTCATCAAAAACAATCCGCGCCGTCGTCCGAAGACGTTGTTTAGCGCCTACGGCATCGGCGAGAAGGTCAAGATTGTCCCCGCGCCGAACGAGCAGGAAGAAGCCGCCTACGTCATCGCGGAGATGCACCGGCTGCGGTCCAGCGGCGAGGCGCATTCATGGGATGATTGCGCCATCCTGTTCCGCATGAACGCCCAGTCCAAGACGTTCGAGTTGGCGATGAAGGAAAGCAACATTCCCTACCGGGTCGTGGGCGGGCAGAGCATCTTCGACAAACGCGAGGTGAAGGATTTGTTAGGTTATGTCGCTTGTTTGCTGAATACCGACGATGATGCCGCGTTGCTGCGCATCATCAACCTGCCCCCGCGCGGGCTGGGCGACACCACCATCGAGCGCGCGCTGGATTTTTCGCGCCGACACAAAACGAGCCTGTTTGCGGCCATCAACGACGAGGCGTTCCTCGAAACGGTCAGCGGCAGGACGCGCGCGGCGTTCACGGCGTTTCACGAATTGATGGACCGCTTCGAGTCGCGGATGTTGGAACCTGGCGCGGACCACGCCGCCGTGACGGGTGCGCTGCTCGATCAGATCGGCTTCTACGGAGAACTGCGGCGCACCTGCAAGACCGAGGGCGAGGCCACGATGCGCGAGATCAACGTCCGGGACATGTTGCGCGATCTGGAACGTTATCAGCAGCGCCAGCCCGACGGCGGGTTGCGCGGCTTCATGGACCGGGTAGCCCTGGACCGCGACCGACAGGAAAAGAAAAAGGAAGAGCGCGAGGAAGCCACCCCGCAGGTGACCCTTATCACGCTGCACGCGGCCAAGGGGTTGGAATTTCCGTACGTATTCCTCGTCGGCGTGGAAGAAGGTTTGATCCCGCACGAACGCTCCCGTTCCGAAGGGACCGTGGACGAAGAACGCCGTTTGCTTTACGTGGGCATCACCCGCGCACGCAAGGCGTTGACGCTGTCCTACTGTGTGAACCGCACGAAGTACGGCAGCGCGGTTTCCTGCGCGCCGAGCACCTTTTTCAAGGAACTCGCGCGCGACCATCTGGAGATGGTCAACATCGGCAAAGTGCTCAATGCACCCGCCACCGAATCCAGCGCAAAAAGTCACTTCGCAAGGATGCGCGAGGCGGCCGCCCGCCCCGGCCCGTGATCGGCTCCAATCGAGGTTTGGCGTCGGTGGAGCCCATCAGTTGGCGGGCGGTTGTTCGCCCGTTTTCTTCGCCATCGCCGCTTGCAGCGTGGGAGAGTTTGCCACCAGTTCATCGAGTTGGCGACGAGCCATCCAGCCTCTGCCCATCCGGTAAAGCACGTAAGCGTGGAACAAAGCAGGCAAGTAGGCCGAGAATAACAGATAGATGCCCCCGTCGAGGGCGTAGAGGATCATCCCGACGATCAACGCCGCGCGGGAGCCTTGCGCCGCCAGATAACCAAAGCCGCAGACGAAGAATGCGATGATCAAATCCAGGCCGAGATTAAAGTAAGGCCCAAAGAAACCCAGGTGGGCGGCGAAGGCGTCCGCAATCTGTGAAACCGCCAAACCCGCGAGGAAAGAAACGTCCCCCTTGAAAAGATAAATCAGGGAATTGATCAACGAAAGCGCGGCGACCCAATAGAACCATTGCGCGCTGGTCCGGATGCGCTGCCGAAGCACGTTCACATCGGAGCTTAAGGTCTCGGTGAGAACTTCGTTGGTCAGCGCGCTGCGGCGCACCGGGTCCGGCCGGGAGTAGATTCGTGGCCGGGGTGGTTCGGACGAGTCGGACGGCGTCATAGGTAAGCTGAAAGAAATGCCTTCGTTTGAAACGGAAGTCTCGTCTTTTCCCCCACCGCACTTGCCGGGGCAAGAAATAAAGAAGCGGCTTGCGTAATTTCTACGCAAACCGCTTTGACGGAATTGATCGTTGTCAGCCGCGTTTCGCGGTCACTTCTTCATCGAAGCTTCGAGCTTCTTCGCTTCGGCCAGGTGGCCTTCGATGATCGGCGTTGTCTTGGCGACGTATTCGACGAGCTTTTCGTCCTTCACTTCGCTCTTGGCTTTCTTGTACTCGGCCACGTCGTCGGTGTGGTCCTTGACCGCGTGTTTGACGTAAGCCTCGTCGAAAGCCTTGCCCTTCACGTCGAGCATTTTCTTGCCGAGTGCCTTCTCCTTCTCCGGAGCGTCCGGCGGGAAGTTGATGTTGTGGTTTTTGGCCACGACGCTGAGGTCTTCGTTGGCCGCCGCATGATCCTTGATCATCATCTGGGCGAAGTCCTTGACCTCCTGGCTCTCTGCATTCTTGAGGGCGAGTTCCCCCATCTTGACCTCGGCGGCATTGCCTGCGCCCGCTTCCTTCACGAAGCCAACTTCTTTGTCCGTGAGCTTCACGGTTCCACCCGGTTTGGCGGTGTTCAATTCGCCCTTTTTCGAGGCGGCCGGATCGTTCGGCTGCGGCTTGGAAGCCTCTTCCTTTTGCGCCTCGGTGCTTTGCGCACGAACGGCGATGGGAGAGAGTGCCAACGCGCAACTGACGCCGACGGTCAGCCACAGAGGACGCGAGATGGAGCGAATGGAGAAACGGGGAGTTTTCATGGGGATCAGATGCTGCGGGTTGTGGCAGCGGATATTAACGATTCGGCTCCCCGCCTGTCGGTGCGCTTGGCATTTTACGCGTTGCGCACCTCAAGACGACAAAACCGCTGACCGGTCCCCCGATCAGCGGTTTGCAAGTTTCGTTGCCGGAGGCGTTAGCTCGCCGTCGCCGGTTCTTCGGTGGTGCTGCCGGCTTCCAGTGCGCGCGCCGCGACGTGGAAACCCAGCTTCGTGCCGTCGAGCGTCACGTGGACATCGTCGCCCGCCTTGATGTTGCCTCGCAGCAGCTCCTCGGCCAGCGGATCTTCCATGTAGCGTTCCACCGCCCGGCGCATCGGACGCGCACCGTAGGTCGGATCGTAGCCCTTCTCGATGAGGAACTCCCGCGCCGCATCGTTGAGGGTGACATGAATATCCTTGTTGCGGATGCGCGCCACGATCTTGGAAACCTCCAGATCGACGATGCGCAGCAGGTCCACCCGGGTCAGCGTGTGGAACACGATCAGGTCGTCCAGGCGGTTCAGGAACTCCGGCTTGAAGACGCGCTTGGATTCCTCCATGATCTTGCCCTTCATGGACTCGTAATCCTGCTCGTCCTTCGGCGTGCCGAACCCGAGCGACATTTGCCGCTTGATGAGTTCCGCGCCGACGTTGGAGGTCATGATGATGATCGTGTTGCGGAAGTCGATCTTCCGGCCCAGCGAATCGGTGATCTTGCCCTCTTCCAGAATCTGGAGCAGCAGGTTCATCACGTCCGGGTGGGCCTTCTCGATCTCGTCGAACAGCACGACCGAGTACGGACGGCGGCGCACGGCCTCGGAGAGCTGGCCGCCCTCCTCGTAACCGACGTAACCGGGAGGAGAACCGATCAAACGGCTCGCGGTGAATTTCTCCATGTACTCGCTCATGTCGATCTGGATGAGCGCATCCGAATCGTTGAACATAAACTCCGCCAGCGTCCGGGCGAGGAACGTCTTGCCGACGCCCGTCGGGCCCAGGAAGATGAACGAGCCGATGGGCCGCTTCGGGTCCTTGAGGTCCGCACGGCTGCGGCGCAACGCCTTGGAGATCGCAATCACGGCTTCGTCCTGACCGATGACCTGCTTGCGCAGGTCGCCTTCCATGGCGAGCAGCTTCGCGGTTTCCTTCTGCTCCATGCGCTGGAGCGGAATGCCGGTGAACTTGCTGACGATGTGCAGGATGTCGTCTTCCGTGACGATGACTTCCTTCTCCTCGCGCTGCTCGCGCCAGTCGGCCAGGATTTTCTCCAGCCGATCCTTCGCGTGCTTCTCGGTGTCGCGGAGACTGGCCGCCTTCTCGAAGTCCTGCGCCTTGATGGCCGCTTCCTTCTCGACCCGGATTTCGTCGATCTCCTTTTCGATCTCCTTGACATCCGGTGGGCGGGTCATCGCACCGATGCGCGCCCGCGCGCCCGCCTCGTCCATCACGTCGATGGCTTTGTCCGGCAGGAACCGGCTGGTGATGTAGCGGTCCGACAACTTGACGGCGCTCTCCAGCGCCTCGTCGGTCAGCTTCGCCTTGTGGTGCGCCTCGTACTTCGGACGCAGCCCCTTGAGGATGAGAATGGCCTCATCGATGCTCGGAGCTTCGACCTTCACGGTCTGGAAACGGCGTTCCAGGGCGGCGTCCTTTTCGATGTACTTGCGGTACTCGTTGAGGGTCGTCGCGCCGACGCACTGCAACTCGCCCCGGCTCAGCGCCGGTTTGATGATGTTGCTCGCGTCCATCGCGCCTTCCGCCGAACCGGCACCCACGATGGTGTGCAACTCGTCGATGAAGAGGATGACGTTGCGCGAGCGACGGATTTCGTCCATCACCGCCTTGATGCGTTCCTCGAACTGGCCGCGATATTTCGTCCCGGCCACCATCAGGGCAAGGTCCAGCGTGATCACCTTCTTGTCGCGCAGCAACTCCGGCACGTTGCCGGTTGCGATGACCTGGGCCAGGCCTTCGGCGATGGCCGTCTTGCCGACGCCCGCCTCGCCCAGCAGCACCGGGTTGTTCTTGGTGCGGCGGCAGAGAATCTGGATGACGCGCTCGATCTCGCTGCTTCGTCCGATCACGGGGTCCAGATCGCCCTTCTTGGCGAGTTCGGTCAGGTCGCGGCCAAAGGCGCGCAACGCCGGGGTTTTGACATCCTTCTTGTTCCCGTTCTCGGTGGGCATTTCCTGTTCTGCTTCCGGGGGGGTGAAGTTGGGGTCGAGTTCCTTGAGGATCTCGTTGCGGGTACGCTCGATATCGACTTCGAGGCTCTTGAGCACCCGGGCGGCGACGCCCTCGCCCTCGCGCAGCAACCCGAGCAGGATGTGCTCGGTGCCGACGTAGGAGTGGTTGAGGCTCTTGGCCTCCTTGCCCGCCAGCGCGAGCACCTTCTTGACGCGCGGAGTGTACGGGATGTTGCCGACCATCTTGGTCTCGGGACCGCTGCCGACCTGCTTTTCGATTTCGGAGCGCACGGTCTCCATGTCGAGACCCATCTTTTGCAGCACGTTGACGGCAACCCCCTGACCCAGCTTGATCAGTCCGAGGAGCAGGTGCTCGGTGCCGACGTAATTATGGTTGAAGCGATCCGCTTCTTTCCGCGCCAACGCCAAGACCTGCTGCGCTCTGGGAGTAAAATTATTCATCATTTTAGACGTTCATGTAACGGGAGTGACCACGTTGAACAAATGTAGCCGAAGGGTGCGGCAGGATCAACCCTGCTCACACCCCGCCGTGATACCGCAGCACAGGACGTGCCGGGTCCGGATAGGAGACAGACCGCCGCCGGAAACGTTCACTCCTTCTCCTGCACCCGGCTGTTGCCCGCGCGCAGTTCTTCGATGCGTTTGGATGCGTCGGCTTTGGTGATCGGCGCGTCGGCGTCGAATTCTTCCTTGGCTTCAGTGGTAAGCGTCTTCAAGTAGGACAGTTGCGCGCCGGTGGCCGGTTCGTCGCCGGTGGTCCAGGTGTCGGGGTCCTTGATCGTGTTGGAAGCGTCGTCGGGAGTTTGTGTGGTGCTCATGCCATTCATTACGACGCAGCGGATGCAAAAGGCCTCTTCTATCTCCGCAAAACTGATGGCGACATCTGCGACACCCTGTCGCACACCCGCGCCAAAACGCCCGCCGCCCACCGGGCTGCGTCCATCGAAGCACCGCGTGCCACCGCCCACTTCTGTCCTCGTTCCCAAGTTGCACTTGGGAATGCTTTGCCTGCCAAGTTATCCTTCGTCGGGTGAGTCTCCCGGTGGCGGTCGAACTCCCGGACCGGCCGGAAACTTCAACTTCAAAGCATTGCGACACCTGCGACGCCTGCGTTATCTGCGACGTAAATCGGTCTTTTGTGCTATTTTCCGGCGGAAAATTCTCCCGGATGAAAACCGTCTCCTTTTTACCCCGCGTCTTTCTGGCCTTGCTGCTGCTCACGGCGGTTTCCCGGGGTCTGCCCGCGCACGCCCAACTCGCCGCCCCGGCGGGGTCCCCACCTTACAACAAACTGATCCTCCAACAGATCGACACCATGCCGCACGAGGGGGGATACTCCGCCTCGCATCAGGCCAGTCAGCGGCTCGGCGGGGCGGTCACGGTGGCGTTGCCGTCCGGGCTGAACGTCGCGGCGGCCCAGGCTCAGCCGAGCTACTGCTCGGGGGCAACGTATCTCGTCTTCCTCAAGACGGTGGACGCCCTTTGCCGCCGGGGGGACATCGCGCCCGACGGTCGCACGTTGTCGGCCCTGCTCATCACCGGCCAGCGCGACGGGGAGGGCGTCTGGGGCCGCTGGAACGCCAACGGCCCCGGCACCGCCCGGCTCTTTTACGAACTGGGCCTGGGCCGCAATTTCTCGGACTTCTCCCAGGCGCAGGCCGGGGACTTCATGAAGATCTGGTGGTCCACGGCGGTGGGTCGGCGCGAGCACGGGCATTCCGTCATCTACCTGGGCACCGAGAACGTCAACGGCGTGGAGAACGTGCGGTTCTGGTCGAGCAACCTGGGCGTGGGCTACAGTGTCAAGACCGTGCCGCGCACAAAGATTGCCGCCGCCGTCTTCTCGCGGCTGACGGCACCCGAGAACCTCGCCCGCGCGCTGCCGACCGCGCCGCGCGTCGATCCCTACCTCGCGCGGCTGCTGAGCACCGATTCCAGCCAGGAGCAGGTGCGCGCCGAGTGCGGGATGTGAAGGCGACAGGATGCAGGCGGCAGGAGGCAAGATGCAGGAGGCAGGCGGCAGGCGGGAGCGGGAGGCCGAGCGTTCACCCACTGCTTACCTGCGGACGCTGATCGCCTCGGAGGGCGGTTCGATTTCGGTCGAACGGTTCATGCAGGAGGCGTTGTACCACCCGCGTTTTGGCTACTACGCGCGGCGGGTGGGCACGGTGGGCCGGACGGGCGATTTCTCCACGTCCGCCACGCTGCATCCCGTCGTGGGAGAGGCGGTTGCCGCCTGGGCGCACCACGGCAAACCGGAGGTGGCGCAACGCGGGCGCTGGCACCTTGTCGAACTGGGCGGCGGCACGGGGGAACTGGCCGGGGACGTGCTGCAGTCGCTCGGCTGGCGGGGCAGATTCGGGCTGCGCTATCACCTGGTGGAAGTGTCTGCCCCGTTGCGCAAACAGCAACAGCAGCGCCTCGGGACGGGCGGCCGGGTGCGTTGGCACGAAACCATCGAAGCGGCTCTGGACGCGGCGGACGGCCGGGCGTTGATCTTTTCCAACGAGTTCGTCGATGCCTTCCCGTGCGGGCAGTGGACCCGGGAGACGGCGGAATGGCGGGAGGTGCGGGTGGCGTGGCCGGATGGACAAGAGCACCCGGAGGAAACGACCGCCGCGTGGTCGGGTCCGCTGCCCTCCGCCGCCGGGCAAGCTCTGGCCAGCACGCGGCAGCGGGTGGAGGCGCATCCCGCCTACCGGCGCTGGCTCGCGGCGTGGGCCGGGCGGTGGCGGGCGGGGCGGATGCTGACTATCGACTACGGCGACCGGCTGCCCGCCCCGTACCACCGGCAGCCGCACGGCACGCTGCGCGCCTATTGCCGACACCAGCGGTTCGCGGGCGCGGAGATTTACCGG
>CAHJWO010000077.1 GCA_903642295.1 PVC group bacterium | reverse complement strand
CACGCCGACGGAGGAGGCGGCCACGGCGACCGGGGCGGGCGGCCCGCCGCCGATGAGCCCGCCACGGGAACCGATGCCCTCATGCTGGAAGCGGTATTCTTTCCATACGAACTTGGTGTAATCGTCGTAAAACCAGAAATCGTAGTGGACGGACATGTTCGGCTTCTCGCCGATTTCGTCGAACTGGACGCGGCCCGTCTCGGAATTGAGCCGCCACATGCCGCCCCGGCTCAGGTTGCTAAGTTCGCCCCAGCCGTTGGGATGGAACACGGTCGTCTTCGGATGCACAGGATCGTTTAGGTCCCAGACGTACGAGGTCACGATGTCGTACGGCGTCGGTGGATTGGCACCGGCGGCGGACGCCCGGTGCGCGGTCGAGGCGAAAAGAACGAGCAGGCAAATGGTACGAGTATTCATCCGAGGAGAGGTTGCCTGCGCATCGTACCGGGGCGGAAAGACGGCGTCAAGAATGCGCCGTCCAATCACTCCGCATTGATGACGACCAGCGTGCGCGTGCGGTTGCGGATGATGGCGAGGACCGCCATCTGGTCGGGGACGAGGCGACGCAGAACCTGGGCGTAACCGTTGAGGTCGTTGACCGGTTCCTGGTTGATCGTCTCGATCACGTCATCGGGCCGGAGCTTGTCCGCAGCGGGCGAGTTGGCGGCCACGCTGGAAACCACGACGCCCTTCGGGTTGTCCGACAGGCCGAGCTTGCGCAGGTCGCCGGGGGCGAGCGCCCGGACCACCACGGCACCGAGCAGGCCGTCGTCCACCGGATCGTGCTGGTTTCCGCCGCGTGGGCCGATGGGCGGGTGGCCCGGGGGCAGCGTCGGCGGCACCAGCAGCGGTGCCTGGGCCAGCGGCGCGGCTTCCGGGGGAGCCTCGGCGATCTGCGCCGTGACGGATAGGGTCGTCCCGTTGCGGGAAATCTCCACGGGCACGCTGCTGTCCACGTGGACCTCGGCCACGCCCCGGCGCAGGTCCTCGAAATCGTTGACCGGTTTGTGGTTGAATTTCTGGATCACGTCGCCGGGCTGGATGGTCGCCTTGTCCGCGGGCGAACCTTTCTTGACGCTGCGCACCAGCACCGGGCCGTCGCGGAGCGCGCCAATGACGCCGAGATAACTGTGGATGACGCGGCCCGTCCGGAGGATGCCGTCCACGACGCGGCGGACGGTGCCCGAGGGGATGGCGAAGCCGACGCCCTGCCAGCCGCCGGAGCGCGAGAAGATGGCCTCGTTGATGCCGATGAGTTCGCCGCGCACGTTGACGAGCGGGCCGCCGGAGTTGCCGGGGTTGATGGCGGCGTCAATCTGGAAGAGGTCGCTGACGTTGTCGCTGTCCCGCCGGCCCTTGGCGCTGATGATACCCTGCGTCACGCTTTCCTCCCAGCCGTAGGGGTTGCCGACGGCCATCACGGTTTCGCCGACCTCGACGATCTCCGAGTCGCCGATGGGCAGCGGCGTGAGGTCGTCGGCGTCGATCTTGAGGACGGCGATGTCGGTATCGGTGTCGGTGCCGATCAGCCGCGCCGCGCGCTCGCGACCGTCGCTGAGCTTGACGGCGATTTCGTCCATGCCGTCGATGACGTGGTTGTTAGTCACGATGTGCCCTTCCTTGCTCACGATGGCACCGGAGCCGAGCTGGTTGGCGACATGGGTGCCGTTGTCGTCCTGGCGTCGGCCGCGGTGGAAATACTGGAAGAACGTGTCGCGTTGGTTGTCGGGCACCTGGATGGTCTTGCTGGTGACGATGCTGACGACGGAAGGGACAACCGCCCTGGCGAGCAACTTGCGCTGGCGGCTCATCTCCGCGAGGACGTTCACATCCTTGAGGTCGATGCGCGGGCCGTCGGCGAGAGTGTAGGTTTCCGGCAGGTGTTGCTCCGGCTTCCGCTGCATCAGCCGGAGAAAGGGGTTCGCCCAGCTGGGGACAGCGTTGCCGTAGCGCCGTTCCTTCCAGACTTGCAGCGAGCCGACAGCAATGGCCAGCAGCGCGACGAAGAGCAGGAAATTGAAGAAGCGTTTCATGTCCCGGAGCGGAATATAGCGTTTTCCGGTGGCAGGGCAACGGATCGTGTGTCGCGCCACAGCGGGCAGCAGTTTGGGGGCGGGCTCGCGCCTGCCGTTGGAGAGCCCGCTGTACCGGTAGGCGGAGCGCCCGCCCTGCAATTAACTGATTTGCGCGAGCGTGAGCTTTTTGCTTTCGGTGATGAAGACCCGGAAGCGCTGGTTCTCGGGTCGGCGGAGGGTGGGATCAGACTCGAAAAGCTCCTGGGCTTTGCGGCGGGCGGCGCTCATGAGATCGGCGTCGAGGAGGAGATTGCCGAGTTTGAGCGGGGGAAGGCCGCTCTGGGCGGTGCCAAGGATGTCGCCGGGTCCGCGCAGCTTGAGATCAGCCTCCGCGATGGCAAAGCCGTCGCCGCTTTCTTCGAGGACGCGCAGCTTGGCGACGGCCTCCGCCCCTGCCCTCGCGTCCATCATGAGCAAACAGTAACTTTTATGCTCGCCGCGCCCGATGCGGCCCCGGAGTTGGTGGAGTTGCGCCAACCCAAAGCGTTCGGCGTTTTCAATCAGCATGAGGTTGGCGTTTTTTACGTCGATGCCGACTTCGATGACGGTGGTGGAAACCAGCGCATGGATCTCCCCGTCACGGAACTGCCGCATGACGATATCCTTCTCTTCGGGGCGCATTTTGCCGTGCAGCAATTCGACGCGATACGGGCGCAAAACTTCGCGCCAGTGCTCGAAGCGGACGGTGGCGGCCTTGGCGGTGAGTTTTTCGCTTTCTTCGATGAGCGGATAAACAAGGTAGGCCTGCCGACCGGCAGCGAGTTGGGCGAGGATGAATTGCCCAGCGTCGGCCATTTTGCTGTCAGGCCGGACGGCGGTGATGATCTTGCCGCGGTTCGCGGGGAGTTCGTCGAGGATGGACACGTCGAGGTCGCCGTAAACCGTGATGGCGAGGGTGCGCGGGATGGGCGTGGCGGTCATCACGAGCACGTCCGGGAGGACTTTGCGTCCCGTGGTGAGCGCGGCGCGCTGGAGCACGCCGAACTTGTGCTGCTCGTCGATGACGACCAGGCCGAGGCGCGCGGGCGGGTTTTTCTCGAAGAGCAGGGCGTGCGTCCCAACGAGGATGTCGGGTTCGCGGTTACCGTCGAGAAGTTCGCCCAGAGTACTTTCCTCGCGGCGATTGGTGGTGCGCAGGCCGATCTTCAGACCGAGCGGTGCGAGCCAGCGCGAGAAGACGAGGTAATGCTGCTCGGCCAGAATTTGCGTGGGTGCCATCAGCGTGGCCTGAAAACCCGCTTCCACGGCGAGGAGCATCGCGCTGAGGGCGACGAGCGTTTTGCCTGCACCTACGTCGCCTTGCAGCAGGCGGTTCATGGGCCGCGCGGCGGCGAGGTCGCCCCGGATTTCATTGATGGTGCGCCATTGCGCGCCGGTCAGCGGGAACGGGAGGCTATCGTGGAATTTGTCGAGGAGGATGCCCGGGCCGCAGTGGGATTCGCCGGAGCGCGAGACCGTCCGCGAGCGGCGGGCGGCGATGAGCATCTGGAGGCCGAAAAATTCGCTCAGGACCAGGTGACGACGCGCGCGCTCGCGCTGGTCGTCATCCTCGGGAAAGTGGATGGCGCGGAGAGCCTGCCCGCGCGTGAGCGGGTCCATCCCGGCGGGGAGCGGGGTGTCGAGGTTTTCGAGGTCAATCGAGCGGAGCGTGCGGTAAATGAGCCCGCGCAAGACGCGCTGGCTCAGACCTTCGGTCGTGGCGTACACGGGGGTGATCCGCTGGAGGTGGATCAGGCTCTCCTCGTCGTCCTCGTTTTCGATGATCTCGAATTCGGGATGGTCGATGACGATGCGCGCGCCCTGCGCCTTGGGTTTGCCGTAGATGACGACCCTCTGGCCGGCGGCAAAAATTTTCGAGACGTAGAAAAGGTTGAACCAACGGACGGTGAGCAGGCTGCTGAGGGCGTGGCGCTCCGGCTCCTGGAGGACGGCCTCGAACATCTGGCGGCGACCGCCGAGACGTTTCGTAGCGGTGGAGACGACGATGCCGCAAACGCAGACAGGTTTGTCTCCGGCGGCGTTGGGAAAACCCTCGAACTCACGGCGGTCCTCGTAGCGGCGCGGGTAGTGGGTGAGGAGATCGCCGATTGTCTGGAGATTCAGGCGTTCGAGGGATTTTACCCGGGCAGGCCCCAGGCCCGGCAGATCGGCCACCGGTTGGTCGGGAGTGAAAAGGGGCTGATCCATCGAAGGTGCAAACTTCAAAATCCAAGCTTTTAAAAAGATTGAGGAAACAGGGCGCCAGCGGGCGGAGGATTGAGGGGAGCCCCGACTGATAATCTACCAGAAGATTTGCCGGTCCGCTCGTCGGGGTGCAGCCGTGGAAACGAGCAACGATGGCTCTTGCGGAAGACAGGCACCTGTCGGATGATGGCACTCGTTCTTGTCCTCCTTATGAAACGCTTGCTGCTGGCCCTACTTTTGATTGGATGCCTATGCTCGCTCGGTGCCTGCATGTTCATGGGGAGCGACGACCGGGAATTTTACGGGAAGGGTTGGCTGAACCCCAAAGAGTTGGACCGCGCTCCGGCGGTGCCGATGGCGATCCGTCCGGCGGCGAACGATGCGCCCGTCGGAGGCGTGGTGCCTTCGGCGACGGATAGCGGGGAGTGGAGTACGCCGCCGCCATTTTCAAGCGATGGGCGGTGACCTCGGCGCAAGGGTTCGAAAAACGTGACGGACGACGGGAACAGCCGTCAGGACGTTTTAGCCGGTGGTGCGTAATCCGCTGGCGATGGCGTTGATCGAGAGGAGCAATTCCGGCAGCATCTTTTTCGCGGCGGCATCGTCGCCGGTTTGCTGCCAGCCGCGCCAGCGGCGCAAAAGATCAATCTGCTGGCGGTGCAGGACGCGCAGGGCGTCGGCACGCAGACGGAGGGTCTTCGCGGCGCGGGGTCGGCGGTCCATCGTGGAGCGTCCGAAGCATTCGGTCAGGAGGTCGTGCGTGCGCGCGAATTCTTCCATGATGAGGTCCAGGAACTTCCGGCGAACGGTTTCGTCCGGCACCAGAGCCGCGTAATCGGACATGATGGCGCGGTCGGCACTGGCGAGATTTGTCTCCACGTTCATCAGGACGTAACGCAAAAAGGGCCAACCGCCGTTGACGCATTCTTTCAGCTTCTGGAAGGCCTGCGGGTCGGACTGTCGCAGGCGGTCGAGCGCGCTGCCGACGCCGTACCAGCCGGGCAGGTAAAAACGCGCCTGATTCCAACTGAAAACCCAGGGAATGGCGCGCAGGTCGGCCAGGGTGCGCTGGCCTGTCCGCCGGGACGGGCGCGAGCCGATGGAGGATTGCTCCAGCACGTCGATGGGCGTCGCCTGACTGTAAAATTCCATGAAATCCGGTTCCTTGAGGAGGCCTTCGTACACCTCGCGGCTGGCCGCCACGAGCAGGTTGACGCTGCCTTCCATCTGCGCGGCCAAGGGAGAGGCGGCCGGGTTGGCAGGGCGCAGGCTGGTCCCGGCGGTGCCGGCGAGGAGCAATTCCAGATTAAAGTTGGCGGTCGCGCCGTTGCCGTATTTTTGCGCAATGGTCTCGCCTTGTTCGGTCAGCCGGAGGTCACCGTTGACGGACCCGGTGGGCAGGGCATCGAGGAAACGGTGAGTGGGACCCGCGCCCCGGCTGATCGTGCCCCCGCGACCGTGGAAGAAACGGATGCGCACCCCGGCCTCCTCGCCCACCGCCGTCAGCGCCGTTTGCGCCCGGTGGAGCGCCCATTGGCTGGCCAGGATGCCGCTTTCCTTGTTGCTGTCGCTGTAGCCGATCATGATCTGCTGGATGGGCACGGCGGCGGGATTTTCGCGCATCGCGCGCAGGCTGCGCTGCGTCACCGGATGCGCGAGGAATGCGCGCATGATGGCGGGCGCACCTTCGAGGTCTTCGGCGGTCTCGAAAAGCGGGGTGACGGGGAGCAGGCAGACGAGTCCATCGGGGGTGTTGCGCGCCAGACCGGCCTCACGGGCAAGCAGGTAAACGACGAGCAGGTCGCTGAGTTGGCGGGTCATGCTGACGATCAACGCACCCAGGCCCCCGGGTCCGTAGGCCGCGTGGTGATCGACCAGCAGATGGTAACAGGACAAAACGGCGTCGGCCTCGGGACCAGCCGACGTGCCGGAGTGCGCGAAGGGGCGCGACGAGCGAAGTTCCTCTTCGATGAAAGCCAACCGGCGGGGTTCCTCCCAGTCGCCAAAGTCAGTCCCGGGGTGGCCAGCCAGGGTCATCAACTGGCCCAGCGCCTGGTCGTGAAAGCGGGAATTCTGGCGGATGTCGAGCGTGGCGAGATGAAAGCCAAAGGCGTCCACCGCGCGAAGCATCGGCAGCACGTCGCGGGCGGCGATGCGTCCCGCGCCGACCTCGACCAGTGAGGCGTTGAGGCGCTCCAGATCGGTGGTCAGGTCGGCGGCACGGGCATAGGTTTGCCCGGCGCGCGGCTGGCTGCCCCCCCCGGCGGCGGGGAGTTTGAGGAGGAGCAGGCGGACATACTGTTTCCAGGGTTCCTCCGGGGAATCGTGCAAAATCGCCTGGCCGCGCTCGCCCGCTTCTTCCATCAAGCGCGAGAGATGCGTGGAGAACGAGGCAGGCGGGCTCTGGACGTTGTGCGAGAGACAGAGCCGGTTCGACAGATGCGCTAGCTGCCGCGTCAGCACGAGCAGCCCGCCGGAACGGAGTTCCGCGAGCGTTTCGCGCGTGGTTTCCGCCGTGACGAGCGGATGGCCGTCGCGGTCGCCGCCGACCCAGGTGCCGAAGCGCAGACGTGGCAGGGAGCGGCCATTGCCAAGCAGTGCGGGGTCAAAGCCCGTGTCGGTCCAGGCCTGGCGCAGGCGGCGGTCCAGCTCGGGCAGCGCCTGGGGGAAGACTTCCGTGAAGTAGTACACGAGGTTGCGCCGCTCGGCCGCCACCTCGGGTTTGCGCAGGAGGATTTCGCCGGTGCGCCAGAGCCGTTCGAGGGTTACCTTGATCTCTTCGCGGTTATCGGCGAGTTCGAGCGGCGTCTGCCGGGGGTCTTCGCGCTGTTGCAGCAGGCGAAAAAGGCGGCGGTGCTGTTCGAGGGCTGTCGGGCGTTTGGCTTCGGTGGGATGAGCCGTGAGCACCGGTTCCACCACGATCCCCGCGAGACCGGCGGCAATCTCCGCCGCGCTCAGTCCGCCGTGTTGGAGTCGGTGCAGGTTGGCACCCCACAGGCCGGGCTCGGAGGCAGGCCCGGCCGCCTTCTCACGCTGGCGGCGCACCTGCGTGGAAACGGTTTCCTCGACCAGATTGAGCAACTGGAAGGCGGTGGCATACACCTGGCCCAGTCGGGCGGGCAAGGGGTCCCCATGGTTGTCGAAAGCCTCGGCGGGCGTTTCGGAAGCGGCTTCGTTGCGCGTCCAGGGAACGTAACGCGCCAGCTTGCCTTCATGGAGTTCGTCAAGCACCTCGCGCAAACACTCCATCAGGAAGACGAGGTCGTCGTCGATTTTGGCCAGACCGGCTTCGAGCAATTCGGTGGGTGGTGCGCTCATCCGAAGGGGACGTTACAGGCGAAAAGCAGCTGGGGGAAAGGCAGAAGTCAGAAAAAGGCGGGCCGGAGCCAGTCGCAAAATTGCCCGGCCTTTACAAAGCGACCGTATTCCGATAGGGAGGACGGCAATCATGGCGGAAAACGACGACCCCCCCGCCCCGGACGCTGCCGCCCGTCCGTCCCCGGCCCTGCCCCGACGCAATCTCTCCTCCGAACGCCAGCCGTCCCAGCCGCCGGGTGGCGACATCGAAGAAAGATTCGCCCACCTGGTGGACAGCGTCGCCAGTCTGGCGACCCAGATCGTCGGTGACCCCGGCGCCGCCCCGGACCCGGCCAAGGACAAATCGGGTCGGCGGGTAAAAAGGTTCCAGCGCACCGGAACCGTCGATGACCGCTCGATGCCCATTTCAAGCGGGGGTGACGACGAGCCTGCCGACCCGGCAGCGCAGGAACCCGCTGCCCCTCCACGGGCGGACGCGAGACGAACAGGGGGGGCTGAATTTAACAAAAACGTCGCCTGGCCGCGCATCAGCGGCGGAGACGCCGCCCCGGTGGCGGCGGAACCCGCCCGCCCGCCCAGCCGTAAGCGACCGAGCAAGCGGGTGGTGCTGCTGGCCGTACAGGTGGCGGGGATCAGCCTGCTCGTCCTGGGCTTTCTGGCGGGCAGAGGGAGCGTTGCACCCGCCGGGGACGGCGACTCGCAGGGGGAAGCCATTCGCACGGCGAAAGCGCCGGACGGCGGTGGATCATCGCGCGTGAGCGAGCGGACCTTACAGACCGCCAACGCCGCGCTGCACGCCGCCCGCAGTGGTGACGCCAAAGGCGCGCGCAAAATTTTTCAAGACGCGGTCGATCATCACGCCGCGCTGGCGGGCACCTACTATCAGCTGGCCCGTCTGGACTTCCAAAACAACGACCGGCTCGGGGGAGACGTAAACCTGGATCGTTCCACCGAGGCCGGGGAATTTGTGGCGGCTTGCTGTTACCTTCAGGCGAGGCTCTCGGGGCTAAAAGGGAACTATTCGGAAGCCGCGCGCGCATTGAACGAGGCGGCGCATACGGATCCGTTCAACGGACGTTACTTTTTTTACTGGGCCGAAGCTTTACGGCGGCGGGGGCAACCCCTGCAGGCCATCGAAGTGTTTGAGCAGGCCCTCGACCGCGCCCACACCAGAGCCGACGGCGAGCTTTACCTTTTCAAGCAACGGCTCGCCAAAGTCGAAGCTGGCAACGACGGTGCTTTCAACGCCGAGTTGAACGAGAACCTCCGGCAAGAACCGGCGGCGGCGGAATGGTGTCTGCTGGCAGCCGCGCGTGACATCAACCGCTCCGCGTTTCCAGCGGCGGCGGAGTTTCTCAAAAAAGCGGCCGGCTCGATGCCGCCGCCCAAATACGCGCTTCGGGTAAAGGATTATCTATTCCGCTCGGTGGAAAATGAACCGGTGCTCACCGGTCTGCTGCGCAATCCGGTCACCACGGATTCCGAGCAACAGAACGAGCGGTTCACCGATCCGATAGTGCTGCCGCCGGAATTAGCTGATCCGGCGATTTGGTGGGTTCCAGCGGCCAAACCCCGGCCCCGCTCATAACCGGCAGTCTGGATTGGCAAAATCTGGATCAGATCACGATGCAATCAGCGGAGGTAATTGGGGCGGTCGTTCCCACGAAAGGAACCGGGACGACCACGGATTACGCCCGGTGGCCCGCATCGGTTTCAGCGGCCCGGTTTGACGACTTCTGACGTACCGCAGAGTCGTTTGGAGAGATCCACCGGCGCATCTAGGGATGCATTGTCGCCCCTGGGATCGATCTGGTAACTCCAAACTTCGAAACGCTCCCAACGCGCTGCGCCGTAAATGGTGGAGAATGCGCCATCCACCGCGTCGAGACCGTGAGCAATTTTCACCCGCCCGTAGCGCGGTTGATTGAAGCGGGCGTCGTAAACGTGCCAGCGTCCGCCGAGATAAACCTCAAAATAGGCGTGAAAATCCATCGGCGTACCGGGGTCGGGGTAACCGAGGTCGGGCACGTAACCGGAGACGTAGCGGGCGGGCAGATTGAAGGTGCGGCAGAGGGCGATGCCGACGTGCGCGAAGTCGCGGCAGACGCCGTAACGCTGGGCGATGATGTCCGAGGCGGATGTGTTCGGCGAACCGCTGCAAGTGCGGTATTCGATGTTGGTGTGGACCCAGTCGCAGATCGCCTGCACGCGCGGAGCGCCGTGGGGCACCTGTCCGAAATGGTCGAAGGCGAAATCGAGCAGCTTGTCGGAATCGCAGTAACGGCTGGGCAGGGTGTAGCGCAGCAGGGCATCCGGCAGTGCTTCCACGGGGATGGCCGGGCCGGTGTTCGAGTTGTCCTCGGGCACGGACGGTATCCAGATGAGCGAATCGTAGCGGATGACGTTCAAGCCGGGTTGCAGCATGAAACGGTGGATGATGTTGCCGAAGCTGTCTTCGTACTCGATCATGCCGTGCAGCGGTTCCACGCTGAAGCGTTCGGTTGCAATCTGCTGGATGGGCCCCTGGCGCGGCTTTAGCGTGAGGATCATGGGAGCCGGGTGCTGGGCTCGGTAGCGGATCTCGCAGCCCATCCGCATGAGCAATTCCAGCGGGGGAGCTTCGAGGTTGACGGGTTCGACGGCGAGGGACGTACTCATGGATTCGCGCGGGGGGAACCGGCGGCGAGCCGATCAAAAAAATCTTGAAAAAGCGGGGCGTAACGAGGGTGGCGCTCGGGGTGAAATTGCACGCCGACGCAGTAAGGATAATCGCGCAGTCGCACCTGTTCGACCACGTCATCCGAGGCGGACCAGGCTTCGACTTCCAGACCGTTGCCCAAAGTGTCCAACGCCTGGTGGTGGGAACTATTGACGGTGTCGAAGCGCGGTGAGTCGGTGGCACCATCGGCGTAGCGCAGCGGTTGGAGGTCGCCGTCGCGCAATTCGGGAGCAGCGTGCCTCGGGATATCCAGATGTAGCGTACCACCCAGGGCGACGTTGAGGACCTGCACCCCTTTGCAGATCGCAAGGATCGGGAGGCGGCGCGCCAGCGCGGCTTCCAAGGCGGCAAACTCCCAGCGGTCGCGGGCGGGCTCGGGTTCCTCGATCACTGATGGATCGGGAACGGGCTGACGCAAAAACGCGGCGTCGATATCCGGGCCGCCACTGAGCAGGAGGCCCGCGGTGCCGGGCGGCAAGGGGTCGCCGGGCGGGTGGGAATCCGGATCTTCCAAACGGGCGTTGCAAACGTCCAGGTCAGGACGCCCGGCAAACCAACGGCCAAAGGAGGCGGCGTCCACTTCTCGAATCCAGGTAGCGAGGATAGGCATGTGGCAAAAACGTCCCTGAAACCAATTCCGACCGTTCGACCGTGCTGTTTGCGGGTCCCCCTTATGACCGCTAAACCGCTCGGCCCGTCATCAGGAATGACATTTGCCTTAAAAGTCCCTGCAAGTCCACAGGAAGAATCCGGGGTTTAATCACCGATCATTCCACGGAACGACTTCGGCCCACGGGGGCGTGCCATCGAACGGGACGGATAGCCGCCACCGGATATTTCCGCTTGCCTGCCTGTGAACGCTTCCTCGAAGATGGGGGCACCTTGCACCCTCTCCTCCAACGCGGCCGACGCTGGATGGCCGCCCGCCGTTTGCCCCAGCGTCTCCGGGTGTTTCTGGCCGACGGACGCGTGCATGAATTCCTGTGGTACTGCGTGCCTGGAATCGCGGTGGGGTTCGTGCTCCGCGCCGCCTTCATGGCGTCGATGCCCTTCGGTTATTATCACCCGGACACGCATGACTTTCTGACGACGGTGTACAGCCTGGTCATCCGGCACCACTGGACCATCCACGGCAAGACAACGTTTTTGACGCCCGTGCTTTATCTGCTCGCCTTCTTCCCGAAGGCGCCCGCGCTGATTGTGATTCCGCTCGCGCAGCATCTACGGGGTTTGCTGATGGTGCTGTTCGTCGGCGCGCTGGCGCGGTTGTGGTTTATCCGCTGGCGCTGGTGGATCGTCCCGTTGACCGTGCTCGCGGCGATGCAACCGGCGGTGCTGTTCTGGGAACACACGTTGATGTCGGAATCCGGCTTCGTGTTTTGCGCGGTCATGCTGGCATTGGCAGGGTCGGTTTTCGCCCGGTGGCCCGCCCGGCTAACCTATGGGTTCCTGTTGGGCGCGATGGTTTGCGTGGCCGCCGCCCGCCCCGAAGGCAACCTGTGGCAAGGCACGGGGGTCTTGCTCGTCCTCATCGTGTACGGAAGACAGTGGCGACGCGAGTGGCGGAAAATTCTCGGGACCGGGTTGGTCGCGCTGGGGATGCTTTCCATCACGAAAACGTCCCACTCGGGTCTGCTGCTGTACTCGTCGATGGTGCAGTTCACCCCCGATGAGCCGAAGGTCGCACCGGGGTTTGGACCCTACATTTTGCCCACGCGGGACCTGTACCGCGCCAAGCGAGCGGAACGAGTGGCCGACGACGTGGTGAAAGCTTCCAGGCCCATCCAGGCGGCGCTGGCCGCCTACGCCACGGATCATCCCCGGGCGAAGCTCGGGTTGCCGTTTACCAGGAAGCAAAAGAAAGCCGGCGCGGATGAAGCGGTCTCGGGGACCGAGGACGACGAATTGCCGGGGGTCGATCTTCGCCACGGCAACAACCTGAGCGACGTGTGCCGCCGACTCGCCATCGAGGCCGCCCGGCAACATCCGTTTGAACTTCCCGGCTATGCCTGGCGCAAGTTCCTGGCGCGCTTGCGGGACGATCCGGGGGGTCGGATCGAGGACTACACGTTCCATCACAAGCAAGCGGTGTCGCTCATCGGCAACGCCAACATCTCCCAGGCGCTCGGCCGCGCGCTGTCCGGTTCGCCCTTGGACACGCCCGAGCAGGCGCAGGCCTTTGTGGACGGCCATTATGACCTGATGCGTGTCCGGTGGTTCAACGACCTCGAAGCGGGTTGGCAGTCCGCCGTGAACCACTTGCATTTGCCTGACCGCGCCTACAGCGCGGTGTACAACCTGCCAGGGTTGACGGTGTTTCACCTGCTGGGAATGCTGGGCGCTGCCGTGGCGCTGGGCAGGCCGGGACGGTCGCGCCGGTTCCACCGGGCGTTCGTGCCCACGGTTGCCGCGGCGGGTTTTATCGTGATGCTGACGGCGGCGGTGATCCCCCGGCATCGATTTGTGTGGGAGCCTTTCTGGCTGCTGTACGGGTTTTTCCTGTTGGACAGCGTGGTAGTTGTTTTAAGTTGGTTGTCGCCCCGCCGCCGGTCATCGGGTAACGATGCAAGCGCTCCGGCGGCCGAACCGGCCGCCCTCTGAAAAGCTTGGTGCCATGAACGCTGGAGACATGATTGACGCGCCTCTCGGGCGAGTGCGGGACTTTTACGAGCACGGCGAGCGGGCGGTGAATGAGCACGGCCAGAGCTACCGGCGGCTGCTGGCCCGGTATTACCGGCTGATGTTTCCGCCGACGGCGGCCGTGCTGGAGGTCGGCTGCGGCGGCGGGGACCTGCTTGCCCTCCTGCCCAACCGGGACATCACGGGCGTGGATCTCTCGCCCGCGCAGATCGAAATGGCGAAAAAGCGGTTGCCGCACGGAACTTTCCACGTACAAGCGGGTGAGCGGCTGACGCTCGACCGGAAATTTGATGTCATCATCCTCTCGGAGACGATCAACTTTGCCGCTGATGTGCAGCGCCTCATCGAGAATCTGCACACGGTATCGACCGCGCAGACCCGGCTGATCATCAACTTCTACAGTTCACTCTGGCGACCGGTGCTGGCCCTGGCCACCGGTTTGGGGCTGAAAACCCCCAGCCCCCAGAGTAATTGGCTCAGCCACGCGGACGTGTGGAACCTGTGCGGCCTGGCGGACTGGCAGGTCATCAAGACGCAGGGCCGCATCCTGTACCCGGGGGAGACGCCGATTCTGGATGAACTTTTCAACCGGTGGCTGGCCCCGCTGATGCCCGCGCTCGCTCTGACGGTGTTCGTCGTGGCGCGGCCCCAGCCTTGGAGAACGGCGTCATCGGTCGTCGGTTTGCCGGCGAAGCCGCCCACGGTCTCGGTGGTAGTTCCGGCACGCAACGAGGCGGGCAACATCGAAGCGGCGGTCCAGCGGACCCCAACGTTGGGCGGAGGCACGGAACTGATCTTTATCGAAGGCCACTCGCGCGACGACACCTGGGCCGAAATCCAGCGGGTGGCCGCCGCCTACCCGGAGCGCGCGATCAAGGCTCTGCGTCAGCGCGGTAAGGGAAAGGGGAACGCCGTGCGCGAGGCGTTCGACCTGGCCAGCGGTGACATCCTCATGATCCTCGATGCCGATCTGACGATGCCGCCCGAAGAATTGCCCAAGTATTACCGGGCGCTGGCGAGCGGGCACGCCGAATTCGCCAACGGGGTGCGACTCGTGTACCCGATGGAGGAACACGCCATGCAATTCCTGAACCTGTGCGCGAACAAGTTCTTCGGCGTGGCATTCACGTGGCTGCTCGGACAAACCGTCAAGGATACGCTGTGCGGCACGAAGGCGCTGTACCGGCGCGATTACGAGAAAATCGCCGCAAACCGCGCGTATTTCGGGGACTTTGATCCCTTCGGCGATTTCGACCTGATCTTCGGGGCGGACAAGCTGAATCTCAAGATCGCGGACATCCCCATCCACTACCGCGAGCGCACCTATGGAACCACCAACATCCAACGCTGGCGGCACGGTCTTTTGCTGCTGCGGATGATGGCGTTCGCGGCGAAAAAGTTGAAATTCGTCTGAAGCCGAAGTTTCCCGCGATGCGTCCTTTCATCAACGCGCCGTTGCGCTGGTTCAACCACCATCCGCTCTGGAGCGGGCGCACGACGCGCGTGTGGGGTCGGAGTTTACGCGCGCCAACCTTCGACCGTTGGCTGGCATTGCGACTCCATCAGCTCGGGCTCATGGGCACAGCGGACAAACGATTTCTCACCGCGCAGGTGCGTCCCGGCATGACCGTCGTGGATATTGGCGCAAACCAGGGCTTGTACAGCCTGCTCTTTGCACGCCTCGCGGGGGGCGGCGGTAAAGTCATCGCTTTCGAGCCGGATGACATGCTCTACCGGGCGCTGGCGGCGAACGTCGCGTCGAACGAGGGCGGGAACGTGCGGACGCGGAACACCGCGCTGGGGTCACGCGCGGGCACGATGACCTTGCACCGCTCTCTGTTCAACTCGGGCGACAATCGGCTGTCGCCGCAGGCCGAGCAGGCTGGTCCGCGCGAGGGAGTCGAGATTCGGGTCGAGCGGCTGGACCAGGCGTTGGCGGGCGAGCGCGTGGATTTCATCAAGATGGACGTGCAGGGCTGGGAAATGGAAGTTTTGCGCGGGATGCAGGGCCTGCTTGACGAACCATCCCAGACGCCGCTGGCGATTTACTTCGAGTTCTGGCCGCAAGGCTTGCGCGACGCGGGCAGCGATCCCCTCGAACTGTTGCATTTTCTCACCGAGCATCGGTTCAGCATCCACCAGCCGCGGGGCGGCGAACCGGGTCAACCGGTGCGGGATTTCGCCACCCTCGTTCGCTCCATGAAGCCGGGCGCCTACACCAATTTGTACGCGTCGCATGCACGCCGTGAGAATCGCTGAAGCGGGCAGCGGCCTGACGTTTTCCCCCGATAATTATCGACTGGGATCTAGGGTATATACCCCATTGCTCCGGGGTCGTAGTTGGGTCACTCTTCTGGGGTGTCCCTGGCGGAACCACTGATTGATGAAGATTGTGCATCGCGTAGTCATTGTTGACGACCATAGCGTCATTCGGGAGTTATTTAGATTCCAATTGTGCCGCAGCGAGCCCAATCGTTACGAAATCGTTGGCGAAGGCGGCACGGGTCAGGAAGCGGTGGAAATCTGTTTGAAGACCAAGCCGGACCTGCTGATCCTCGATCTCATGCTGCCCGGCCTCAACGGGGTGGAAGTCTTCAAAAGACTGCAATCCAAGCTGCCACACATGAAGGTGCTGTACTTCTCGGCTTCCGTGCGCACGCCGCTGATCGGCGAGGCGCTGGAACTCGGTGCGCAAGGCTACGTCGGCAAGCCGCGTTCCTGGGGCACGGTATTGGAAGCCATCAACCTCGTGGCGGCAGGGGGCTGCTATTTTGATCCCTCGATTGCTCACCTCGCGGGCCGGGCGGCCAAGCGGCCCGAACCCGAGGAATTGACGGCCCGGGAGCGCGAGGTCGCGCAACTCATCGCGGAGGGCCACAGCACGAAGGAGATCGCGCGACTGCTGGGTGTCAGCGTGAAGACCATCGATAAACACCGTTCCCGGATGATGGAAAAGCTCCATGTCCACGACGCGGTAGCGGTGACACGGTACGCGATCACCGCCGGATTGGTCTCGCTGGAGTAGCTCGCAGGTC
>CAHJWO010000076.1 GCA_903642295.1 PVC group bacterium | reverse complement strand
TTGTTGGTGTTGTAGTCGATCTGGTCGGCGTCGTGATATGGCGTCGATTCACCGTTGACGATCATGGAGGCAAGGCGATCCGTGTCGTGCGAATCCATCAGGTTCTGCATCGCGTAAGCATCGGCTGGCGGAATGGCATTGCGCCGGTCGTCGAGGAGCCGGGCAAACCTGGTGGGGGTCAGGTGATTGTCGGCCAGCCAACCCTTGACCGGAATCGCGAAGCCGAAGTAGTTCATGGTAGCGGAGAATCCGCCTTCAACGATCATGGGCTTGGGGTCCTTCCAGGTTTCGGCGGTCGTGTAAGCCTGCGGGTTCAGCTTGCGGACGAGGGCGTTCCATTCCGCCCAGAACTCGACCGGCCGCTCGTCGGCCACGTCGAGCCGCCAGCCGTCGATACCGTTGGCGGGGTTGCCGTTGTGGTCGGGGTCCATCCAGCGGCGGGTAGCGTCGAAGATGTACGCTTTCGGGCCGGGAGCCATGTCGTGGCCGTTCCTGGCGGAAGCAAAGACCGGGAGCGTCTTGTGGCCCCACCAGCCGTCGTATTCAAATTCGCTGCGGAGGGTTGTCGGGTCGTCGAACGAGCGGACGATGTACCAGTCCTTGTAGGGCGAGGCGGCCCCTTTCTCGCGCAGGTTCTTGAAGGCGAAAAAGTCGCGGCCCGTGTGGTTGAAGACGCCGTCGATGATGACCTTCATGTGGAGGGCGTGGGCCTCCTTGATCACACGCAGGAAAAGCTGGTCGGCGGCGGTCCAGTGCCACGTCGATGGGTCGCTCGTTTCCTGGTCCATGAGCGCGAAGTCCGCGACTGGATCGGGGCCAAAATAAGGGTCGATATGATGGTAACTGTTGCCGTCGTATTTGTGAAGCGAGCGGGCGTAAAAAAGCGGGCAGAAGTAAAGCGCGTTGACGCCGAGATCGGCGAGGTAAGGTAGCTTGTCGAGGACGCCCTGGAGGTCACCGCCGTAACGGCGCTCGAAGACGCCTTGCTTGTAGAAATTGGTGCCGAGGGATTGTTCCCACGCGTCGCGCGCGTACCAGTCGGCGGTCCAGGAAGAAATGCGCCAGTCCTTGCCCGCCATGATGGGGGTTTCGAGCCCGGCGCGGGGCGGGTCGTTCTTCGGGTCGCCATTGCGGAAGCGCTCGGGGAAGATTTGATACCACACCGCGCCGGCAGCCCACGTGGGTACCTGTTTGGATGAGGTAGCGGGCGGGTCGGCGGCGAGGAGGGGGGCGGCGCTAATGAAGATCAGGCCGAGCAGGGGGAGGAGCGGACGCATGGGTCGAGGAGGGGAAAGCGGGGCAAAGGGGAGGTAGCTGAAACGGATGCGGTGTGCAAATGGATGGCGTGCTCGTGCTTTGCAGGGAGGTCTTTCAGGTCGTGTGATTCCCTTCAGAATGCCAGGAATTGGAAGGGCATTCCCTGATGGAAAATCGGGCGAAGCACGGGGCGCGAATAGATGCCAGCCGACTACAGACCGAACACCAGTTGGTTGGGATGGGAGTTTTGCTTGGGAATCGTTTCCGGCTCGGACTGGTCGGCGAGTTGGAAACGCACCCCGACCCCGAGCAGACGGACAACGCGTCGTTTCTCCTCGCGGCGCTGCCAGCCCTCGGCGAGCAGGACCTCGTAGGCCGGAAGCGCGGGCTCCGTGCCGCCGCGCTCGACCGTGGTGTGCGAGAAATCCGCGAACTTGAGCTTGACGAAGAGCTTGGACACCGGTCGGATGCGCTCCTGTTTCTCCAGGTCGGTCAGCAGGTCCGCGTGCAGCCCGGCCAGACGCTCGCGGCATTGCGCCAGCGTCGTCAGGTTCTCGTCGAAGGTGTTTTCGTTGGACAAGCTTTTGCGGATGCGGGCTGGCTCGACGGGTCGGGAGTCGATGCCCCGGCAACGGTCGTAGAGGTCCGCGCCAAACTTGCCGAAGCGGGCGCGGAGATCGTCGCGGCCAAAGGCCTGAAGCTGTCCGCACGTTTGGACGGCGATCTCGTCCGCGAGACGCCGGGCGGTGACCTCGCCGATGCCGTGAATCCGGTTCACCGGAAGTGCGACCATGAAGGCGGCGATGGCGGCGGGCTTGACCGTATGCTGGCCGTTCGGCTTGTTGAGGTCGCTCGCAATCTTGGCGAGCATCTTGTTGGGCGCGATTCCGGCCGAGGCGGTCAGACCCGTGACCGCGAAGATGCGGTCGCGGATTTCACGGGCAATGTCGGTGGCAGGCTGGGGGAGGTGGCTGACATCCAGATAGGCCTCGTCGAGGGAGAGCGGTTCGACGAGCGGAGTGTACTCGCGGAAGATGGCGCGCACGCGGGCGCTCTCGGCGCGGTATAGGTCGAAGTTGGTCGGGACGATGACGAGTTGCGGGCAGCGGGCGAGGGCCATGAAAGTCGGCATGGCGGATTTCACGCCGTATTTGCGCGCCTCGTAGTTACAGGTGGTCAGGACGCCACGGCGCTCGCGCGAGCCGCCGACGCCGAGCGGGCGGCCCCGGAGATCGGGGCGTTCGCGTTCCTCCACCGCCGCGTAGAAACAATCCATGTCCACATGGATGATCTTGCGGGCGGGGGCGGCGTTGGGGGCGGGCGGTTGGATGGAGGAAAGGTAACGGAAAAGCGGCAGGACGGGAAGGCGGAAGGCGGAAGGGTTCACCACGGAGGCACCAAAGACAGAGAGATGGAAGGGGTGCAGGATGCAAGGTGGGACCAGGGAGCGGGAATGGGGGCGGTTTTCATTCACACAAAATGCTGGTAACGTCCGCGCCGTGCTCCGTCCTGTCGTTGCCAATGCACCCGTCGTGACGGCGGACTCCACTTTCGGGGGGAGTTCGGCGGCGGGGGACGATTACCGTGCGCGAATCGTTGAATGCCTGGGCGCGCGCATCCGGCTGAGGGCGGATTTCGACCGCTTGTCCAACGCCCGGGCAACGACTTTTGTGGGGGCGCTCATCTGCATTTTCTCCGGGATCAACTGGCCGCATTCAGCGATGGTCGCAGCCGGGTTGTTGGCGGTGGGGCTGGGCAGCGGGGCCGCGTTCGTGTGGCTGCTATTCAAACATGCCGATGTGCATCGGGAGCAAACCCAGACCGAGGGGCGACGGCGGATCAACGAAAAGGGTCTCGCGCGGCTGGAGCGCGATTGGTCAAAACTCCCGGTTCCCCCTGCGCCGGCATCCCTGCGTGACGATCCCGTCGCGCTGGACCTCGACCTGTTTGGTCCCGGCTCGCTCTTTCATCTGGTTTGCACCGCCGGGACACCGCAGGGCAGACGGCGCCTGGCCGGGGTGTTGGCTCCGCCCCCAGGGGAAGCGCCCTCGAGTGACGAGGAAATTCGCACGCGGCAGGAAGCCGTGGCAGAACTGGCAGCAGCGGTGGACCTGCGGCAGGAGTTGCAACTGATCGCCGAGGAATTCACCCATACGATGACGCCGGGCGGTCCGATTCTCTCCGACGACGATGCGCTGATTTCCTGGGCGACGAACGAGCCCTACCTGCTGCCACGTCTCTGGCTGGTGGCAGCGACCCGGTTGCTGCCGGTGCTGATCGTCCTGGCCATCGTGGGCGGGTTGATGGTTGATCCCGGTTGGATCCTGGCACTGGTCATTCTGTGGATCGGCCGCTATGTCCTGACGGCGCTCACGGGCGGGCCGTTGCAGCCGCGGTTGAACTCGGTTGGCGCCAAGGAACGCAATCTCCGGGGTTACCGTGATTTGTTCAGCCTGCTGGCAAAGTGGCAGCCGAAATCGCCGGAACTGCGGCGGCTGGCCAAACGCTTTCAGGGCGCGGACACGGCCATGCACTCGCTCGACGGTCTGGTGAGCCTCGCGGCCATCCGCACGACTCCGGCCAACCCGGTGGCGCAATGGCTGTTCCTGTGGGATTACCACGCACTTTACCTCATGGAGCGCTGGCAGGAACGGCACGGCGCGCAGGTGCGCGGCTGGTTCGAAGCGTTGGCCGAAGTGGAGATGCTGGCCTCGCTGGCAACGTTGAAATTCGACCATCCCGGCTGGCCGTTTCCGACTTTTACCAGCGAAGCGAAAATCGAAGCCCGCGCGCTGGGTCACCCTTTGCTGCCGGATGGGGCAAGGGTGGCCAACGACGTGACGCTCGGGCCGCCGGGCACGTTTTTGCTGGTGACCGGATCGAACATGTCCGGCAAGAGCACTTTATTGCGGACGCTGGGGATCAACGCCGTGCTGGCGCGGGCGGGTGCGCCGGTGTGCGCGGCGGAGTTGCGGCTGCCGCCGGTCCTCGTGCTGGCGACGAGCCTGCGGGTGCAAGACTCCTTGCAGGAAGGGGTGTCGTTTTTCATGGCGGAACTGCGGCGGCTGGCCTGGGTGGTCGAGCGGGCGGATGCCCTGGCCGATGCGCCGGGCGGGCCGGTGGTGCTTTACCTGCTCGACGAAATCCTGCGCGGCACGAACACGCAGGAGCGGCAGGTGATCGTCGGCAAAGTGGTGGCACATCTGCTCGGGCGACCGGCCATCGGGGCGGTTTCCACGCACGATCTGTCGCTGGCGGAAATGGAAACGTTGGCGGCGAAAGCGCAGACGGTGCATTTCCGAGAGGAGTTTGAGGAGAGTGCGACGGGCGCGACGATGCGCTTCGATTACCGAATGCGTCCGGGACTGGCCACCACGACCAACGCTTTGAAATTGCTGAAAGTGATCGGACTGAAATTATGATCTCGCCTCCCGTAATTCCCCGGCGCGTGACCGCCACGCTGGACGGCACCTTTTGCGTATTCCTGATCGGAATGCGCTTCAACAAGCCCTGGAAGATCCATCGGTGGCTGCCGGTATTTTTTGCCATGCCCCGGATGCTGGCGGAGCTGGAGCGCCAACCGGAACTGGGCTTTCTGAGCGGCCACGTCTGGTTCGGGCGGACGATCCTGACCTTGCAATACTGGCGGTCTTTCGAGGCGTTGACGAATTACGCCCGGCGCGAAGATCTGGCGCATCTCCCGGCGTGGAAACGGTTTCGGGAGCAGGTCGGCAACTGCGGGGACGTGGGCATTTGGCACGAGACCTACGAGGTATCGGAGGGGAAGTACGAGACCATTTATCACAACATGCCGCCGTTTGGATTGGGCAAGGTGGGTGAAATCCACGAGGCGACGGGCCACCGGATGTCATCGACGCGTCGGCGGGGGATGCCAGCGGCCGAGGACGGACCCTCCTGGAGAGACGGGAAGGGCGGGTGAGGGCGGGCCGGTCCCTTTAACTCCGGGCGGATCGCGGTTCACTTCAGGGGACCCCAAACCGCGAAAATACCGAGGTGAAAACAGAATTACTCTTGACTACGAAGATTTACAATGTAGTCACTTGGAAGCTACCTTCTTTGCGTGTTCCCCCTGCATGAAGACTGATGAGTTTTTGTTCGCCGTGCGCCGCTTGCCTTGCCTTGCTGCCTCGGACTCGTCGTTGTTCTACCCGGCTGCTAACCGGGCCGCCGTTGTTGACCCGTTTCCTCCCTCCCTCCATGAACCCCCCAGTTCCTTCGCGTCGGCCCTCCATCCGGGAGCGCGCCTTCAGCCTGGTCGAGGTGACGCTCGCCATCGGCATCGTGGCGTTTGCGTTCGTCGCGCTTTTCGGCCTGGTCCCCACGGGTCTGAACGTCTTCCGTAGCGCGATTGATTCGTCCATTGGTTCGCAGATCCTCGAACAGGTGGTGCAAGGCGCGCAGCAGACCGATTACGCCTATCTCTTGCAGGCCTACGTTCCTTACACCACCTATTACGACGAGCAGGGAAATCTCTTGATTGACGCAAAGACGGGTCAGCCGATCACCGACACGAAAGATCAGCGCTCAGTCTATACGGTGCAAGCGATGGCGAAAACGCCGACGACGGTCCCGACCACGGGCTCAGGCGCACCCAACACGACCAGCAACATCGCCACGCTGACCGTGAAGGTCGCCAAAAATCCGGGCCACAATCCCGACCCGTTCCAGGATTCGAACAAGGCAAACGTGAACGTCTACATCGCCTACGTGGCCCGCAACAAGAGCGCCTTTGAAAGCGCCAAGGGCTATTAGAGCAATGAATCGCGCTTACCCTATGCGAAAGGCCCGCGCGTTCACGTTGGTCGAGTTGCTGGTGGCCACGGTCGTGCTGATGGTCATCCTGCTGATGCTCGTGGCCATGGTGAACCAGACCGCCACCATCTGGCGCACGTCCTCGGCCAAGGTGGAGCAGTTTCGCTCGGCGCGCACCGCCTTCGACAGCATCAACCGCCACCTCAGCCAGGCGACGCTAAACACCTACTTCGACTACGACACAAAAAACGGGATTCCGACCGCATACAAGCGGCAATCGGACCTGCGCTTTATCGTGGGCGGCACCGAGGAATTCTTCGGCGAATTCAATTCGCTGGATACGGAGCGGCCGCCGGTGGGCGGGCCGGGGCATGCCGTTTTCTTCCATGCCCCGGTCGGATTCACCTCCGACGATCAGCAAACGACGAATCCCACCACGGGAGTGCCAATGTACTCGGAACTGGACAACCTTTTGAACATGTGGGGCTACTTCGTCGAGTATGGCAGCGATTATAATTACCGCCCCGCCTTCCTCAACAACCCTGCCGGATCGTACACGCCCCCACCGGAACGTCACCGCTATCGTCTGATGGAGTTCATGGTCCCCTCCGACCGCCTCACGATCTATCGCTACACCTCGTCCAAGGACAACAGCGCTTACCATGCCCGCGATTGGTTCGAGGATTTTTTGAAGCTACGGGTGATCCCCACTTCGACGGACACCACCCAAACCCAGGCCCGCCCGACCCATCTGCTGGCGGAGAACATCATCGAACTGGTCGTCTGGCCGCAGCTTTCCAGGAAAGATCAGGATCAAGTCCTCGCCCAGTCTGGAGGCGGTTATCTGGCTCCAGGCTACAGTTATGACAGCGCGCAACAGCAGGTCCCCAAGAATGGCAGGATCGATCCACGCAATCAGCTTCCGCCCGTCGTCCAGGTAACCATGGTGGCGATGGACGAAGCCTCCGGTGCGCGGGTGGAAGCCAACCCGCAGAAGAAAAACCAACTGCAAGTCACCCTGGACAAGTATTTTGTCGCGCAAAAAATCATGGACCCGCAAGGGCTCTCGAACGGCAACTCTGACTCTCAAACCGCGTCAAGTGCAACCAAGTACAACGCCGACCTGCAGAACCTCCAAACCGACCTGGTAACACAGGGCATCGCCTACCGGACCTTTACCACGACTATCAGCCTGCGCGCCGCCAAATGGAGCCAGGATTAACTTCGGCCGATGTTAGTTGCTTCCATCGTTCCCCCCCATGAACGTTTCACTTCGCGCTTCACTCGTTGAGGACGATCCGGGCCGCAAGCGGCAAGGCGTCGCCCTCGTATTGGTGTTGTCGTTTCTGGTCATCATCTCCGGTTTGATCATCGCGTTTTTCTCGATGGTGACCAGCGAAGCGAGTTCGGCGGGCACCACGGCCGCCGCCGCCTCGGCGAAATCCCTGTCGGATTCGGCGGTCAGTTACGTGATGGGCACCATCGTGGACGCCACGCTGGGCCGTGACCCCGGCGACGACAGCGCGAGCGGACCCGCCCATGCCTGGGTCTGGACCTCGCAGCCTGGGATGATCCGGACTTTCGACAACGCCGGCGCTCCCAAGTTCGTTTACAAGCTGTATTCCGCCGACGACATGAAACCCGCCGCCGCCGCGCTCGGCAGCCCCGAGACCGCCGGGCTGGCCTCGTGGGCGACCGGTGGAAACCGGGATGTCTGGGTGGACATGAACGAGCCGGCAAAGAACTCGCTCGGCGATGACGTTTATCCCATCGTGGACCCCCGGGCGGCCGAGGACTACGATCAAACCGGTTTCCCCGGGCACGATGATTCACCGACGGTCCTGGGCGGGTCGAGCGGTCAGGAAATCAATCCCAACGCGGCCAAACGGCGGGTGGAGGGATTCCATGTCCTGAAGCATGGCAACGTCTCGGCTACGACCGATCCGAACGCACCGCTTTACGATGCGAACGACAACAACCCGGCGCCGATGCCGGTCAAGTGGCTCTACGTGCTGCAGGACGGCACGCTGACGACCGCCCAGTTCGATGGCACCGATGCCGTACTCAATGGGAACGGTCCCAGTGCATTGAACCCGATCAAGGGGCGGATTGCATTCTGGACGGATGACGAGTCGTCCAAGGTGAACATCAACACGGCTTCGGAGGGCACCTATTGGGATGTGCCGCGGTTTAATTCGATGCAGGAAACCGGCAATCTGGTCACCCGAACGTTCAACAATGTGGTCGGCCCACAGGCTGCCTCCGGTGGAAACGGCTTCGCCCTGGTTCAGCCCGCGAAAGGAGAATACCAGCGTTACCCCGGCCACCCGGCGACCACCTCGCTCAGTCCGATCTTCGGCTACGCGGGCAGCAGTGGCGGCCTCGCACCGGTGCTGCCCGTGCCCAGGTCGGCGGCGAATCATTTGTACACCTCGCTCGACGCCGCGCAGATCGAGAAATATTATTCGCTCACACCGCGGATTCTGCCGGGTGGATCGACGGTGGCGACGAAGGTCTCGTCAGGAACGTTGCCCCCGACCGATCCCTCCACCGGCAAGATCATCCAGCCGGGGCAGGGGCGCTACTACCGGTTGTATTCGACGGTGGACGAACTGCTTTTCGACGCCCTCGATCCCACCCTGACCGGGGGCGCGGGCGATGTCGTGCATCGGATCCCCAACGTGTACACCACGGTGGGAACCAACATCAAACAGAGCGTCATCACGCCAGATATGATGCAAAAGGCGAAATTCTTCCTCACGGCAAACAGCAGCGCGCCGGAGGTGACACTCTATAATACCCCACGTATGAGCATGTGGCCGGTCAACCTGACCGATGCAAACCATGTCTCGCCAAACTTGGGTCGGCCTCTCAAGACGACCGCTTATGACGAATTGGCGAAGTTCTGCGCCACAGTGGGACCGAGCCTGCCGAGCGGAGCGCAAAATTCCAATATTTATTATTTCACGCGGTTTAATGCGCGGAGCCAGACCGACGACTTTCCAAAAGGCGGACGCAATGACGTTCTTTATCAATACCTGCAAAAGCTGACCTCGCTGCCGGTGCCGGGCAACACCTTCGGCAACACGTTTCTGAAAAAATATGCGACCGGGGTGAATGCCCCGGAACGGGACCAGATCCTCACGGAAATCTACGATTACATCCGCTGCACCAACATCCAGGACAGCACGCCGGATCCGGACCATCCCGTCTCTCCCAATGCGTTGCCCAGTAACGATCCTGTCACCTACCCCTATCGATATACCCCAATCGACGTTGTGATGGGGAATAACTTTGATAACAGCACTGCCTCCATGCCGGGCGCAGGAGAGGTTCTTCCCATCCGGATCGGCGCGACCCAAGGGTTCGGGCGGGTGGACACGATCGCCAGCGCCTATCTGCTTTTCTTCGCGGCGCACGATTACCCTTATAGCACGACGGCGAGTCGGGACAACGATAAGCCTTATGTGCCGCAGCCTCCTGGAGCCCCAATCATCCCCGAGGCGGCCGAGTCCGGCGGTAACGGCATCAGTATGGCACCGGGACCTACGGACGCGATGGGAGTCGTTTTTATGCTGTCTTTCACCGATGTGATGCAGGGCAACGTCGGCAACCGCCCCAAACTCGCTTATCGGGTGACCGGTCTCGATCAGTTGACGTTCACCTCCGGGGCATTCATTCCGATTAATCCCGGCGGTGGTGCCCCCGTTGCGGGCCATACATTCGTGGGGTCCCCATTACCCGGCGGGGGGGTCTCGACTTCGTCTGTGCTGCCGCCGGGGCCGCTGGTGAACTACATCGAAAGCGGGGACGTACGGACCTGGCACGGTCGCGGGATCGGCGGCACTGTCAGCCCTTATCTGGGCTTCAGTAATGGTACCTGGGGCAGGGTACCGGATAATATTTATAAAAAATGCAATTCCAATTCTACATCGAGCCGCGGAAATTATCCGTTTTACGGTTACACGGACCAGATTCCGGTCCCGGCCGTGAATAAAATGTACATGCCCGACACTGCGGGTACGCCGACAAAGAATCAGTATTACCCTAACAATTTTAGCCTGCATCAAGGACCGAAGGATATCACGGTGGAAATCATCACGCCCGAAGTGGCCGCCGGAACCTCGACCGATGGACCAATTCAGACGTTCAGCCTGCGTTTTCCCGATGGGGTGTTCCATCTCCCTTATCCGGTTCCCAACTACACCAAGACCGGTGGCTTTAATTTCGATCTGAATCTGACGACCGGACCTCAGCTAGCATATCAAAACCAAGGCACGGAATTCTTTTTCAACAAGCGGCTGGAGTATCAGGATATCGCGACGTATCCTGGCAATATGTCAGGTGGTACCAGCCTTGACGAGCCCACCCAAGGCCAGTTCATACCCAATCGCTGGTCGCCTGGCACGGATAATTTCGTCATGTACACGGATACCGTAGTGTCTCTGGAGCCGGCGGGTTACAACTATACGGGTTCCATCGCCGACACCACGCCGGATCATACGGCGGGCGACCATCGCGTTTACGCCGCCTTGCCCATCGTGCCGCCCCCGCTCCAGCAACCAGTGACGAGGTATTTTCAGCCAAACTTCAATTACGGGTTGGCGATGAATGACCTCGGTTCCCCCAATGCTCCCCAGATGGCGCACAACATGATGCGTTCGGTCAGCGGACCCACGAATGAAGTGGCAAAGAGCATCATTTATCATGGATTTAACCCGGTAGCGGGCCCGAATCCGAAAGATCCGTCTCTGGGTAAACTGATCAATACTGCCGTCATTTACAGCCGGAGCCCGGACGTGCCCAGGCGCGTGGGGGCGCCGTTCGGCAACAAATCGGGAACGGGCAGTTACGTGACCCGCGTCGACGGCGGGCCCGGAAGCTGGGACACCGGGATGGGCATGCACAAGGACGGCGATTACATCAACAAGCCGGACGAAGGGGACCAAAACTTCATCCGTTATGACAATAATAATATCCGACAGTACCGCGTCCCCTACGTCGATACGGAAGATTACACTAACAACTCCGGGACGTTCTTCTCGCCGAACCGTCAAATCCCCTCGTCGATGATGTTCGGTTCCCTGCCGACGGGCGTGCAGCGCCACCTCCCCTGGCAAACGCTGCTGTTCCATCCGCCGGTTTCAGGCGACGCCAACAACGAGGGCGGGATGGCGCCGGCGGATCATTATTTGGCCGACCTTTTCTGGATGCCGGTGGTGGAGCCTTATGCCATCAGTCAACCGTTTTCAACGGCGGGCAAGATCAACCTGAATTATCAGATACAGCCGTTCACCTACATTAAACGCACCACGGGGATGCGTGCGTTGATGAAATCGACCAGAATGGCGGCGATTTCCCCCGGTTTGGCGAGCCTGTACAAACCGCCGTTTGCCACCAGCGGACAACCTACCTTGCCGCAGGACGTTCGCTTCCCGATCCGCCTCGATTCCACGATGACGATGCTGGACAAGAAGTTCGACGTGGATCACGACGTGTACCGTTCCGCGACGGAAATCTCCACGATCCCGCTGATCCCCAATGATCCGGCGCTGTCTTTGTCCGGCCTGGAGGATTACGAGACGCTGGCCGGGAAAATGGCGACCTACTGGGGCAACGGAACCAGCCCCACGGCCAACCATCAACTCACCGGCAACAACCTGCGCGATAAACCCTACGCCGATTTGTACGGCCGCCTGACCACGAAATCCAATGTGTTTACCGTCCACGTACGGGCACAGGCGTTACGCAAAGCACCGAACACCCCCGCCACGAAGTGGGTTTCGGGCAAGGATCAAGTGGTGGCGGAATACCGGGGGTCGTCGATCATCGAGCGTTACATTGATGCCAACGATCTGTTGCTGCCCGATTTCGCCGTGCAGACGATCTCCGACCCCGGCAGCGCGAACTTGAATATCGACCAGTACTACAAGTTTCGCATCGTCAGCACCAAGCGTTTCGCCCCATGAAGAAACTACGCCTCTCGCGGAGGTCGCGCGCTTTCACTCTGATCGAGTTGCTGGTGGTGATGGGCATCATCGTGTTGATGGTCGCACTGGTGATCCCGGCGGTCAGCGGAGCGTTGAAGGGTTCCGCGCTGAACCAGGCAGCCCAAACCCTCCAGAGCCAGTTCAACAGCGCCCAGCAAATTGCATTGGCAAAAGGGCTCCCCATCGAGATGCGTCTCTATGCCTGCGGCGACCCCGACTCAGCGACGGCCGACAAAGCGGACTCGAAGACCTTCATGGTACAGGCCCTTCAGCTTTATAGTGTCCAGCCGAATTTGGACCCGGCCACCGTCAAAGACATCAAGCAGCGATTCACGCCAATCACAAAGGTGGAGTTCCTGCCAAGGTCTATCATCGTAGACAACTATATTACGTTGTCCTCGATATGCGATGCGACCGATAAAAAACACTTTCGGGATGTCGAAACGAATGACGTGGCAAGTGATGCTTATCTGCATCCTAAGCTGCCTCGTATCGGCTCCAACTACCAATATTATCACATCCAGTTCCGCCCGGACGGTACGACCGACCTTGACCCGAACAAGTCATGGTTTGTGACGCTGCATAACACAACCAACGGAGTAGTTGGCGACAAATTGCCCGCGCCGCCGAGCAACTTTTTCACGCTCGAACTCGACGCCACGCAGGGCTCGACCCGCACGTTCCGCCCGATGTGAGACGTAGCTTGTCTGGCGCGGCTTTGGCCCGCCCTCGGTGGATATGCGTCTGCCGGGCTCGCACCAGCTCTGCGGCATCCTTATATTCCTCGGTCATCCTGAGCGAGTGAACCGAGTTTGCGAATCGAAGGGAGCCGAAGGCAAATAGGCGAAGCCAAACGAGCCGAAGGGCCTTTCGATGTTGCCGTGGCACGGGGTAACCCAACGAAAGACAGATCTGCCCCTTCTACCAACCCGGTGGATCCATGGAAGGAGTTGACCGCCTCGTCACTCCGCCTTGAGCATGGCGCGGTGCCGCCAGAGATAGTCCGCCCCGGAATACACCGTCAGCCCGACGGCCACCCCGCTCACTGTCCACCCGCCGTAAAGCCACAGGCGCTGCCACAATTCGCCTGGCTCCATCGTAGCAGGACTGCGGGCAAACTCGCGGACAGAAAGCAGGACGAGGAAGAAAATCACCGTGGCGATTTGCCACGAAGTCTTGTGTTTGCCGATGGGATCGGCTGCCAGGATGCGACCCTTGGAAATGGCGAGCAGCCGTAGGCCGGTGATCAAAAATTCGCGCGAAATCACGATGATGGCCACCCAGGCCGGCACGGCTTTGAGCGGCACCAGGCACACAAACGCCGCCGCCGTCATGATCTTGTCCACCAAAGGGTCCATCAATTTGCCGAAATCCGTGACGAGCGAGTAGCGCCGGGCGATTTCGCCATCGGCATAATCCGTGATGGCCGCCAGCAGGAACAGACCCAACGCAATCGTGTGATGATAAGGAAGCGCGTTGGCGCTGACCACCCCGACGAAGAGCACGGTTAGGAAGAATCGGCTGACGGTGAGGCGGTTGGGAAGATTCATGCGCAAAAGGAGTGCGGCGAAACTTCAGCGCAATGCGTGTGCCTCACCCGCCGCAGCGCCGCGTTGTAGATTCACGGGATGCTTCCAGATGGGGACGCGCAGTTTGAGTTGCACGATCAGCCATTCCGCGGCCGCGAACGCGGGTCCGCGGTGGGCGGCGCTCACCCTCAGAAACAGCGATGGCTCCGCGACCGGCACGAATCCGATTCGGTGTTGCACCGTAAGTCCCAGGACGGGAAAGCGTTCGCAGGTCTCGGCGGCCACTTTGGCGAGCTGGTGGTGAGCCATCGCCTGGTGGCATTCGTAATGGATCCCCGTGATTTCGGCCTCCCCTTCGTGTCCCCGCACCACGCCGAAAAACTCGACCACGCCGCCCGCTTGCGACGAAAACGATGCTGGACGCGTTGTCAGGGGGAGGTCCGTGATCAGGATATCGGGTTCTAGGCGGCTCATACGTTGGGAGGATCACTCGGACGGCGGCAACAGGGTAGCAGCGGTAGCTCAATCCTGACACTCTTTCCACCGAATAAGCCGACCCGGCCCGCGCCGGGGTCTTCGGCGATGCAGCATCGCAGAAACCGGCGCTTCCCTTTGCTGCTCCGAATCTGCGAAAATCTGCGGACGCCCTTCTCTTTCGGAAACAGTTCTTCGGGAGGTTTAATGTTGTGAAATCTCATTCCAAAGTCCCGGCCAGGGCGCAAGGTCTCAACCTATGGCGCAACCATGGGAACCCAATACTCTTCCCGAAAAGCCTCGGCCGGAGCGAAAAACTTGACGAAAATCTCTCTGCCGGAGCCAGTTGGGAACTAAATGGCGAAATCGTCGCAAATCACGTTGACCAAAGAACGACCTCGCTTAATCTAACCGTCCCATCGCCACACCTGACCCGAAAAGCCGGGTGGTGCGAACTATCGGAAACTCAAATTTTCCGGTTGACGTTCTTTCCTTCTAACCGATTCTTCTGTCCCGCTCGAACGGAGAGCGTCGCCCGCCAGGGTGACACGGAAAGCCCGACTCTGCGGAGGAAGGGAAACGTGACAGGCAAATGAAAAAAGCCTGTTGACGCCTTCCGGTTCTCCGGTACGATAGGGACCCGTTCAAAACGAGCCACCTGCCGGAAACGGCGGGAATCAATTGGAAATGCAAAATTTCCGGTTGACGACGGCGAGAAACGAGCGAATATGGTGACCTGCTGAAAAGCGAGTCTCCGGTTGAAGTAATACCGGGAAACGTTGAGGCCTGAAGCTCGGCGGGCGCAACGAAGAAAGTGGAAACTTTCCGGTTGACGCCGAAAGAAGTAGTGAGAAGATTGATCCTCGCTCAATAGAGCGGCCCGGTTCTCCGGGTGGTCGGTTGAAAGGAATGGATGAGGCAGCCCGATTGGCCGCCCGGCGTGCCTAAACAACTCGGCGATGTTTTTTTGATAGATTAGCTCTGATGGCTCGACGCCGCGTCTCGCGGGGTGTGGGTCTGCGAAGGGATGAAATCGGAGTGGGAGAAAGCAAAGATTGAATTGTGCGTTATTCGTCGGTTTCTTTGATTACAAATCAAAATTGTATGATCGAACCGAAAGTCCGCTGATCCGCAAGGATTGGCGGCAAATTAGGAATCGGTCAGAATTTGTCGGTCACCTTAGCAGTGACTGGCGCAAACTTTTCACGGAGAGTTTGATTCTGGCTCAGAACGAACGCTGGCGGCGTGGATAAGACATGCAAGTCGAACGTGGCAGTAGCAATACTGTCAAGTGGCGCAAGGGTGCGTAACACGTGGGCAATTTGCCGAGAAGTGGGGGATAGCTCGCCGAAAGGCGAATTAATACCGCATGTGACCAGGGATGACATCTTCCCAACGTCAAAGCCGGGGCAACCTGGCGCTTCTTGATAAGCCCGCGGCCTATCAGCTAGTTGGCGAGGTAACGGCTCACCAAGGCATTGACGGGTAGCTGGTCTCAGAGGACGACCAGCCACACTGGAACTGAGACACGGTCCAGACACCTACGGGTGGCAGCAGTCGAGAATTTTTCTCAATGGGGGAAACCCTGAAGGAGCGACGCCGCGTGGAGGATGAAGGTCTTCGGATTGTAAACTCCTGTCATTTGAGAACAAGTGCCGTCCAGTAACTACGGATGGCTTGATAGTATCAGAAGAGGAAGAGGCGGCTAACTCTGTGCCAGCAGCCGCGGTAATACAGAGGCCTCAAGCGTTGTTCGGATTCATTGGGCGTAAAGGGTGCGTAGGCGGTCGGGTAAGTCGGATGTGAAATCCTGGGGCTCAACCTCAGAACTGCATTCGATACTGCTTGGCTAGAGGACTGGAGAGGAGATCGGAATTCACGGTGTAGCAGTGAAATGCGTAGATATCGTGAGGAAGACCAGTGGCGAAGGCGGATCTCTGGACAGTTCCTGACGCTGATGCACGAAGGCCAGGGGAGCAAACGGGATTAGATACCCCGGTAGTCCTGGCAG
>CAHJWO010000075.1 GCA_903642295.1 PVC group bacterium | reverse complement strand
AAGCCCGGCGGCCAGTGCATCTTCGGCTCCCGCACGCGTCCTGGCGCGAAGATCGTTGAAACCCAGGTTCGCTTCGACGCGGGCGCTTGCACCTTGCGCCTCACGCGCCACGGCGCGGCGTTCGAGGCCAGCGCGCTCGACCGGGCAGGAACGGTGCTGGGAACCCGGTCCGTTGAATTGCCGGACCTCCCGACCGCCGGCGTGGCCGGCCTTTTCGTGCTGAGTCACGATGCGATGCAACTGAGCGAGGCGACCTTCGGAAAGGTAAAGTACGAGTCGCCCGCCGACCTCGCTCCAACCGCCAAACCTTGAGCGAAAACCGTTCGGCGGCACTGCCGGACGCCGGGGTCCGTCCGCCGACAACGGTCGGGAAAAAAGGTACTCGGTCCTTCCAAAACTGTGATATACGGGTGAGCGATGGCCGCAACGAAGGGGGAACCTGCGCAAAACAAGGCGCTCTACCGCGCCACCATGAACGACATCGCACGGGAATGCGGACTGTCCAAGATGACGGTGTCCCGCGTGCTCGGCAATCGTGCCAGCGTCGGCAGCGCCTCCCGCCGAAAGGTGGAGGCCGCCGCCAAAAAGCTCAACTACGAGTTGAACTCGATGGCGCGGAATTTCAACTTCAACCGCTCGGGGTTCATCGGCATCGCCATGTGGACCGGCACCCTGATCGGCTCGTATTATTTCGGGGAAATTTTTCGCGGTTTCCAGAGTGCGCTGCAAGGTTCCACCCACCACTTCGCCCTGTTCGACACGGCGTCCGAGTCGTTCAACGACGGCACCAAGCTCGCCAGGCTCTACCAGCAGCGCAAGGTGGACGGTCTGCTGATCGTCGCACCGCACACGCATGACCATTTTCTCCAGACTTTGCAGAACCTGCGGGTGCCGATGGTAGTCGTGGGCGAATCGCTCCCGGAGCCCTCCGTTTGCTCGATTTCCTGCGACGATGCCGCCGGGATTCGGGCGGTTTGCCAGCATCTGGTGACGCTCGGACATCGGCGGATCGCTTTCGTGGGCGGGCCGGACGGCTTGATCAGTTCCGAGCGCCGGAAGCTGGCCTTCGAGCAATTTTGCCGGGACAACGGCCTCATGCTCCCACCCGCTTACATCCAGCCCGGCGATTACACCATGCCGGGCGGCCGCCGGGCCGCGCTGGCGTTGCTCGCCGCCCCGGATGCCCCGACCGCCATTGTGGCAGCCAACGACCTGATGGCCTTCGGCGTGATCGAGACCGCGCGTTCGCTCAACGTCAGCGTGCCCGGCGAGCTTTCCGTGGCCGGTTTTGACGATTTGCCGACGGCGGCGGATCGTTTTCCTTCGCTGACCACCGTGCGCCAGCCGGTATCGACCATGGCGGAGCACGGCGCGAAGATTCTATTGCGTTCGCTGGAGAATCACGAGATTCCCAGCGAGCATCTCACCATGGAAGTTTCCTTGACGGTGCGCGAGTCCACCGGTGCGCCCCGGTGAAGGCAGGTTGCCCGCCGATGACGCAAATTTGCGCAGATTAGCAGAGGACCAGAAAGCCGCCCCGAGGTCTTCCCCTGCTCCAAATCTGCGTCATCGGCGGACCATTTCCGACTTTTGCCGGAGATCAATCCACCCGGACAAACTCAATTTTTCCCGCCTGTCGCCGCAATCCCTTCGATGAAGGACTTTTGCGTGAAGAAAAAGAGCACCAACACCGGCAGCACCACCAGCGTGGAAGCCGCCATGAGGTGGTGCCACGCCGTCCCACCGCTCTGGCTCTGGAAACTTTGCAGGCCCAGCGCCAGCGTATAGTCCTTTTGCTCGGTCAAATACAGCAGCGGCCCCAGAAAATCGTTCCAACTGAACATGAACTGGAACAACGCGACCACCAGCAGCGCGGGCTTGCAGAGCGGCAGGATGACGTGCCAGAAGATTTGCAGTTCGGAGCAGCCGTCGATCCGCGCCGCTTCCGAGATATCCGTCGGCAGGCCGAGGAAGAATTGGCGCAAGAGAAAGACATTGAAGGGGCCGGCGAGAAACGCCGGGACCCAGAGCGGCTTGAACGTGCCGATCCACGCAAGCTGTTTGAACAACCCATAGATCGGCACCATCACGACCGGGAATGGGATCATCATCGTCGCCAGCAAGACCAGGAAAAGCCGGTCGCGCCCCTTCCACTCGATCCGCGAGAATCCGTAAGCGACGAGCGCGCTGCTGATCGTGGTCCCGAGGACGGTCATCAGGCAAACGAACAGGGTGTTGGCGACGTAACGCCAGAAGTAGCCCATCGTGTCGATGGCATCCCGGTAGTTGTGCCACTGGATGCGGCTCGGCATCCAGCGCGCCGGCAGGGACATGGTCTCATTGAGCGGCTTGAGCGAGGTCGAAACCATCCACGCCAGCGGGACCAGGAACAGTCCCGCCAAAAGCACCACCAGGAGGAAAGCCGCCGCCCGGGCCAGCCGCTGGAAACGGGGATTGTCAAAGCGCATGGGGTTATTTTCCGGCGTAGTAGATGTGCCTCTCCGAGAGCTTGGTGGCGAGGAAGGTCAGGACGAGGATGAGCGTGAACAAAACGAGGCCGATGGCGCAGGCGTAACCCATGTTCCAATACTCGAAGGCGTTTTCGTAAAGATAGGTCGTCAGGAACAGGAGCGACCGGTTCGGGCCGTCCTCGCCGTTGGTCATCACGTAAGGCACGGCGAACACCTGAAACGAACCGATGAGCGCCATGATGGTGTTGAAGTAGATCACCGGCGAGAGGATCGGCAGCGTGATGTGGCGCGTCTTGGTCCAGAAGTTCGCGCCGTCGATGTCGGCCGCCTCGTAAAGATAACGCGGCACGTCCTGCAAACCGGCCAGGTAGATGACCATCGCGTTGCCCGCGCCCCAGACCACGGTAAAGATCACGCCCCACTTGGCGTAGCGCGCGTCCAGCAGCCAGTTCGGCTTGTCGAGATGCGTGCCCAGGACGAAGTTGACGGCGTGCAGGACCGGCTGGAGGGCGTCGTTGACCAGGCCCACGTCGCCGTTGAGCAGCCAGCGCCAGAGGACGCCCAGCGAAACCATCGGCACCAGCGACGGCAAAAAGAAGATCGTGCGGAAGATGCTTTTGCCGGGGAGGTTGAGGTTTAACAGGATGGCCAGCGAGAGGGAGACCAGCAAACTCAGCGGGATGGCGAACGCCGCGAAAAAAAACGTGTTGTAGAGCGACTGCCAGAACAACGCATCGGTCGCCAGATTGCGGTAATTCTGCCACCCGGTGAAGAGCGGCGGCGACAGCACCGAATAGTCGCAAAACGAATAATACAGCGAACTCAGGATGGGATACACGCACAAGACAACGAACCCGATCAACCAGGGGCTGATGAACGCCAGTCCGTTGCGGAGGTTGCGTTTTTCGATCCGGGTCATGGCGCGGTTTATTTCCGGGCGAGTTCCGGGCCGAGCCGCTGCGCACGGACTTGCCGCCGGTCAAATACGTCCTGTTCCCGCCGTTCCACCATGGCGAGCGCAGCCTGCGCGGTGCTTTCGCCGGCCAGGATGCGGTCCACGGCAATCCGCATGTCGCTCAGGTATTCGGTCCAGGTGGAGAGTGGTGGCACGGCCACGGCGTTTGGGCTCCGGGCGAGTTCGATGAACTTGGCGATGTACGGATTGGGATGGCTGCGCAGGAATTCATCGCTGACCGCGCGCAAAGGCGTGAACTTCCGCTGTCCCAGGCAAAGCTTCTCCATTGGTCCCTGCGAGTTGAGGTACCGGATGAACTCGAACGCTTCCTTGGGGTGTTTGGCCCCGGTGGGGATCACGAAGGCGTCACTCTCCACGACGGTGACATCCTTCAGACGCTCCGGGTCCGCGGAGGGAAAGGCCGCGACGCCCCACTCGAAATCCGCCGGGGCGTAGTTCTTGATGAACGTGTAAATCCACACGCCTTGCAGGACCATCGCCACGCGGCCCGTGAAAAACGGATTCTGCGGCGAGGCGAAATTACCGAGGCCATCGCGGAAGGCGACCAGATCGTGCGCGCCGAAACGCTTCGGATAGGATTCGACCCAGCGGTAAGCGGCGAGGTTCTCCGGCGAGTTGGTCGTGATCTTTTTGTCGCCGTCCCACAGTTTGCCGCCGAACCAGGCGCCCCAGAGTTCGTCCCACCAGCCGAGCGGCAAATGGCCGATGGTTTGCAGGCTGCCGTCGGGCCGGTGCCGGGCCAGTTTTTCGTTGAACTGTTCAAACTCCGCCAGCGAGCGCGGCGGCTGCTCGGGGTCCAGACCGGCTTCGCGGAACATTTTCTTGTTCCAGATGAGCGCCGTGCTGGTCGGGGTCGAAGGCAGCGCCCAGAGGTGGCCCCGGTGCAGGCAGAGCTGCCAGAAAACGTCGATGTACTGCTCGCGTCGGATGCCCGCCTCGGCGGCCAGCGTGTCGAGCGGGGTCAGGGCGTTGTTCTCGCTGTACACCGGCAGCATCCGCGCGAAGACCCCGGCCACGTCCGGCGGCACCCCGCCCGCCGTGGCCAGCATGAGCTTGTGGTCGATCTGGCTGATGGAACTGTAATCGACGAAGATGCGGCTTTGGCTGGCGTTGAAATCGTCCACCACCGCGCGCATGGCATCGGCCTCGGGGCCGGTCCATTTTTCCCAATAGGCGAGGACGACCCGCGAGCCGTGCCCGTCCTGTTGGCCGCAGCCACCTAGAAGCAACAGCAGCGTGCTCCCCAGCGACAATGCGACGAAAGGAACCCGAGGCAGCTTCGTCAAACGTCGAGAAACGGCAACAAGGCAGTCAGTTCGCCGGAGCGAGACAGCGGAGAGGAACCGGGAGGGAAGACGCACGGGATTCGGCAGAATCTAAGGACCAACGATGCCGACGGCAACGCTTTGCCGTCGAACTGCGCAACGAAACCGGGAAGGTGATTGCCCCGCCGCCCATCGAATCTTGAGCGAACCAACCAGCGGCACTTGGCGTTATGGCAGACAGAGCACGAGCCGCCAAAAGGAAAAAGCCGCCGGGTTTTCACCAAGCGGCTTTTCACATCAATCAAGACGGGGTCAGCGATCAGCAGGCGCGACGGCGGCGCAGCAGAACACTACCGAGCAAGCCACCCCCGGCGAGGACTGCAAACGAGGTCGGCTCCGGCACAGTGGCAACGATCAGGTTATTTGAATATTGGTCGCTGGCATCGCCAGCACCGAGATTGACGACACGGATTTGCGTGATCGGATTGGCGTATGTACCGCTCCAAGCACCGGTGGTAGCGTCTCCCGCCTGGGTGGCCACGGTGCCCGCCGATGCCGTGGCCGAATAGGTTGTCGATGAGGTCAGCGTGAAAGTGACTTTGAACGGGTCGTTCACATCGTATGCTTTGCCGGTAGCCGCGAAATTCGCCAAGCCAGTTCCGGTGTCGGAATAGGCCCAGCCAAGCGGGGTGCCACCGGTGAAAATGAACTGGGTTTGCACGTTTGAACTGGCGTCCAGCAGTTGGATGCCCACATTGGTTCCAGCCGAAACGCTGGTATTCATTGCGTATGTCAGCGAAACGGATTGCCCCGCCGCCAGCGCCGACCCTTCAAAAGCGTAGGTCATTATTGCGGAACTAGCCGCAGGCTGGTAAGCATAGATGGCCCACATGTTGGGCGAAATACCGCCCGGCGCACCGAAATAGGACCCTGAGCCGTTCATGAAAGCGCACGTCCAGACATTTGCCCCACCTACAGCGTCCGGGCTGAGGTTCGGGTCGGCGGAGGCGACGTAGTTCACGAGCGTGGCGGCGGAAGCATATCCTGCCACCCCGGCGGTCAGCAGCAGAGTGAGTAAAGTTTTTTTCATGGGGGAATCGTGGTACCGGTAACAATCTGCGATTACCGATCGAGAGGTCAAGAAAAATAATTTCAATGCCAACGCTTTTTTTCGGCCCCTACGATGAGGTGGCGGTTGAGACGATAGAAAGGGTCCGGACTGACCGGAACCGCCCCGGAAACTTTCGATGCAGTTGGTTCGGAACAGAGTAGCAACGGAACCCGGAGAGATCTTGGTCATCGGGAGACCGGAAAAGCCGACAGCATCCGCGACGACGGCGGACTTCCCGCCGGAGGATAACCCAAGTTTCCGCTTGCCATCGGCGGAGAAGCGATTTAGCGGATCAAGACGTTTGTGCGGCACGACCGGCGGCGTTGCCTCCCCCTGTTTTCTTCCATGAAAGGGCCTCGCCGCCGCCGATTTTCCGCTTCGCCTGCCGGGATGTTCCGGATTCACGACTCCAGCGCGGGGCAATCCGCCGTTGAGCCGGCCGCTTCCACCGAGGACGGGATCGACGCTCCGGCGGACACCGACGCCACGCCGCCGGTGACGGCAGAGGCTGACGGTGCTCTGGAAACGGAGGACGACGCGCCGTTCCGCCCGCTGCAGTCGTCCCGCCCCGCCGGGCCTCGTCCGTTGCGCAAACGTCGTTTTTCTTTTCGGCTGGCCGTGCTGGTCGCGCTCGTTTCCCTGAGCGTCGGAGGTCTCGCGGGCTATCTACTGGCAGGAGCCGGGCGGGATGGCACTGGCCGCGGGCTGCGGCGGGACATCCGACCGAAGGTGGAACCGTTGACGGCGGCCGATCAGGACGCACTGGACGCGGCGTATGCCGCCCGCCACGCGCATCAGTTTACCCAGGCCGAACAACTTTTCGCGGCGCTCGGGCAGCAACACCCGCACTGGGACACGATGGGCATCGAGGTCGCCCGCACCCTGCTCCACCAACGAAATTACCTCGGCGCGCGCGCCGCGATCAACGCGGCGGCGGACAATGGCCCGGCCTCTGCGGAAGCGAGTCTCTACACCGGCGTCGCGTACAACGGCGAAAAATCGTACACCGAAGCCGAGGCGAGTTTTGCCAGGGCGGCGGCCCTCGACCCCACTCAGCCGGACTGTTATTTTCTCTGGGGCGAGTGCTTGCGCGCGCAGGGCAAACTGATGGACGCGATGTCGAAATTCCGTTCCGCGCTTTTACGCAACGAAGACGAAACCGGCGCCGGTCTTTACCGGGTGAAGTTGTGGCTATGCGCAATCGAGGCGAACCAGGAGACAACCGACGGCACGAACGCGGAAATCGACGCGGCACTAGCGCAGCCCCGCCCGCCGATGGAAGCCCTCTTCGCGGCGGCTGCGCGTGACCTCAAGAGGAGCGATGTGAAAGCGGCGGCAGCCCATCTGCGGAGCGCCCGCGAGCGCGCGGATGCCACCGTGTTTCTCCTCGTGATGAGTGATCCCCTCTTCAAGGATGCCCGTTTGAAGACGGAGATGGCGGAACCCTCCGAGGGCGTCCCGTCACCCGCTTCCCGCTAAAAAGCCGGCGTACGGCCCCCCGCACGAGGCGTGCTGAAAACCGGCCGCGCTGGCCATTCAATAGACTTCCGACAAAAAATCGGAACTCGTCCGCAGATTTCGCAGATTTTCGCAGATGGGAGGGAAGAAAAGGCAATCCAAGCGGTCCCTCTGCTGGTTATCTGCGAACTCTGCGGACTTATGCCGGAGGTCTAATCCTTTGAATTGTCAATTCGCCCGAAGAGGACCATGATAGGCGTGGGAAAATCCCCGCATTATGCGCCAACGTCTCCGTCTCCTGGCCTTTGTCTGCCTGCTCCTGCCGCTGACCGGAAAGTCCGATCCGGTCATCTCCGAGTTCATGGCGAGTAACAAACACATCATCAACGACGAGGATGGTGACGCCTCCGATTGGCTGGAAATCCGCAACCCCGACACCGTGGCCGTGAACATGGCGGGATGGTTCCTTACCGACAAGGCGACCAACCTGACGGAGTGGATGTTTCCGGCGGTGACGATTCCTCCCAAGGGCTGCCTGCTCGTGTGGTGTTCGAGCAAGGACCGGCGCATCGTGGGCAGCCCGCTCCACACCAACTTCGACCTCAAGGCCAGCGGTGAGTATCTCGCGCTCGTCAAACCGGACGGTGTGACCAAATCCACCGAGTTTGCACCGACGTTCCCGCCGCAATACCAGGATATCAGCTACGGCACCTCGCTGACGACCACCTCGACCGTACTGGTCGCCACCTCCAGCAGCGTGCGCGCATTCGTCCCGGCGGACGATGCGCTCGGCAACACCTGGCGAGCGCCGGCGTTCAATGACTCCGCCTGGTTGTCGGGTGGTTTCCCGGTCGGCTTCATGGATTACGGTAAAGCGTCCAGCCCCGATCTCCAATCCACGCTCGTTCTCGACCTCAAGACCCAATATCCAGCCATCCTCGGGACGGGGAGAAGCGTTTTCATGCGGACCCATTTCACCGTCGCTGATCGGTCAAAGGTCGAGCGGCTGACGCTGAACATGAATTACGACGACGGCTTTTATGCCTGGATCAACGGCGCGACCGCCGCCGCCGCAGCGGCTCCGCCAGAAAGCACCCTGGTCTACAACTCGCCGTCGACCGCGGACCACACTCCAGGGGCATACGAGAGCTTCGATGTTTCCTCCGTGATCGGATCTTTGGTCTCCGGCGATAACGTCCTCGCCCTGGATGCGCTAAATGTGAACGCAAGCAGTTCTGATCTCTATTGCCTGCCGCAACTGAGCGTGGGCGTTTCGAGCGGCACGGCGGAGATGACCGGCTACTTTTCCGTGGCTACTCCGGGCACGCCCAACGGAGGCGTAAGCACCATCGTCCTGCCGCAGACGGTTGCTCCCTCGCGGGCTGCCGGCACGTTTACCGCAACCTTTAGCCTCACCCTTACCGGCGCGGCTTCCGGCCAGCAAATTCGCTACGTGGCAGCCAACCCAACGAGTGCCACCGGGGCCAATCTGGCCGACCCGACCCTGTCATCCACCCTTTACACCGGTGCTCTGTCCATCAGCAGCAGTCAGGTCATCCGTGCCGCGGTCTTTGATCCGACCAACGGACAAAAGGGACCAACGGTGACCCTGGAGTATCTCCTGTTGGAGACCGGCACTTCGAACAACACTTCGAACTTCACGTCAACGATGCCCATCATCGTGGCTGACGACAACGGGGCTGGACAGCCGATTGACAGCAACGCGACGAGTTTCCCAACCAGCACGGCGGACGGGAAGACGACCGGCCTCTTCTACGTTTTCAATCCCGATGCCACCGGCGTGGCGGCGCTTACCAATGCCCCAACTCTCTTCACCCGCGCTGGCCTGGCGGTGCGCGGCTCCTCCTCGGCCAGCTTTCCCAAAAAGAGCTACGCGCTGGAAACGCGGAACGAGTTCAATAACGACCTCAAATTCCCCATTCTAGGCTTGGCCAGCGGTTCCGATTGGGTGGTCATCGGCCCCTGGTACTACGATCCGACTTATCTTCACAACGCTTACGTTTACGAAATCAGCCGCGAACTGGGCCATTGGGCACCGCGGACAGTGCTCGCCGAGATGTTCACCAACATCAACGGCGGCAAGCTGGATTACCTGGATTACGCAGGGATTTACGTTTTCACCGAGAAGATCAAATCCGGCTCCAATCGGCTGGACATCACTTCGCTCGGGACCGGCGACACCACCGGCGACGCCGTGACCGGTGGCTACATCTTCAAGATCGACCGTCCGGACGCGGACGAACTGACCTGGACGACTGCCAACGGCGTTCCTCTATCGACGGACGGTCAGAAATTGATCTTCGTCGAGCCTAGCGCTGACGAGGCCACCGGCGAGCAGATCAGCTACATCGAGAACTATGTCCAGGCTTTTGATAGCGCCGTATTTTCCGAAAAAGCCGCCGGTTTCAAGACGCGCAATTACCTCAACTACATCAACCGGGCCTCCTGGGTGGACTACCATATTCTCAATTCCCTGGTGTTCAACGACGACGCCCTGCGCCTGAGCGCCTATTTCTACAAGGACCGTGGCGGCAAGCTCGAGGCTGGACCCGCCTGGGATTACGACCGTTCACTCGGTTCGAAGGATGGCCGTGATTCGAATCCCCGAACCTGGAACAACATCGCATATTATTTCACGCGCGATTGGTGGGGCCAACTCTTCCAGGACCCTGACTTCGTGCAGGCTTGGATCGACCGTTGGCAGCAGTTGCGCCAAAGCACCCTTTCCGACGCCAACCTGACCACCGTGGCGGACACGCTGGCGGCCCGAATCCCGGCGGCGGCAGCCGCGCGCGACGTGACAAAATGGCCAGACGACGCGCCGAGCAGCGGAGGGACTTTCCAGAGCGCGGTCAACGCCATGAAAACGTGGCTGGCCTCCACCACCCCTGGCAGCCTGGGCCGGGCGGATTGGATCGACAGCCAGTTGCCGGCCGCGCCGACGGCCACCGTGGCGAGCGGTGTCGTCAGCCCCGGGACGGTGGTCTCGCTGGGCAGCCCCGGCGTAATCCGTTACACCATCGACGGCACTGATCCCAGACTATCCGGTGGCGGCTTGTCGCCCTCAGCGATGCCCTACAGCGGGTCTTTTACCATCAACCAGACCACGGTGGTCACAGCCCGTCAGTTCGGCGCGTACGCGCCGTTCCCCGGGGCCGTGAATACGGCCTGGGGTGGGATCACCACGCGGGTCTACCTCGTCAACGAAGTCTTCGCAGCGGCAGGTGACCTTGCCGTCAGTGAGCTTCACTACGCTCCGCTGGCTCCCTCCGCTGCCGAGGCCGCGCTGGTGCCCACCGCCACGGCCAGCGACTTCGAGTTCATCGAGCTGCGCAACGTCGGCAGCCGGCAGATCAACACCTTCGAGGTGGCGTTCGCGGACGGTACGCCGTTCACCGCGCTGAAGCTTGGCGCGCGCAGCCTCGCACCGGGCGGCCGCGCGCTCGTGGTCAAGAATCGCGCGGCGTTTACGGCCCGTTACGGCAGCGCTTTGGCCAGCCAGATCATCGGCGAATGGAACACGGGGTCTTTGTCCAACGACGGTGAGACCATCACCCTCCTGGCGCGCGATGGCTCGACGATCCAGAGCTTTGCCTATGGGACCAGCGCGGATTGGCCGGCCCGCGCAAATGGCATCGGCTCTTCTCTGGAATACGTGGGCACCTCGTTCGACGCCGCCAGTTTCAACACACCGGGCAACTGGCGCGCATCGTCGGAGATCCACGGCTCGCCGGGGGTCGCCGGCACCGGTCCGGATGGTCGTCTCGTGATCAACGAGATCCTCTCCCACAGCAACAACCCGCGCGTGGACGCCATTGAACTCTACAATCCAAACGCGACCGCGTTGGACATCGGCGGCTGGCTCCTGGGTGACGCCAAATCTCCGAGCACCGCCGATGGTTACGTGCAATACCGCATCCCGACCGGGACCGTGGTGCCCGCCCTGGGTTACAAAGTCTTTACCGAGGCGGACTTCAATCCGAACGGCGCCTGGAATCCGAACGCAGGCGTGGCCAGCGCCACCGAATTTGCTTACGACGCCCATCATGGCGACCGCGCCTGGGTGATCCAGACCAACGCAAGCGGCGCCCCGACCAAGTTCATCGACGACTACACTTTCGGGGGTGCGGCGAGCGACGAAACGTTCGGGCGCTGGCCGAACGGCACGGGCAACTTCTACCCCATGCAGCAGCGCACGTTGCTCAATGAAAACTCCAGCGTTTATCCTCGACCCGGGCTTGGCGCAACGAACAGTCAACCGCGCGTCGGACCGTTGATTCTCAACGAAGTTCAGCACTCGCCAGCGAGTGGAAATACCGATTTGGAGTTTATTGAAATTCGCAACACGGGTGCCACCAGCCAGACGTTGGCTCACTGGCAGATACTTGGCAGTGTCACCTTCGCCTTCGGCGACACGGACACGTTGGCGGCTGGCGCGCTGCTCGTGGTAGTTCCGTTTTCCCCCATCGACACCGTCAAAGCACCTGCGTTCCGCGCGGCTTACGGCATCGACAGCAGCGTCAAGCTCGTGGGTCCGTGGTCAAAGAATGACCATCTCGGCAGCACCGGGAACCTGGTCCTCTACCGGGCAGACTCTCCCTCGCCGGACGAGCCGAATTTTTACCCGCTGTTGATTGAGGATCAAACCGGCTACGCCAGCACCGCGCCCTGGCCGAATGCGGCGGGCGGTTTTTCTATGAACCGCCGTGGCAGCACTTTGGTCGGGGACGTGGCCGGAACGTGGAAGGCAGACGTTCCTTCCCCCGGCACGCTGGGCCCGCTTTACCCGCAATGGAAGGCGTACTATTTTCCTACTGGCGGCGTTGGCACGGGTGACAGCGACGACTATGACAAGGATGGAATTTCCAATTTGCTGGAGTACGCCCAAGGTACCAATCCTCTGGTGTTCGACTCGCAGCGAGCCACGGCGCCCATGTTGACGAGGTCTGTCTCCTCAGGCGGAGATGGCAGTTACACTTTCACATTCACCAAGCCGGTGGATCGTCCGGGAACGAGCTATCAAGCACAGGAATCGACCAACCTGATCAACTGGACTAACGTGCCGGACACTTTGGTTTCGATTAACTTGGATCTGGAGACCCATGCGGTCACATTGCCCATTTCTGGGAACAAGCCAGCGGCCACATTCTTCCGCTTGAATATCATCTCGGGTAACGGCACCGCCAGTCAGTAGGAACTACTAACATTCCCCCGATTCGATGGACAGGCAGAGCGCAGAGTTTACAGGAAGAACGGTCTGTTTGCCCCAAACTCATCCGACCGACGACGCGAGACCTTAAAAAATCCATGCGCATTCTCTCGGAGGCCCCCACGAGTAGAATGCGATGATATGACCTTTGAAAGGGTCCTATTGTGCCGGCGAAATCTGCGCCGCGCTCGGTATGTCCACTTGAATGATGCTCGTGCGGATACGACCTCGTAGCCACCGGCCGCAGGCAAATCGGCTCGTAGCAAGGAGTCTATCAGAAGCTCGATTCTAATCCTCTTCGGACCCTATCCGCCTTTCAGGCATCGCTACGGAAAACCGCTGGCATTCTCTCGGACGTTTTTCGACATTACAGGGCGTTATTGCAGAAGAAGACAATTCTCAACCTATTCACAATCAACTGTTCCCGCCGGGAATCGAACCCGGATCAAAGGTTTAGGAAACCCCTATTCTATCCGTTGAACTACGGGAACTGCTGATTTTCAGCAACTTATAACATTGTGCTCGGCCGATGTGTCCAAAGTTTCACCAATAGTTTCACCTAATCCACTGATGTTTCAGACCGTCCAAGGTTGACTAGAGGGTTCAATTTGTCCAAGCGCACAAGGTATTTCGTCGCGGGAAAACCTATCCTGTATTCACAAAAAGTCCACGTACCTGCTGATGTAAGCGAATTGCGGCTCGCAGATGACCCCATCTTCGAAAAGCCGAAAGCCAATCTCCCTAATGTTGCTGCAAGTGGCTACTCTGGCGCTAAAAACGATCGGTCAGACAGAACCACGAACAAAAAATTCTGGTGCCGCCTTGATCTCGCGGCTTCCTTCGATAATCCCAAGAGTGCGCAGTCGCCCACGGGAGTCCATCCCGCATCACGCATTTTCGAAGCACTCGTGACCGGGTTTTCCCACGCTTTTCAAGAATATATGCAACAGGATCAAACCGAGGTCGATGTTTGCCTGAACTATCGCTCATCCGTCTGTGTCGGCGATACAGGACATTCATGTGGAGGGGGATACATTCTCAAAATGGAAGCGATTGTGATGGGTTATATCGAGGGGAGCGTCGGCAAGAACCCGGTGGATATGGTGCTCGGCAATCTGAAGTTTTACATCATCCGGGTGGGAAATGCCTCCAATGACCGGGTTCATTTACATGCTGTGTTTGATGCCTTCCAAGAGACCGTTGACGTTGGCAATGCGATCTATGATGATGTACAGAAAAATTATGTGGTACTCCTGCTTGTCGTTCCGCTCAACGCGATAAACAAACTGGCTCCATTTCTGGGAACCTGCTTCGCCCGCGAAAACGGAGAAGCAATCACTCTGGAGTTGCCTTAGCGCAGGCTGGATCTCGCCAGAGTCGCTGCCATGCGGGGGACGCGACGGGGAAAGAAGCAGTGCCGTCAGCTCCAGATCCTCCACCCTACAGGTCAGCTGCCTTCAAGCCACGAAGCGACCGCTGTTTCCTCAACGGTGTTAGTCATTGCTGCCTCCGAACCGGGTGACCACTTGGTGGGAAGCACGAAACTCAGCGAACTGGCGTAGTTGTCCACGTCGGCGAGCTGCGGGTCCATCGACGGGCTGACAACGTGATCCGCTCCCAAGGATTGCACGCCGCCGCGCTCCAACTTCACCTTGGCAATGCCGTGCTCGTCCGTTTTATACGTTGGCAGTTCCATGCCTTTGGTCATCGAAAACTCGCCGCTGATGACATCGACTTCGACCCCGGCTTTCACGAACTTGCCATCGAAGAGCACTTTCACCGGCAGCACATCGCCCGCGTTCAGCGTAAGGGATCACGGTACACCGACTCGCAAGCGTAGAAAATCGCTTCCCGATGTGAGCGGCACGTTGCCACGGATCGTCACCAGCGCCGTGCCGTCGCCTTGATCTAACGGGCCGGCGACGAGATTTGCCGACATGTCCACGGGGTTCCAATTGCTCAGATTATTAGCCGACTCCTCGACCGAATAAGTAACCGCCGGAGTCAGGCCCGACAGTCTGCGGAAGGTAATGGTGGGATAAGCCGCCCCGCCCACGGTCACTTGCCCTAGCGTCGGGAGGCGCGAGACACCGGCGGTTTTCGGGTCCGACCCCAAGGCGTATTCGGCGAGATTCGAAATGCCGTCGCCGTCAGGGTCCGCCAGGTCGCCGCCCGTCGCGTCGTTCGGGTCCGTCGTGCCGAAGTTGGTCAGCCGCCAGTTGCCGCGCGCGTCCACCACCTCGAACTGGGTCATCATGCCGTCGTCCTCGTGCTCCAGGATGTGGCAGTGCATCATGTAGATACCGGTGTGGTCGGTGAACTTCAGCTTCAGTTCAAGGGTTTCGCCGGGGTTGACGGCCCACGTTTCCTTCATCGTTTCGTAGGGATACGGGGGGCCGCCGTCGCGGCTGATGCACTGCTGGTCCACGTCGTGGATGTGGACCATGTGGGTGCTGCCCGTGGGATTGGTGAAAACCCATTTTTCCGTGGTGCCGAGGAGGGGATGAGCGTCGATGCGGTTGGGATCGAAGCTCTTGCCGTTGATGGTCCAATGGTCCGAGGTGTAGTCGAAACTAAAGTTGCGCGTCACGGTTGGGTCACCGATGACCGGCAGCGAACGAAGTAAAGCCGGGATGGCACTGGTGTCCATGGCGTGCTTTGTCACCCGAAACTTGAGCAGCGGCACCACCTGGTAGGCGTCCATCAGGTAAATCTCCTGCCCCGCCTTGCCCGTGAAATCGACCACCGTGTCGAGACGTTCCGCCGGTCCGAAATCCATCGCTGTGCGGGTCACAGGGGCCGGAAGCAGGCCGCTTTCTGTGCCGATCTGAGTGAATGCCTGCCCCGTGCCAATGGTTGACGGATCGGTGCTCAGGGTGAGGGTGTAGATGCGAGCGTTCGACCCATTGAGAATGCGGAAGCGGTACTTGCGGTCCGCCACGTCGAGGTACGGTTCGTAAACACCGTTGACGAGCACCTTGTCGCCATAGACGCCGGAAGGGTCGTAATAATACTGGATGCGGTTCTGGTCATCGAATTGGCGGTCGGCGACGACCAGCGGGAGTTCGTAGTCACCCGAGGGAAGCGTGGTTGGGTCCGCCGGGTCGTCGAGAATGTATAACCCTTGCAGGCCCATCCAGACCTTCATGCCGGTCTCGTCCAAGGTGTGATCGTGGTAAAACTGCGTGGCCCCACGCTCGTTCTCGCCGTTTTCGATCCCGTCGAAGGTGTAGGTCCGGGAAGTGCCGGGTCCGAAGACAAAGCTGGGGCCAGCTACGTAGCCGTCGTCCAGCGAGAGGGAATGGTTTCCGTGATGATGGACGGTCAGCGTTCCGGCCAAGGAAGGCAGATTGTTGAAGAAAGTGACGTGAGTGGTCTGCCCGGTGGGTCGGCGGATCGTTGGGCCAGGATAGGTGCCGCCATAGGTCCACATGTAGGTCGGCGGTCCATCCAAAATCTGGACGTACTGCTCCTGCACGTTAATCGACACGTTCGCACTGGTGACAACCGGCGGGACGGTCAAAGGATGGGACGCGAAAGGGGTGGGCGTCGGCGTCGGTGTTGGGGTGGGCGTGGGTGTCGGTGTTGGTGTCGGGGTCGGCGTCGGGGTCGGGGTCGGGGTTGGCGTGGG
>CAHJWO010000074.1 GCA_903642295.1 PVC group bacterium | reverse complement strand
CAGCGGTCGAAAAGACTTGGAAGAATGGCGGCTGCGCCGCAGGGAAAACATGGCGCTCGGAGATCGCCATCCACCTGGAAACCTTCTCATACATACTTAGAGGGGTCTTCTCTTGGAACAGACTCGCGCGTCCTCTTCTCAAGCTCTGTTATTCTTCGGCTCGTGACACTCGCTCAGGATGACAGCATCAAGAAAACAGAGAACGCGCGCGTCCGCGCCCACGCTCATGACGAAAGTGGTGTCATTCGCTTTTCCCCGATGACCGGTTCCCGCCGAACCCCGTTTGCCTAACCCGCGCAACGTGGGATGCTTGAAACGATGGCACCCGCGACCCCGCCGCCAACCGCCCAGCCCGACGAACGCCCACGAAGCCTCGTCTCCCTGATCTACGGCGACCCTGTCCCTGCCGCTCCCCCCGCCTCTACGCGCAGCGCCCCGCCGCTCCTCTTCCTCCTCGGTCCCTGCGTGATCGAGTCGGAGGACTTCCTCTGGCGCACCGCCCGCGAGATCAAAGCTATCGCCGACGCCGCCAACATCCGCTGGGTCCTCAAGGCCTCCTACGACAAGGCGAACCGCACCTCGGGCCGATCCTACCGCGGGATGCCCGCCCGCGACGGCTGCGAACTCCTCGCCGCCGTCGGACGCGAAATGGGTGTCGCTACGACCACCGACGTTCACTCTCCCGCCGAAGCCGAACTCGCCGCCGAATTCATCGACATCCTCCAGATTCCCGCCTTTCTCTGCCGCCAGACGGACCTCATTGAGAAAGCCGCGCAAACCGGGCGGGTGGTCAACGTCAAGAAAGGCCAGTTCCTTTCGCCCTGGGACATCCGGCCCATTGCCGAAAAGCTTCGTGCCGCCGGCAGCACGAAATTTTTCTTCACCGAGCGCGGCGTTACCTTTGGCTACCAGAACCTCGTGGCCGATATGCGTTCGCTCTACTGGATGCGCGAGGCGGGCTACCTCGTCACCTTCGACGCCACCCATTCCGTCCAGCGGCCCGGCGGCGGCGGCGACCACACGTCGGGGGATGGTGTCCTCGCCCCCGTGCTCGCCCGGGCGGCCGTGGCGGCGGGATGCGACGGCGTCTTCATGGAAACCCACGAGGACCCGTCCAAGGCGCTCTCCGATGGCCCCAACCAAATTCCCCTTCGACAACTGCCCGCTTTGCTCGTTACATTGACGAAAGTTCATGAAGCCGTGTGCGTTTAAGGGGTTTGTCTGGGCCATCCTGGCGGGGTGCGCGGCGGCGTCGCTGGCGGTCTTGTCCGCGCAGACGGACGACAAAGCGGCAAAAAGCGACTCTACCCCGCCGTTGGCATCGCCCGCCGCCACCCCCAAGGTGAAAGCGCACAAGCAGCCCAAGGGGCCGGGCGACGCCACGCCCCCCCCGAAAATTCGCAAGCCCAAGGAAATCCCTTTTCCATTGCCGATTGGCCAGACGGCCCACGGCATGAAAGTGCCCAGCTACGACCAGGTGGGCAGGCTGCTGTCCCAGCTCGAAGGCGCCCAGGCAACCCGTCTCGACGATCAGCATGTGAAATGGGACGGGATGATTTTCAATACCAACGGACCCGACGGCAAAGAGGAATACCGGGTGGAAATGCCGACCTGCATCTTCGACCTGAAGACCAACATCGTCACGAGTGACCAGCCGGTCGTCATTCGCACCAAAGACTTCGAGTTGACCGGCGACCGGATGCAATTCGATACCGTGGAACGCACCGGCGAATTGCAAGGACACATCCACATGCGTATTCATAATCTAAAGCAGGTGGCTCTCCCCGGGGACAGCACTCCCGCACCCAAATGAACAGAACCAGACCGTTTCTCTCGACTCTTACCGGCGCGGCAGGCTGCCTCGCCGCCGTGGCTTTGGCCTCTCCGGCCCAAGCCCAACAGCGTCCCACCGTCCGCCCCGTCGTCGCATTAGCCGCCGCGTCGCCGATTCCGACGGAGCCCACCTCGACACCTGCGCCGGACGCCGCAGCGGAGGAAAAATCGCCGCCCACGGATGACCCCGATAAAAACGAACTGACGGAAACCGACATCGACGCCTCCGAGGGTGCCAGCTTCAACTCGAAGGACCGGGTCGCCGTCTTCATCAAAGACGTGAAGGTGACCGACCCCCGCTTCCAACTGGTCTGCGACAAGCTGACCGTCTTTCTCAACAAAACCGCGCCCGCCGGTCAGAACGCCGCTGCCACGCCAGCCCCGACGCCCCCGCCGGTTGCCCCAACGGGCAAGGCTGCGAAGGGCAAAGCACAGGATACTCCTCCGGGGGGTACCGACGCCGGGCTCAGCGGGGGCGGCGGGATCGACCATGCGCTGGCAGAAGGCCACGTCGTCATCCTCCAGAAAAAGGCGGCGACCAAACCCGGTGAGGAGGAGAAAGTTTCCATCGGTCGGGGCGAAAGCGGGACTTTCGACAACAAAAGCGGCGACATGGTCCTCCGGGGCTGGCCCAGCCTGGAGCAGAACGGCAGCAGTCTGATCGCCACGTCCGCCGGGACGGTGATGACGATCCACCGGGACAGCAGTCTGGATACCAAGGGACCGAGCAAAACGAAGCTGATCCAGCACGGCAAGGGGGGAGGTGGCAGCCTCTTCGAGATGCCCGGCGCTCCCTCGGCTCCGGCCGCTCCGCACGGGGGAGGCGGGCACAATCATCCGCACGGCGGCGCGCCGGTCGCCGCCACGCCCGCCGCCCGTTGAACCTGGAGCCATGAGTACGAGCCCCGATCTCCTGACCGCCGAAGAAACCGCGACCGAGTCGCTGCTGCGTCCAGAGTCACGGCCGACGACCGCGACGCTCGCCGCCCCGCCCGGCGGCGAGCCCATCCTGCGCACGGAAGGTCTCGTCAAAATCTACAAGAAGCGCACGGTGGTCAACCAGGTGGACATCAACGTCCGCCGAGGCGAAATCGTCGGCCTGCTCGGACCCAACGGCGCGGGCAAGACCACGAGCTTTTACATGATCGTCGGCCTCGTGCCGCCCAACGCCGGGAAGATCAGCTTCAACGGGAACGACGTGACCCGCCTGCCGATGTACCAGCGCGCGCGTCTCGGGATGGGCTACCTCCCGCAAGAGGAATCCATTTTCCGCAAGCTCACCGTCGAGCAGAATCTCATCGCCATCCTCGAAACGCTCAAGCTGACCGGCAAGCAACGGCGTGCCCGCTGCGACGAACTGCTCGAACAATTCGGGATCAGCCATGTTCGCCGTAACCTCGCTCTCACGCTCAGCGGCGGCGAGAAACGCCGGCTTACCATCGCGCGTTCGCTGATTACCAGTCCGAGCCTCCTGATGCTCGACGAGCCGTTCAGCGGCGTCGATCCCATCGCGGTGGCGGAGGTACAGCAAATCATTCTTTCCCTGCGCGAAAAGGCGAACCTGGGCATCGTCATCACGGATCACAACGTCCGCGAGACCCTCACCATCGTGGACCGCGCCTACCTCATGTTCGACGGCAAGGTCGTCCGCGAGGGCACCAGAGAATTTTTGATCAACGATCCCGTCAGCCGCCAGCTCTACCTGGGCGAGCGGTTCTCGATGTAACGAAGTCGGAAGTCGAAAGTCGGAACACGGAAGTAAAGCCAGCTTTATGTAACCCGGTAAGCCCTGTCCGCAGTCGCACGTCCGTCTGACTTCCGCGTTCCCACTTCCGACCTCCCACTTTCTTCCCTTTCCCCCGAAGCGAACCCAAAACCAGAGGAGCCAGAACAGAGAAGATCGTATGCAAATCGCCAACCATCAGCCGCACGTCACCGTCACCGGTCGGCGTCTCACCATCACGGCGGCCATCAACGAATACGCGGTCAAGAAGATCGAGAGCCTGCACTTGGATTATCCCAAGATCATCGAAGCCCACGTGATCCTCGAAGTCGAAAAGTACCGACACCGCGCCGAGATTGTCCTAGTCTGCGCCAATCACATCACCATCGAAGGCCACGAGGAGTGCTCGGACCTCTACGCGTCGATGGATCAAGCGGTCTCGAAGATTGCGCGGCAGATGCGTAAGTACAAGACGCGCTTCCTGCGCCAGCAGCGCCCGCACAAGCAGCAGTCCATCCGCTACCTGGAGGAACAGGTTTTCAATCCGGAAGCCTTCGCGGTTTTTGACGAGGAAGCCGTGACGGCAAGGGGTTATTCCGAACCGCACGAGCCGGAGGTCGTCCAGACCGAGCGATACCCGGTCAAGCCGATGTACGTGGACGAGGCCGTCCTGCACATGGAGATGTCCGACCAGAAGCAGTTTCTCGTTTTTCTGAATGCCAAGACGGAAAAGGTGAACGTCCTCTATCGTCGAAAGAAGGGCGACCTGGGGTTGATCCAGCCGACCCTGCATTAAGGGGGGCACAATCGACGGCGTTCATTTTAAAAACTCGGTTAACCAGTCACGCGCACCCAAAATTACTCTGTCATCCTGAGCGAAGCGAGGAACGAGCGCAGTCGAAGGACCTTCCGGCCCGCGGCAGCGAACCGTCGAACAACCAAAAGTCTCACCGATGTCGCGCGACCACGATTACTTCGTCTATATCGTGACGAACTACCCTAACACGGTCCTCTATATCGGCATGACCAACGACCTGACCGGTCGCTTGTGGGAACACGCCCACGGTGAAAGCGGCAGTAAGTTCACGCGCAAGTACCATGTCAGTTACCTGCTCTATTACGAACATTTTCGGGAGGTTCGAGATGCGATTGCCCGTGAAAAGCAACCCAAAGGTTGGACGCGCGCAAAAAAGGAAGCGTTGATCCGCACAACAAACCCAACTTACCAGGATCTCGGGCCGTTGCTGGACCCTGACGATGGCTGCCGCCGGCCGGAAGGTCCTTCGACTGCGCTCGTTCCTCGCTCCGCTCAGGATGACAGAGAAAAAGAAGCAGCGAAGGCGCTTGGGTGATCCCATCTGCCATCCACCTACCCGTTATGAAAAAACCCGCCGAATTGGTGCAATCCTCCCCGTCCTCCGACGCGGGCAAAACGCCCAGGATCACCGTCGGCCAATTCTTCAAGGACCACGCCGAAGCCCTCCAGCTTCGCCTCGTCGGAGCCGCCGGCGGTTTTGACCGCAAGATCCTCGAACCCACCATCAACCGTCCCGGCCTCGCGCTTTCGGGCTTCTACAAATACTTCGCGGGCAAGCGCATCCAGGTCCTCGGAAGCGCGGAGCTTTCCTACCTCAAAAGCCTCCCGAAATCCGAGGCCACCGCCCGCTTCCGCGCCCTCTGCGCCCGGCGCGTCCCCTGCATCGTCTTCTCGCGCGACGCCGTCATCCCGCGCTCGCTCATCGCCGAGACCGAACGCGCGGGCATCGCGGCTTTCATCACGCCGCTGATCACGATGAACTTCGTCAATCTGGCGACCCTCGCCCTGGAATTCGATTTCAGCCCCTCGCGCACTGAATACGGCAGCATGGTCGATGTGCTGGGGGTCGGCACGCTCATCCGTGGCGCCAGCGGCGTGGGCAAAAGCGAGTGCGTCCTCGGGCTGATCGAGCGCGGCTACAGCCTCGTGGCCGACGACGTGACCCGCATCCGCGCCATCGAGCGCCGCGAACTCATGGCCACCGCCCCGAGCATCACCCGTGCGCACATGGAGGTGCGCGGATTGGGCGTTATCAACGTGGCCGCCATCTTCGGCATCGGCAGCATCCGCACCGAGAAACGGTTGGACCTCGTGGTCACATTAAAAGATTGGCAGGACATGGAGGAAGTCGATAGGATTGGATTGGAACAGGAGGTCTATCGAATTTTGAACATCACGATCCCGCACATCACCATCCCCGTCCGGCCCGGACGCGACATGGCCCGGTTGGTGGAGGTCGCCGCGTTGGATCAGAAGCTCAAGAGCCACGGTCAGCACGGCTCGGCGGAGTTTAACCAGCGCCTGTTGAACCTGATGCACCGCAAAAACGCTTTATGAGCCTCCTCGACCGTTCCGCCGACAGCAGCCAAGCAGCGGACTGCAAGTGCTGCAAAGACCTGACCATCAGCAACAAACTAGGGATGCACGCCCGGCCCTCGGCCCGCTTCGTCAAAATCTCCAACCGGTATAAATCGGAGATCTGGGTCGAAAAGGACGGTGAACAGGTCAACGGCAAGAGCATCATGGGCCTGATGATGCTCGCCGCCGGACAAGGCTCGAAACTCCATGTCACGGCGGAGGGACCCGATGCCGCGCAGGCCTTGGACGACCTCGAACACCTCATTCAGTCAAACTTCGACGAGGAATGAGCCGCCCCCCTGCCAGCCAGCCGCCGCCATGAGCGACGAAGCCGGTTTGCCACGCGCGGAAATCCGCTTCCAAGGGTTGGGCGTCTCGCCTGGCCTCGCCCGGGGTCGTCTTTTCGTCCACCGGCCCGAGGAAGAACCGTTGCCCGAGCGCGCCGTCGCCGAGGCAGAACTCCCGACCGAAATCGCGCGCTTCGAGTCCGCACTGCTGCTCACCCGCGCGCAGATCCTAGACATGCAGGCCAAGATCGCCGAGGCCATCGGCGCGAAAGACGCCAGTATCTTTGACGCTCACTTGCTCGTCGTCGAGGATCGTACCCTTATCGACGAGGTTCTGCGCACGTTGGAACGCGACCGGCGCAACATCGAAGCCATCTTCCAGGAGGTCGCCGGACGCTACGCCCGCCTGTTGGAGCAGATGGACGACCCCTACCTCCGGGAGCGTTCGATGGACATTCACGACGTGACCCGCCGTGTCCTCATGAACCTCGTGGGCAAATCGACGCCCGCGCTCTCCGAGGTCAACCACCCGCACCTGCTGCTGGCGCATAACCTGACGCCGTCGGACACCGCCTTGCTCAACCGCGAGCACGTGCTCGGTTTCGCCACCGACGCCGGCAGCCGCACCTCCCACACGGCCATCATGGCCCGGTCGCTCAACATCCCCGCCATCGTCGGGCTGCACGATTTGAGCACCCGGCTCGAAACCGGGGCGGATGTGCTGCTCGACGGCTACCACGGGTTGCTCGTCATCAATCCTTCGGAGCAAACTCTTCACGAATACGAGGCGCTCGCCCGCAGTCAGCAAAGTGTGGAAGACGGGCTGGTCAACCTGCGCGAAACGGCATCGACGACGGCGGACGGCCACCACGTCATCCTCTCGGCCAACATCGAGTTGCCCGAAGACATTCCGATGGTCAAGAGCAGCGGTGCCGAGGGCGTGGGGCTTTATCGGACGGAGTTCTTCTATCTCAACAAGAACGACCTCCCCACCGAGGAGGAGCAGTACGAAAACTACCGGCAGGTGGCCAGCAGCATCCTGCCGCATCCCATCATCATCCGCACGCTCGACCTCGGCGGCGACAAGGGCATCGGCAACCTGAATCTGCCCACGGAACTCAATCCGTTCCTCGGCTGTCGCGCCATCCGGTTCTGCCTGGACCGGCCCGACATCTTCAAGGTGCAACTCCGGGCGATCCTGCGGGCCAGCGCTTTGGGCAACGTCAAGATGATGTACCCGCTCATCAGCGGCCTGGCAGAGGTGCGGACGGCCAACGCGCTGCTGGACGATTGCAAAGCGGAACTCCGCGCCGAAGGGCACACCTTCAACGAAAAGATGGAGGTCGGCATCATGATCGAGGTTCCCAGCGCCGCGCTGTGTGCTCCCGAATTGGCGCGGGAGGTGGCGTTTTTCAGCATCGGCACGAACGACCTGATCCAATACAGCATCGCCGTGGACCGCGTGAACGAACGCATCGCCCATCTCTACGAGCCGACGCACCCGGCGATCCTGCGCCTCATCAAAATGGTCGTGGACGCCGCCCACGACGCCGGAATCTGGGCCGGAGTCTGCGGCGAGATGGCCAGCGAGGTCGCGCTGACCCCGCTGCTGCTCGGCCTGGGGGTGGATGAATTGAGCGCCGGGGCGGCCCTGGTGCCGCGCGTCAAGCGGGCGGTGCAGACGCTGGAGATGTCCGTCTGCCGCCGGTTGGCCGACGAGGCGCTCCGCATGGCGATCCCCGGCGAGATTCTGGTCGAATGCGAAAAGGTGGCCCGTCAGTTTTATCCCGAATTGTTGAGCTAAATTGCCTGCCGACTGGCACTGCGTGAGGGACTACGGGTCGCTTTCCTTGAATTCTGCCAGGTGGAAAAAACGACGCAACTGGGCAGCCGTGGCCTCGGCTTCGGGATATTTGAAGCCGATCTTCCCGTCCGCCACCGCGCCGTTGATGTTGACGAGCCTGACCACCTCGCCCGACTTGAAAATGAGTGGCCGTCCGTCGTAGTCGTGCGTCATCTCCGCAAACGCCCTGGCATCATCTTCGCTCAGCGTGAGCATCACTCCCTTGTGGTCGGTTGCCAAGGTTACTTGGCTGACGCGGTAGATGACCATCAGGGGATGCTGCGGATCGAATCCCATCTGGGTCATCTCCTCGCCCTTGATCCGGGCCGCGTAGATTTCGAGAAGCGGGGTGGGCTGCGCCCTTCCCCGGTCCAAGGCTTGCGCCGTTGCTCCGGACGTGCCGCCGATTAGCGCCAACGCCGTACACAGGATGCCGAGCGGTTTCATCGGTGGAGGAGAGGGATGATCCGTCGGATTCAATCCTCGATCTCGAACCCGCCTTCTTCCATCTTTTTGAGCACGTCGCTCATGTCCTCGACCTCTTCCCACACGCTGCGGCTCACGAAAATCTGCGCCTTCTGCTGGATCGCCATGGCAATGCAGTCGCTCGGGCGGGCGTCGATCTCGATGATTTTTCGCTGCTGCAACTCGTTCTCCGCACTGATGATGAGCCGGGCGTAGTATGTCGCGTTTTTCAACTCGTTGATGACCACCCGCTCCACCTTTGCCCCCAGCGCCATCATGAGGTTGGCCATGAGGTCGTGCGTGAGGGGACGCTCCTTGGGCGTCTCGCGCATGAACATCGTGATGGCCGCGCCGACATTGGTATCGACGTAGATGATGAACACCTTTTCCGGGTTGCCCAGGAAGACGGCGCATCCTTCCTTCGTGGGCAGGACAGCTCTGACCTGAGCCTGCACAACGGTTTTGTTCATAACGGGAGGCTACCAAAGAGCGCGGAAAAACACAAGCCTTCCGCCGGGGCGTCACCCGCCGGCGGCGCCGGAGCGGGTTTGCTCCACGTAAGCGGCGACGGCCTCGCGGATGCTGACCGCCACCTGGGCCTTGGGGGAGACAAACTTGGGCTGGAACCAGGGAAACAGGCCGATCAGATCGTAGGTGACGAGAATTTGCCCGTCGCAGTCCGGGCCGGAGCCGATGCCGACCGTCGGGATGCCGACCTCGGCGGTGATCAGGCGGGCGGTCTTCGGCGTCACGATCTCCAGCACCACGGCGCAGGCTCCCGCCGATTCGAGCGCGCGCGCATCCGCGAGCAGCGCCTGCGCTTCGGCATCCGAGCGGCCTTTGACCTTGTAACCGCCTTCCTCCCGGACCGATTGCGGCAGCATCCCGATGTGTCCCACAAACGGAATGCCCGCCGCGGTGATTGCTTCTACCTGGGCCTGCACGGTGACGCCGCCTTCCAGCTTGACCGCCCGCGCACCCACCCCGACGAGCCGCCGGGCGTTGTCGACGGCGGCTCCGGGCGTGTCGTAGCTGCCGATGGGCAGATCGGCGACGAGCAGCGCACGACTGACCCCCCGGGCCACCGCGCGGGTGTGGTGAAGCATGTCGTCCATCGTGACCGAGGTCGTGTCCGGGTAGCCGAGCACCACCATCCCCAACGAATCTCCCACCAGGATCAGGTCCACCCCGCTTTCGTCGAGCAGTCGGCCCATTGGATAGTCGTAGGCAGTCAGCGCACTGATGCGGCGGCCCTGCGCTTTGCAGTCACGGATTTCGGCGGGGGTAATCATGGATCGAAAGGGCAGGGACTTTTACCAGGATTCCGCCACGAGTTGGACGCTGGCAGGATCATCCAACGCCTGCAACAATTCACTGACGGGCAACCGTTGACCGGGAAGAACCAGGTCAGGTCGGATCGCCGCCAACGGGGCAAGGACGAAACGCCGTTGGTGCAGCCGGGGATGCGGCAGGACGAGGGTCGGGGTCTGAATCGCGGTCTCTCCCAGGTAAAGGATGTCCAAATCAATGGAGCGCGCAGCATTTTTCGGACGCCGCGAGGCTCGCCCCAGCACCGTTTCGATGTGCCGGAGAGCGCTCAGCAGGCGTTCGGGTGCGGCATCGTCGGAGATTTCCACCTCGACCACCGTGTTCAGGAAATCACGCGCGGAGGCGTCGCAACCGACCGGGCTGGTCTCGTACAGGGGACCGGAGGCCCGGATCGCCTGGACGCAGGGGAGGGTACGCAGATGGTTACGCGCCCGCCGCAAGTTGGCCTGGCGGTCGCCGAGATTGGAGCCGAAGCCGATGCCTGCGCGCATGGTAACGGACGGATTCGCGGGGTCGGCCCCGCCGGATTCAGCGGAGATAGTAACCGGACACTTTCCACCCGCCGCTGGGGTCCATCGCCACGGTGAGGGTTTCCAGGACCGGCTTCTTGTGCTCGAATTCCGTGTTGTACTGGATCGAGACGTAATCCCCCGCCGGCGCGCCGGGAAGATTATGCATCGGCACGGTTTCCTTCATCTTGCGGGACAGGACCTTGCCGAGCGGCGGGCGTTTGGTGTTGGCGAGGTTGGTCCAGTCTTTCTTCGTGACCACGCCCTGGAGAATCTTGGCTGCCTGATCCCAGGCTTTCTCGTACTGGCCGTCGTCCACCAGCCCGAGCCACACTTCCGCCGCCGTCACCGCCGCGACCGCGCCGCCGGTCTGGATGGGCGGCTCCGGGGCCGCCATCGGCATTGGCCCCTGGGCGCGCAACGTGGGCGCGAGGAGCAGGGCGAGCAGAGCAAGAACGCGCAGGGTGCGGAAGGGATGGTGCTTCATGGGAAGGTCAGGGGGAAGAAGGAAAGGATGATGGATGAGGGATGGGAGCGGAAGTGGAAAAAGCCGAAAGAGATGCAAACGCCTGGGGGAGGCAACGCGAGTGGTCTGGGAGCCAAGGATTTTTACTTTTGCGTTCTGACTTCTGGCGGCTGGTTTTTTAATCCTAGCACGTCTTCCATGTCGTACAATCCTGCGGAGCGTCCGCACAACCAGGCGGCGGCCCGCAGCGCCCCGATGGCAAACGTTTCCCGGCTGGAAGCGCGATGGATCAACTCGACTCGCTCACCCACGTCGGCAAAGAGGACCGTATGCTCGCCGACCACGTCGCCACCGCGCACCGCGTGAACGCCAATTTCGCCGCCGGGCCGTTCGCCGACGAGGCCTGCCCGGCCGTGGCGGATGTCTTCGTCGTAGCTCAACGCGCGCGCTTCGGCGAGGATTTCACCGAGCCGCCGCGCGGTGCCGCTGGGCGCATCCTTCTTGCGGCGGTGATGGAATTCAATCACCTCCAGATCAAAGCTGGGTCCGAGAATGCGCGCCGCCTCGCGGGTGAGCCAGAACAGCGTGTTCACGCCCACGCTGAAGTTGGCGGCAAAGACGATGGGGATCTCTGCGGCGGCTTCGGCGATGGCGGCGCGCTGGTCCCGGTCGTGGCCGGTGGTGCCGATGACCAGCGGTTTCCGATGGGCGCGGCAAGCCGCCAGCAAGTCGGCGGTGATCGACGCCTCGCTGAAGTCGATGACCGCGTCACCCACTTCGACGCTGACGGAGAGGTGGTCGGTGCGTCCAACGGTGGCGACCACCCGGTAATGCTCCGATTCGCGGCGGGCACAGGCCCGAACCGCCTGCCCCATCCGGCCGCTCGCCCCGGACAGGACCACGGCCAGGGCGGTGGTTGGTTCGCCGTTGCTCACGATGTCTTGAGGAGGCCGAGGCCGGCGAGGGTGTGCTTCAGTTGCCGGAGGGTCGAATCGCCCATTTCGCAGAGCGGCAGGCGCACGTCGGGACGCACCCAGTCCAGCATCAGCGAGAGCGCGGTCTTGGTGGGCACCGGGTTGGGCTCGATGAAGAGGTCCTTGTGCAGCGGATAATAACGGGCGTGGATTTCCCGCGCCTCTTTCGCGTTGCCCTGCCGGAAGGCGCGCACCATGCGCGACACGGCGTCGGGGACGACGTTGGAGGTGACGCTGATGACGCCGGTCGCCCCGGCGGCGAGGGAGGGGAGGGTCAGTGCATCGTCGCCGGAAAGGACGGTGAAGTCGTCCGGCAAGGCATCGCGCAGTTGGCTGATGCGGTCCGCGCTGCCGCCCGCTTCCTTGATGGCAACGACGTTCGTGCAATCGTCGGCCAGACGGCGTGTCGTTTCGACGCCGATCTCGACGCCGCAGCGGCTCGGTACGCTGTAGAGGATGACGGGCAACCCGGTGGCCTCCGCGATGGCGCGGAAATGCCGGTAGAGACCTTCCTGCGAGGGCCGGTTGTAGTAGGGTGCGACCAGCAGGGCGGCGTCGGCCTTGACGGCTTCCGCTTCCCGGGTCATGGCGATGGCCTCGCGGGTGGAGTTCGAGCCGGTGCCCGCGATGATCTTGCAGCGGCCTCTGGCGGCCTCGACGGCCAGCCGGAAGGCTTCGATGTGCTCGTCGTAATCCAGGGTGGCGGACTCGCCGGTGGTGCCGACGGCGACGACGCCGTCCACGCCGCCTTCGATCTGGCGTTCGATCAGCCTGGCGTAGGCCTCGGCGTCGATGCGGTCGTCGCGGAAGGGGGTGACGATGGCCGTGTAAGTTCCTTCAAATGGCATGGGTAAAACTCAGAGTTTGGGGTGTTCCGTTTCGTCGGAAGGCTGCGGCGGGGGGAGCACAAAATCGTCGGGCAGCGGGGCGTTATCCTCACCCCCCAGGATGCCCCGGGCCTCGTCGGCCTGCGACTCCGGCACCTGGATGCGGATGCCGAAGGCGGGGACCGGCTCCACCGCGAAGGCGTTCTCGCCGTGGAGATATACCTGGATGCCGCGCGATTCGAGCAGGGACCGGGCAAGTCCGGCATCGACGGAGTTGAAAAAGGTACGGATGGTAATCACGGGGAAGAGGAAAAGATCCAAGCTTCAAGAACCAAGTTTCAAGGAAGGTTCCAGATCAAAGGTTCAAAAGAGAGGGCGAGGCGGTGATTGCTGAGGTGTCGTTTACAGCATTACCTCGCCGTTGAATACGAAGTCCGCCGGACCACCCAGCGTGACCTTCTCGAACTGGAAGGGACCGGTGCGCTCGAAACCGATGTGCAAGGTGTCACCCGAGCGGACTCGCACGGCGACGGTGCCCGCGCCCTGCCAGCCGTTGAGGTCTGCGTGGACCAGCGCGGCGGCGGTGGCACCGGTGCCGCAGGCGAGAGTCTCGCCCTCCACGCCGCGTTCGTAAGTGCGCAGGATGATCTGGTCCCGGGAGACCGCCTCGATGAAGTTGGCATTCGTCCCCTTGGGCGCGAAACGCTCGTGGTAGCGGATGGCGCGTCCGAGCGGGTGGACATCCACGGTTTCCACGTCGGGAACCGGCACGACGACGTGGGGCACCCCGGTGTTGAGAAAGTAGGCGAGGGGGAAGTGCTGGTCGTCCGCGAGTTGCAGGCCGCCGAGGTCGCGGCCATCGGTGGGACGGCTCATCTCCAGGCGAACGGATTTGCCGTCGAGATGCGCGTGGATGACGCCAGCCTGCGTCTGAAAGCTCAGGCCCTCGCGCGGATGGCTCGCGTCGTCGGTAGCCGCCGACAGTCGGCCCGCGTAGCGCGCGAAACACCGCGCGCCGTTGCCGCACATCTCGGCCTCGCCGCCATCGGCGTTGAAGTAGCGCATCCGGAAGTCGGCGGGGCTGTCCGCGTCGGCGGGTTCGACCAGCAGGACACCGTCCGCGCCCACGCCGCGGTGCCGGTCGCACAGGCGGACGATGGCCGGGGCATCGAGCGTGAGCTGACGGGTGCGGTTATCCAGCACGACAAAATCGTTGCCCGCGCCGTTCATCTTGAGAAAAGGGAGCGTTTGCATAAACCGGTTTGGCGTACGTCAATCTCCGCTTTCCCCGGGGGCGTGTCTAAAAATCTTTTTTGACGGCGTCCACCAGCGGGCGGACAAACTCCGCCACGCGCCGGGCGACCTCCCCGCTCGCGCCGTGTTCGCCGATGCGTCGCACAATGGCGCTGCCCACCACCACGGCGTCCACGGGGCCGGCTGCCTCGCGGGCCTGCTCCGGGGTCGAAATGCCGAAGCCGACCGCGAGCGGCAGGTCGGTGACGGCGCGAATGGCCGCCGCCTGCTCGGCGAGGGAAATGGAAACGCTGGCCTGCTCGCCCGTGACACCCTCGCGCGAGACGAAGTAAACGAAACCCTCCGCTGCCTTGGCGATGAGGGCGATGCGCTCCGGCGGCGTGGTCGGCGCGATCAGACGGATCATCTTCAAGCCTGCCGGTCGGCGGCGCAGTTCCTCGTTGCGTCCGGCCTCGTCCGGCGGGAGGTCGAGGACGAGAACACCGTCCACCCCGGCCGCGTGGGCATCTGCGAGGAAACGGTCGAAACCGTAGAGATAGATCGGATTGAGGTAGGTATAGAGGACGATGGCGATCCCGAGACCTTCCGCGCGCATCGCCCGCACGCAAGCGAGCACCCCGGGCACGGTCGTGCCGGATTCCAGTGCCCGAATCGCGGCGGCTTGGTTGACGCTGCCGTCCGCGAGCGGATCGGAAAACGGGACTCCGAGTTCGAGAATGTCCACGCCCACGGCTTCGAGCGCGAAGGCGATGTGGCGGGTTTGTTCCAGGTCGGGATCACCGGCGGCGATGTAGGCGATGAAACCTTTGGTGCCTTCGGCGCGCAGCCGGGTGAAGGCGCGGTCGATGCGATTGGCGGAGGCGGCGTTGGGGGACATCAGGAAAGTGGGAAAGCGGAAAAGCGGGAGAGTAGACAGAGCGCGGATTACCTAGCTTTGCAAAGAGAATGCGCGCTACCTCCCTGGCAGCATCCAGTTCCGCCGCCCCTGGCTTCCCACCGGTGCCGCCGCGTAAGGCGAGGTGACAGGTGCCCAGATTTCTGCCGCCCCCCCCCCCCGCCTGGGGTAAGCATCAGTGAGATTGCCCCAACTTCGTGGACGCCGTGGGGGGTCACTGTTGATTAGAGCGCATCCCGTTTGAGTCAACTTCGGAATAGTCTCCCTTGGGTCAGCCTGAGGTGCCCTCGACGGTGGAAGGTCCTTCGGCTCGTTCCACTCGCTCAGGATGACAGACTTTGGGGGAGGATTCAGTGCAAGGCTTATCCAATCGGGATTCGCTCTAATCAAGCCATCCTGCATTTGGAACCACTCGATGGCGACGACCTCCGAAGTTTGCTGGGTGGGTAGCTGTCCCCGGAAGGCGCCCACAAAGTGGCCACGTTCGGTGAAGCGTACAATGACCTCCTTCCCGCTTTCCACGATCTGTTCCATCTCCAGATGCATGTTGAAGGAGTCGTGAAGCACGGTCCACATCGGCGCGACCTGATCAAATTGGCCCCAGCCCATGACGCCGTGAATGAGCGCGTCTGGAGCGAACACTTTTCGCAAAGCTTCGATCTCGCCGGCGTTGAACGCACGGACATATTCCTTCACGGCTGCTTGGTTCGTCATCAGCGTGTCTGTGTGAAGTTGGTCGTCCAGATTTGGAAATTGGCGTGTGAATGAACCACCGCAACAAAGTTTTACTTGCTACTGCGACTGCAACCGGTAGAACGCCGCTCCGGTCTGGCTGTTGAGGCGGAACCCCAGTGTCCCCGCCTGGTTGACGCTGAGCGACCCGGTCGCCAAGGACAAAGGCGTGTACGTCTTCAAGTCTGCCGATTGCTGTACGGCGACCGTCAGGTTGAACTGCCCGGTGCTCGCGTCCTTCTGGAGCAACGGCATGCCCACGTTGAGCGCCTGCACCTGCGAGGTTGTGTAAAGCCCCGCGCTGTTCGCCCCGTTGTAGAGCGCCTGCACCAGGGCCGGTTAGCTCTGCTGCCAGTCGAAGCCCAGCGCGTTCAGGTTGTACTTCGCATGATCATTCAGCCCGTCGTTGCCGGTGCTGGACATGGCGGAAAGCCCCAAACCGGTCAGTCCGACGATGAAGGGATTGTACGTCCCGTTGGCGTTGCTGTTGATCTGTAAACTGGCAGAGCGGTAAGGGCACACAAAGAGCCACTCCTCGTCGCTCACATCTTTCGGGTAGGCTAACTGCCGATCCGGAAAACCCACGCGTCTTTTCTTACGCCCCTGCCGAGGCTTCGGGCGAATGGCGCTTTTCCCCGGGGCTTACGCCCCGGGCTAAACTCTGCCGCCCCTGCCGGGGCTGGGAAC
>CAHJWO010000073.1 GCA_903642295.1 PVC group bacterium | reverse complement strand
TCGCCGTGATGAACAAAGCCATCCAACAGGAATACTCCGTGGCGCTGGCGACCGTGCCCGGTCCCGGACAGCCGTGAGGATCGTCCCCGCCGCTCCCGCCGTCCCCGAGGCCCCCGAGGCCCCCGAGGCCCCGCCGGAACTGATCTTCCAGTGGGAACGCCGCTCGCGCGCCCACTGGCGGCTGGCGGGGATCATCGGCCTGACGCTCCTGGCGCACGCCGTGAGCTTCTACGTTTTACAGGTCGCCTACACGCCGACCGGCTCCCTCCCGCCGCCTCCGGCCCAGGTGATGATGATCCCGTCCGATCAACCGGGCAGCGACGCGTTCGCACGCTGGCTGGCGATGACGGACCCGTCGCTCATCGTCCAGCCCACCGGTCCCTCGGCCGACGAGACGCTCGCGGCGTTGAACTTCCAATATGTGCCCTCTTATCAGGCGGCCAGGCCGGGTTTCAAATCCCTCGACCCGCTGCCCGGTGAGGCAGCCGTCGCCGCGCCCCCGCGCCCCCGGATGCCCGGTCCCGTGCCTGTCATCAGCCCTGCTTCAAGCGGCCCCCGCCCCCCCGGCCCGCCAGCGGGACGCCGTACGCGGGTGGCGCTCATGGGGGGCGTCGAATCGCTCCTCGATGCTCCGCTGCCGCCCGTCGAATTCACCACCGCCAAGCGCGGCGAACCGCTGGAGCCGACCGCCTTTCTGGTGGGGGTACGGCCCGAGGGTGGCGCGCCGCTGTTGTTCCTCAAAAGCAAACCCGGCAACGCGGCGGCGGACGAGTATGCACGGTCGTACCTCGCCGGGCTGAATTTTCGTCCGGCGGATGCGCCTGCCGGAGAGGTCCGTTGGGGAGGGGCCGAGTTCGCCTGGGGCAATGACGTTTACCAATGATCCGCGTTCCCCTGACGGTCATCGTCTTCCTTTACCTCTTCGTCTTCCTGGCGGTCATCTTCGCCGGGTGGTTCGTCGATGAGCGCCGCCGCCAGCGCCGCGCCCGGCAGGCTTTGCAATTTCGGTTGCGTTGCGCGATATGTGGATTTGAATTCGAGGACCGCAGCGCCTCCCCGCTGCCGAATTGTCCGCGCTGTGGGCGACCCAACGAGCGCGTGGAATTCGACCCTCTGTAAACCCTAACCTCCCCTCTTTATCTCCTTATTTTATGGGCATGTGGATCGGCCGTAACCGCAAAGCCAGAGTCACTTATGGCTTCGACGAAATTGCCCTCGTTCCCGGGCAGGTGACCATCAACCCGAACGAGGTGGACACGCGCTTCGTCATCCCGCGCAAGGATGGCAGCACGTTGAAGCTGACCATTCCCATCCTGGCCAGCGCGATGGACGGCGTGGTGGACGTGCCGTTCGCCATCGAGATGGGCAAGCTGGGTGGCTTGGCGGTCTTGAATCTGGAGGGGGTGCAGACCCGCTACAAGAACCCGCAGGAGGTGCTGCACAAGGTGCTCCAGGCCGACAAGAACGAGGTCACCGGGCTGCTCCAGAAGATTTACCAGGAACCGGTGCAGGAGACGCTCATCGCGGCCCGGGTGCGCCAGATCAAGGACGCCGGGGTGCTGGCGGCGGTGTCGTCCATCCCGCAGAAGGCAGCGTTGTACGGCAAGATCGCCGAGGAAGCCGGGGCGGACGTGTTCGTCGTCCAGAGCACGGTTTCCACCGTGAAGCACATCTCGACTGAATACGAGTCGCTGGATCTGGCCAAGTTCTGCCGGGATCTGTCGATTCCCGTGATCATCGGCAACGCGGTCAGCTACGACGTGACCCTGGAGTTGATGGAGTGCGGCGTGGCGGGCGTACTGATCGGCGTGGGCCCCGGGGCGGCCTGCACCTCGCGCGGCGTGCTGGGATTGGGCGTGCCGCAGGTGACGGCGACCGTCGATTGCGCCGCCGCGCGGGACGCCTTCCACAAGAAGACGGGCCGCTATGTGCCGATCATCACCGACGGCGGGATGCGGACCGGCGGCGACGTGTGCAAGGCGCTGGCCTGCGGGTCGGACGCCGTCATGATCGGCAGCCCGTTCGCCAAGGCGCAGGAAGCGCCCGGCCAGGGGCACCACTGGGGCATGGCCACCCCGCATGCCAACCTGCCGCGCGGCACGCGCATCAAGGTCGGCACCACAGGTCCGCTCAAGCAGATTCTTTTCGGGCCCGCCAGCGTCGATGACGGCAGCGAGAACCTCGTCGGCGCGATCACGACCTGCATGGGCAACGTCGGCGCGGCGAGCATCCGCGAGTTCCAGGAGACGGAGATCATCATTGCGCCCTCGATCAAGACGGAGGGCAAGTTGTTCCAGACCGTGCAGAGCGTCGGCATGGGAACGCGCTAAGAGGGAAAGGATGAAGGATGAAGGATGAAGGTCAGCGCGGAGACCGGCTTGTGAGAAACCGTTTGCGTGGTTTCGCGCCTCTCTGCTAAGTAAACCTCCCCCGTTCCGCTTCTCTGCCTTCATCCTTCATCCCGCATCCTTCATCCTTTCCTTATGTTTGAGCGCAGAGTCGTCATCACCGGCATGGGCGTATTATCGCCCATTGGCAACGATTTGGAGACCTTTTGGAGCAGCCTGACCCACGGCGTCAGCGGCATCGGGCGCATCACGATGTTCGACGTGAGCACCTATGAGACCCAGATCGCCGGGGAGGTGCGTGGGTACGATCCGGCGGGTTACTTCAGCACGCCCAAGGATGTGCGCCGCGCCGACCGCTACACGCAGTTGACGATGGGCGCGGCCAAGATGGCGATGATGGACTCGGGGATCGACCTCGAAAAGGAAGATCTGGGCCGCTTCGGTTGTATGCTCGGCAGCGGCGTCGGCGGCCTGCGGACGCTGGAAATCCAGCACAGCATCCTGGAAAACAAGGGGCCGGACCGCGTCTCGCCGTTCATGATCCCCATGATGATCTCCAACATGGCGAGTGGGCTGGTGAGCATGGAATTCGGGCTCGGCGGGCCGAACATGTGCCACGTCACGGCGTGCGCTACGGCGAACAACGCCATCGGCGAGGCCTGGCGGACGATCAAGTTCGGGGATGCGGACGTGTTCCTGGCCGGGGGCAGCGAGGCTTCGGTGAATACCCTCTGCATCTCGGGGTTTGGAGCCATGAAGGCGCTGAGCACCCGGAACGACGAGCCGGAGAAGGCCAGCCGTCCGTGGGACAAGGACCGGGATGGCTTCGTGGCGAGCGAGGGCGCGGGGGTGCTGGTGGTGGAAGAACTGGAGCACGCCAGGAAGCGCGGGGCGCGGATTTATTGTGAGTTGGCGGGGTACGGCACCAGTGCCGATGCCTACCACATGACCTCCCCGCACCCGGAAGGCCTGGGAGCGGCGCGCTGCATGGAGATGTCGCTCAAACACGCCGGGGTCCGCCCGGACGAGGTGGATTACATCAACGCGCACGGCACCAGCACCGGGCTGGGCGACCTGTGCGAGACGAAGGCGATCAAGAAGGTGTTCGGCCAGCACGCGATGCCGGGAGGTTTGGTGGTGAGTTCCACCAAGTCGATGACCGGTCACACGCTGGGCGCGGCGGGTGCCTTGGAGATGGCGGCCTGCGCGCTGGCGATCCGGGATGGGCTCGTCCCGCCGACCATCAACCTCGATTGTCCGGGTGAAGGGTGCGATCTGGATTATGTTCCGCACAAGGCCCGTGAGAAGAAGGTACGCGTGGCGGTGAACAATTCGTTCGGGTTCGGCGGGCACAACGCGACGCTCGTAGCGAAGGAATTTGCGGGGTGAGGTTGGGAAGGGGGTGGGAGCGCGGCGGAATCCGCGAGTGGCGGAGGGGACGCGATCTCCGGATGATCGAGAGTAAGAGCTGCGTTCGCTGGCGTCATTAGATTTCCGGCAAAAATCGGGAACCGTCCGCCGATTTCGCAGATTTCCGCCGATGGGAGGGAGGAAAAGATCACCCAAGCGGTCCCGCTGCTGGTCATCTGCGAAATCTGCGGACTTTTGCCGGAGGTCTATTCGCGCGCGGCGCCTTTTCTTTATTTCTGTCATCCTGAGCGAGTGTCACGAGCCGAAGGACCTTCCACCGTGGCGGTCCGGTCTGACGCCGTCATATCGAAAATGGTCGCTGGGCTATCTGCTAGCGGGTGAGCTTTTGCCGCACTCGACGCTGGAAGGTCTTTCGGCTCGTGACACTCGCTCAGGATGACAGAGGAAAAGGAGAAGCAGCGCGAGGGTGATCCGAGCGACGACTTTCTATTCGTCAGCCCTGGTTGCTTGCAGGTAGCGATCCCAGGCCGCCCAGGCCACCGGCCACCGGTTGGCGTCACCGGCGGCGGTTGCTTCCAGATAGTGGAAGTAAATCGGGCAAGCGGGTTGCGCGGTGATCCGTTGCAGGGCTTGCAGCGCGCCTGGCTTGTCGTCGGCATCCTTTTGCGCCCGGTAGAGCATGAGCGCCGCCGCCGGTTCCAGCGACTCTCCCGGTACGTCTCGCTGGAGATCCGCCAGTGGGAGAGGCGAGACCTTCGGCCACGGCACCGTTGGCGTGGGGGCAAAACGGGCCGCGATTTCACACGCCTGCCGCGTGGCCTCCGGCGTCCCGTCGCGCGCCGCGGCATTCGCCCACCAGCGCCAGCCGAGCTTTTGCCACGCGGGGTGTCCCGTCATCGCCGCCACGAGGGCACGCGGGTCGCCGCGCGCGGCCCAACTCTCAAAAACCCGGGTCTTCTGGTGGTCAGACAGCCGTTGTAGATCGGGGTCGGCGTCGGTGATGTCCGCGATGAAGTTCGCGGTGGCCGGCGCGACCAGCGCTTCCGCCAGCGCCACGGTCAGGGCGGGGTCGCGCCGCGCCGCCGGAGTGAGACGGTCGAGAAAATCCGGGTCGCGGCCAACCAATGCGTCCACCGGCGGGATGAGAAGGGCCGCCGCCGCCGGGTCGCGGCGACAAGCCTCCAGCAGCGCGCTGACCGCCGGGGCCGTCTGTCCGGCGGCGGCCCACAAGCGCGCTTCGTTGGCGGGCAAGGCGGCGGAGACGTTCTCCAGGTAGCGCGCGCGGCGGAAGTCGGCGAGTGTCCCATCGAGGTTCCGCCGACCGTACACGCCCACGGCCCCGCGCATGTAGTAGGCGCGCCAGTCCAGCGGCGACCACGCCAGTACCCGTGAAAGGGAACGATAAGCCGCTTCGTCGTCGGAGGCTTGAGCCTGGTAGAGAGCGGTGGCTTCCAGCCGGGCGATGCCTGGCTCCCCCGGCAGCAGCCAACCGGCGCGCGCGCCGAACGTCCAGCAAGCGCCTACCCCCAGGAAGACGACCCCGGCCCCACGGAAAACCCACCCGGGCCAGCGCGGCTCCGGCAGAGGGAGGGCGGTTTCATCTTCCGGTCGGGTGGGGGGCTTTCCGGGCAGCGCCAAGCCGAGCAGAAACAACGCGGCGAAGGCGCTGCCGACGCGGTGGGCGGAAACGTCCACGAGACTGTGCGCGAGGAATCCGGCCACGCCGAGCGCCGCCGCCAAGCGCAACGGGCGGTCATGTCCGCGTCTTGGCGGGCGCAGACGGCGAACGATCAGCAGCGTTCCCACCAGGGCGGCCAACCCGCCCGGCCAACCCAGTTCAGCCCCCAGCCAGAGCCAATCGCTCTCCGGATGCAGCACGCGGAGCGGGTTGGCGGACTGGCGGCGGTAGGCGGGAAAGATCTCGTTGAAGGTGTTGAGGCCCGTGCCACACCACGGCGAGCGGGCGATCATGTCCAGGGCGTCCTTGTAAATGCTCAGGCGCAGGGCGTTGGACATCGCGTTGCCCTCTGCCTCCGCTCCGGTCATGCGCAGACGCGCGACGGTGTCACCCCCAAAGAGCAGGGAGCCGGTACCCACCACCAGGGCGAGAGAGACCACCATCGCCAGCCGCCGCCAGCGCGCCACGCCGCCCGCCGCCGGTTGGTGGCGCGTGCGGTGCAGCGTTTCCAGAATGAGATAAACCGCCGTGGTCACAGCCAGCAGTGCAATGCCCGCCCGCGAAAAGCTGTGGAAGACCGCCAGCGCCACCACGAGCCAGCCCACCAGCCAAGCCAGCGCCGCCGGTTTACGGTTCGTCCGCCAGGCCGCCCGCGCGCAGGCCAGCACCGGCAATGCTGCGAGCGCAAAAAAATTGGCGGTTTGATTGCGGTTGGGGAACGGACCGAAGTGGCGCTCGCTCGGCCAGATCGGCACGGTGATTCCGGCCCGGTAACAGGCAACCGAGACGGCGGCCAACGCCACCGCGCCACCGCCGAAAAGCGCACCGGCGCGGAGGCGTTCCGCGTCGGTCCAGCGAACGGTGGCCATCCGATAGAGCCAGCTCAATCCGGCGGCGAAGACGAGCAGGGACTCGGCGGTGAGGAAGGGCTGGGGGCTAAGGGTCGCGGGCAGCGTGACGCCGAAATCGTCGGTTATCGCCGTGCGCCAGGTGGGGGCGAAGAACCAGTGCGCGGGTAGGAAGGCCGTCAGGGAAAGCAGGAGCAGGGTCGCAAGAATGAAGTTCAGGCCGCGCCCGAGGTTCGTGCGCGGCGGCGATGCGAGGAGGATGCCACCGAGCGCGAGCAGCATGATGCCCTGGCTCCAGCGCTCCGTCGTGCCACCCAGGGCCACGCAGCCCAGCGGCAGCAACGCCAGCAGGAGAGGCCGCGACCAACCGGTGAGAGACCGGGGCGGCGATGTGGGCTGAGGGCGTCGGGGGGGTGGCGGTGGGACCACCATCCGGCGGCGGCGGACCGTTCTTATGGGCATGGGAAGGTCTTCCGCATCGGCGGTTTTGTGCTGGGGGTTGATCCGGTGAAGGCGCTTCCTGCACCCCTTCGGGGTGCGACCGCTTTGGCGAGAATTCCGGGGGTTTTACCCCCGGCTAATGTCCTGCACCCCTCCGGGGTGACCGAAGTCAGGCGATTGCGCCGCTGAGGGAGCCACGGCGCCCGGAGGTCGCCGTCCACCTGGGAAGTCAGGCGATTGCGCCGCTGAGGGAGCCACAGCGCCCGGAGGTCGCCGTCCACCTGGGAAGCTCGCGCAAGGTGGCGGTGGTCTGGGCGGTGGGAGGCGCGGTTCACCCGAGGAGGGGCCAGCGGCCCGCGACAGACCCCTCGGAGAGGGGTCCCTACCTGATGTTCGCAGCGCTCCATGTGGTTGAGAATTGCTGTAAAGCAAGAATTGGGCTGCCCGGGGCGGCGAGGCAAGAAGATTTCTGCCGCGCAACGGCTTGCGAACGGGTGGCGGCCCGCCGGTTGTTTGGAACCTGTCTCCAAAGCCGCCGCCGGGCCGCATGATGGCTTGACGGGCACGCATGGGGCGCAGAGTTTCCCCCGCTTCGTTTCACCGATTTCATGATTTCCCAACGCACGTCCGGGCTGAACGCCGTCCTGGCACTTTGCCAACTGCTGCTCGCCGGCGCGCTGTTCTGGGTGGAGGTGTTCGTCGTCCTCGTGGTTTACAAGACGGGGATTCCGCTGCGGCAATCCTACGTGGTGTACTGCGCGGTGATCCTCATCGGCCTGCTGATGGAGATGCTGAGCACCAAACGGTTCGACAGCGGCACGATCCACCGGGACTGGCTCGCGGCCCACCGGCTGAGCCTCCACCAGACGATCTTCGGCGCGGGGCTGCTGCTCATCTACGTCGTGGCGACGAAGGACGCGGTGATCTCGCGGGTGTTCACGGCGTGCTTCGTGCCGTCGCTCTACGTGCTGATGTTCCTGACGAACCGCTACCTGCCCCGGGTGCTCGGGAAACGCTTCTTCCGGGAGGAACGCTGGGAAAAGACGCTGCTGGTGGGCCGGGTGGCCAAGGCCGAGGCGCTGCGGCCGTGGCTGGATCGCAAGGCGGACGTGGGTTTTCGCACGGTGGGCATCGTGTGCGACGACGACCCGTGGCTGCTGGAGAAATGCACCTACCCCCGGCTGGGCGGCACGCACCAGATGGTGGAGGTTGTGCGGCAGTACGGGGTCACGCAGGTCATCCGCACGGAGATGCCCACGACACCCGACGAGCAGCACTTCTTCGTCGAGGCGTGCGACCAACTCGGCGTCCGGCTGCTGGTCGTGGCCAATCTGCCCGAGCGCTGGGGGCGGCCACTGACGTTCATCGACGACGACGGGGTACGCTTCATCGGGTTGCGCGAGGAAGCGATGGAGAATCCGTTCAACCAGCTCATCAAGCGGGTGATCGACCTGGCGGTGTCGCTGCCGGTAATCCTGTTCCTCCTGCCGGTGACGACGCTGGTCGTGTGGCTGTTCCAACGGCGGCAGTCGCCCGGGCCGGTATTTTACCGGCAGAAGCGCGCGGGGTTGCAGAACAAGGAATTCGAGATCCTCAAGTATCGTACGATGCGGACGGATCACGGTCTGGCGGCGCGGCAGGCCACGCAGAACGACGAACGGATTTATCCCGCCGCGCGGTGGTTTCGCAAGCTCTCCGTCGATGAATTGCCGCAGTTCTGGAACGTGTTCAAGGGCGACATGAGCGTGGTCGGGCCGCGGCCCCATTTGATCGAACACAACTCGCTCTTTGCCCGGCAGTTGGCGAACTACCAGGTGCGCACGTTCGTCAAGCCGGGGATCACGGGGCTGGCGCAGGTGCGCGGGCTGCGCGGCGAGGCGCGCAACAGCGAGGACATCGCCAACCGCATCGCCGCCGACATCGAGTACCTGGAGAACTGGCGGCCAGCCTTGGAAATCTCGATTATTTTGCAGACGGTGTTGCACGTGCTCAGGCCGCCGAAGACGGCCTATTGAAAGAAGATTCAAGATGCAAGAACCAAGGTCCAAGAAGGGTTCAAGAGGCAAGGTTCAAGGGGAGAGGAACACCGGGCGCTTTTGGACGACATACTCCTTTGGGAGTAGGGATCCATTCCGGGAATTGCCGAACGTGGCCATTTCATCTATGAAGGAGGGGTGTCCGACTCTTTCATGGTCAAGATTTGCTGGTTGCTGCTGAGCGGCGGGTGGCTTTGCCTGCCCGGCGGGCAGAGCCGTGCGGCGGGTGCCACGCTGGAAGCAGGCCACCCGTTCTTGCAGAATTTTACCCCACGCGACTACCACGCACAGGCCCAGATTTGGGCGGGGACGCAGGACCCCAGCGGCCTGCTCTATTTCGGCACGAAGGCTTGCGTGCTCGAATACGACGGCGTCTCGTGGCGCAAGATCGGCGTGGGTACGCCCATCGACGTGGTGCATTCACTGACGACCGACCCCGCCACGGGCACCGTGTTCGTCGGCGGTACGAACGAGTTGGGTTATCTGCGCGGCACCGTCGGCGGCGAGAAGGAATTTGTTTCGCTGCTCGGGCAATTGCCCACCGATGCCAGGGACGGGCTCCGCGAGATTTACGGCGCTTACGCCACGGCGGAGGGGATCGTGTTCGTCGCCAACCGGCAGATCATGCGTTGGCGGGACGGGCAATTCAAAGTCTGGAAAATGCCCGGCAAGTTCCGGGTGCTCAGCGGGTTTGCCAACGGGAAGGTGTACATCCAGAACCCCGAGCGCGGGTTGCTACGGTTGGACGGGGACGAGTTGGTGCGGGTTTCCAAAGACCCCGTTTTCGACCGGGCGTTCATGCTGTCGGTGTGTCCGGCACCGGAGGGCGCGGTGGTCGTGAGCACGCTGCGGGACGGCGCTTACACGGTGCGGCCAGATGGGGTGGCCACGCCGCTGCCGGAGAGCGTCAACACCGTGCTGAAAGGGAAGGAAATCCGGGCCTCGCTACGGTTGCCGGACGGGTCGCTCGCGTTCGGCACGAACTACGCCGGGGTGGTCGTGGTGGGCAAGGACAACCGGTTTGCCGACCAGTGGGACGAGACGAGCGGATTGCAGAACAATTCGTTGCTCAACATGTTCGCCGACCGCGACGGGGGGGTGTGGCTGTGTCTCGACGTGGGGATCACGCACGTCGAGGCGGGCGGGCCGTTGACGATCTTTGACGCGGGCAAGGGGCTCAAGCGGGAGTCGATCCAATACATGGCGCGGATCAACGGCGGACTGACGCTGGCCACCAGCACAGGATTGTACCGGGTGCTGCGCGCCGACCCGGACCAGGCCGCAACGGCACGGTGCGAGCGCGTGCCGGGCGTCGATGGGAACTTTGTTTCGGTGTGCGAGTTCGACGGCGGGTTGCTCGCTTCCGGCTTGCCGGGCGTGTGTCAACTGGACCGGAACGGGAAGCTCACGACGATCTACACCAACGCGACGACTTCCGAAGCGCTGTGCCGCTCGCGGGAGAACCCCGACCGGGTGTACCTGGGGACGTTCGCCGGGCTGCGTTCGCTGCGCTTCGACCGGCGCGCAAACCATTGGGAGGACGAGGGGGAAGTGCCGGGCGTGACCGGCGAGATTCGCACGCTGGTCGAAGACGACCATGGCCAACTTTGGGCCGGTTCCTACGACAAGGGTGCCTTCCGCGTAATTTTTTCCCCCGACGGCGCGGACGGCAAGCGCGGCGCGGGGACGGTGACCTCGCTGTGTGAGCAGCCCGGGGCGTTGCACGGGCAGGTGTGGTGCGAAATCCGACGCTGGGGCGGCGGGGTGTTGGTTTACACGAAAGCCGGGCTGTACCGATCTGATCCGGCCAAGGGTGATCTCGTGTCGGCCAGTGAATACGGGGCGCGTTTCACCAACGGATCGTTCCGGCTGGAGAGTGCCGCCCCGGACGAGGCGAACGGCGTCTGGCTGGTGGGGCGCAATGCGCAGGGGCTCTGGCTGGAGCAGGAAGCGGGGCGCGCGGTGGCCGGTCAAGGCGGCGGCGCGGCGACGTACCGTCCGCTGCCGCACAAAATTTCCGACCGGATCGACGATATCGAAGGTTTCGTGCCGGAGGAAGATGGCATCGTGTGGATCACGGGCTCGAATGGTCTGGTGCGTTTGGATGCCCGCCAATGGGCAAGCACCTCATCGCCCGCTCCCCTGACTACCCTGGTTCGCCGGTCGGTGGCCACCGACCAAAGCCAGGCGGGCAGCCCCGCGCAACCCATCCTGAAGGAAGCGCTGCCTGCCGGGCGCAATTCGGTGAAATTCGAGTTTGCCGCCGACACGTTCGCCATCGGCGCGGGGGTCCGTTACCAGACGCGGCTGGTGGGGTCCGGGGCGGGCCAGTGGTCGGAACCGGGTGAACGCACCAGCGCCGAGTATGCCAATCTATGGGAAGGGTCCTACGTTTTTGAGGTGCGCGCGAGCGACGGGGACGGTCGCCCGGGTACCGTCGCCGCGCTGCCCTTCCGCATCCTGCCGCCGTGGCAGCGGTCGCCGTGGGCTTACGCGCTTTACGTTCCGCTGCTGGCGGCGGGGGCTTACGGCCTCCTGCGCTGGCAACTGCGGCGGCTGCGTTCGCAGAACGCGCGGCTCGAAGGCGTCGTGTCCGCGCGCACCGAGGAGTTACGCGCGCATGAACGCGAACTGGTTCGCGCGCGGGACGACGCCGAGGCTGCCAACCGCGCCAAAAGCGCGTTCCTGGCCAACATGAGCCACGAGTTGCGCACGCCGCTCAACGCAATCTTGGGTTACACGCAAATCATGCTCAAGGAGACGGAGCTTTCCCCGCGCAACCGGGAGCGGCTGGCGGTGGTCAGCCAGAGCGGCGGCTACCTCCTGACCATGATCAACGAGGTGCTCGACCTTTCCAAGATCGAAGCGGGAAAACTCACCTTGGAACCGGCGGATTTCCGGCTGTCGCAGGTGCTGGATGAAGTCAGCGCGACGTTCCGCCCGAAGCTGCTGGAAAAAGGGTTGGAATTCCGTTCGTTGCGCGCGGCGGACCTGCCGGAGATCGTCCACTCGGACGCGGATAAGTTGCGGCAGGTGTTGTTCAATCTGTTCAGCAACGCGGTGAAATTTACCCGGCACGGTACGGTGGCGCTGGAGGTCACCCGCGTGGACGGCGGACGAGTGCAATTCGCGGTGGTGGATACAGGCGCGGGGATTGCCGCCGAGGAGCTGCGTAACATCTTCGTGGCGTTTCATCAATCCGGCGACAGCAAGCTCGCGGCGCAGGGCACCGGCCTCGGCCTGACCATCAGCCAGCGGCTGGTGGGGCTGCTCGGCGGCCAGATGCGGGTCGAGAGCACCCCCGGCGAGGGCAGCCGTTTCTCGTTCGAGCTGGGGTTGCCGCCGGTGGTGCCGCACTTGGTGATGCCGCCGGTGGCTCATCCCGAGGATTACCAGCGCATCATGGGCTACGACGGAGCACGGCGCACGCTGCTCGTCGTCGATGACGAACCCGCCAACCGCTACGTGTTGCGCGGACTGCTGGAGCCGCTGGGCTTCGAGATCGAGGAGGCGGCGGACGGTGTGGAGTGTCTGGAGCACTGCGCCCGGCAATTGCCGGACGGGCTGCTGCTGGACTTGCGGATGGACCGGCTCGACGGCTTTGAAGTGGCGCGGCGGCTGCGGGCGGGACCCGGCGGAGCGGATGCGCGCATCATCGCCGTCTCGGCCAGCGTGTATGACGACCACCGCCAACAGGCCATCGACGCTGGCTGTGACGACTTCCTGCCCAAGCCGTTTCGGGAGGACCAATTGCTCGCCGTGCTGGGACGGGTGCTGGGGTTGCAGTGGCGGCTGACATCGGACGAAGGATTGTCGGACCACGACCACGACACCGCCCGGGGAGATCTGCCGCCACCGCCGGAGGAAATTGACGCCCTGCTGGAATTGTCCCGCCGGGGTGACATTCTCGGCATCCGCAAACGCCTGGGCGCGCTGCAAGCCGCCGGGCAGCACCGGGGCTGCCGCACGCTGGCACGCGGGCTCGAACCGCTGGTCGCCGGTTACCAGATGGACCGCATCCGCGACGTGTTGATTCGCTTCAAGGAAAATGGACCAGCTTGAATCCCAGGACGGCGGCAAGTCGTCCATCCTGATCGTCGATGACGTGCCTGCCAACGTGGGCGTGCTGCTCGATTTTCTCGATGGCGCGGGCTACGAGGTGCTCGTCGCGGAGAGCGGGGAGGGCGCGCTCTCCCAACTGGCTTACGCGCGGCCCGACATTATCCTGCTCGACGTGACGATGCCGGGGATGGACGGCTACGAGACGTGCCGCCGGCTCAAGGCGGACGAACGCTGGCGCGACACGCCGGTGTTTTTTTTGACGGCGTTGAGCGATCCCGTGGACAAGGTGCGCGGGTTCGCGGTGGGCGCGGTGGATTACATCACCAAGCCGCTGCACCCGGAGGAGGTACTGGCGAGGGTGCAGGCCCACTTGCAAATCCGGGCGTTGCGGCGGGAACTGGAGGAGCAGAACGCCCTGCTGCAGAAGGCCATCGCGCTGCGGCTGGAAGCGGAGGGGCAGCTCCAGCAATCGCTGGACCGCGCGGTACTCGTGGTCTATCAGGGGAACCAAATCCAGTTTTGCACGAAACTGGCGCATCAATTTATCCGGCGATACTTCCCGGACCACGTGGATGCGGAGACGCTGCCCGACCCATTGGCGGTCTGGGCGAGGACCGGCCAGGGAGCCGCCCCCTGGCGGCACGAAACGGTGGACGCCCTCTTGGAGGCGCGATTGTTCACGGAAAGCGCGCCGGACGCCTGCTTCATGCTGACCCTCGAAGAAACGCCCCGGCTGGCCAATTCGCCGACGAGTCTGCTGCCGCTCGGTTTGACGATGCGCGAGGCAGAGGTGCTTTACTGGATTGCGCACGGCAAGACCAGTCCCGAGATCGCGTTGATCCTGCACGCGGCGTTGAACACGATCAAAAAGCACGTGCAGAATATCTTGCTCAAGCTGGGGGTGGAGACACGATTGGCAGCCGCATTGCGTGCGGCGGAATTGTTGGGATTGGGCGCGGTCGATCCGGCAAAATTTCGTTCAGAATGGAACGGAACGGAGACGGTGAGGTTTCGGATCGGTTGAATTGTCGGGCCTGGCTTTCTCGGGGAGATTCTTGCTTGGGCATCCCGATTTTTTGCGGTTTATCCGCGTGGATGTTTCCCGCATCCCCCAGGAGTGGCCAGGAGCGTGCATAAAAAAGTTCCTGCTTTGAACTTCAGTGCGCCGCCCGGGCGATTTTGAGCCTTCCCCGGCGGCTTTGTTGCGCCTTTCGCGGAAGGGGAAGTTGGGGTATGAGTGCGGCTCGTACCTGCCCATGCCGACGCTCACCATGCGCCAACAACGCGCCGCCACCGACCGGCGGCGCACCCGGAAAGTCGTCCTCGCCATCGTTGGCTCGCTCCTGCTGCATGGGCTGTTGCTGCTCGTGCTGGGCTGGGTGCTGCCCCATTGGCCCAGAAACCATTTGAAGGGAAAGCCGCTCGCGCCGCTACGCCTGACGCTCCTTCCGCCAACCGAGACGCCCCCCGCCGGCCCGGACGCGCAAAAGGACCAGGAATACATGCGCACCCTCGACGAGCAGAAGACCGAGGAAAAGGTGAAGGACCCCAACTTCATCTCCGACAAGGACACCCTCGCCGCCAGCGATCAGCCCGCCACCGGCGACAAGCCCCTGCCCGATCAGGAGGGCAAGAAAGTGCCCACCTTCGATTTCGATACCCGCAACTACCGGCCCGGCAAGGAAGCGCAAGATGCGGCTTCCGCGGCCCAGGCCGCCCCGGCGCAGCCGCGAACCGTCGAGCAAAAGCCGGAAGCCCCGTCACCCACGGCGACCCCGCTACCGAAAAAATCCCGTCCGCGCAAGAATCCCACCGCACAGGCCACCCCGCCGCCCGACGCCGATCTGGCCGCCCCGAAGGCGGAGCCGAGCGCCTCCCCCGAGCCGCCCGCCCCCACCCCGGAGAAGCCTGATACCGAAGAGGGCAACACCCCGCCGCCGCCAACCCAGCGGCAGAGCCGCAACCAACCGACCGTGCCGGGCAATCCAACGCTGGTGCCGAACCCGGGACTGCCGAAGACACCCGGCTACCAGCCACAGACGATCCAGAGCAAGATCACCGGCAACATCAACAACCGGGGCCGCTCCGCCGTCCAGGCCATCGGCACCCCGATGGGCCGCTACATCAAGAGCGTGCAGGACGCCGTCGGCGCGCTCTGGTACTACCGTGTGGACGAGAAGACGGGCGTCTTGAGCGATGAGCAGGTCAAAATTAATTTCCATGTGGACCGCACGGGCAAAGCGGTGCGGGTGCACGTCGTGGACGGCAACCACAACGGCGCGCTGGCGAGCGTTTCCACCGGGTCCATTCTCGACGCGGATATCCCGCCCATTCCGCCGGAAGTCGCTTCCATGCTGGCCGGGGGAGAACTCGACATGGACCTGAGTTTTAACTACACCATCTACTAGACCCCGGCGCTGAGACGCCGGGAAGCATCCAGGAATCCAGGGCTCAAGCATCCAAAGAGAGAAACCGCACGGTGGAATTTCCTGGAAGGGAACGCTTTGCTGACGAGCGCCGAACCCTGACTTTTATCCATGCCGATTCTGCCCGTTGCCAACGTTTTTTTCGACGCGATCACCCGGTTCTTCGAGGCGGGCGGTCCGTTCATGGTGCCGCTGGCCGTGTGCGCCGTGGCCGCCCTGGTGGTGACGGGTCTGCGGGTGCGGGCGCTGCGGCGCGAGCAGGTGCTGCCGCGCTTCGTGCGGGCATCCATCGAAAAACTGTCGCCCGGTACCGACGTGGGGCACATTCATCAATTGGTCAGCGATAATCCGGCGGCACTGGCGCGGATCACGCGCACGGGGCTGGCGCACCTCGATCTCACACGCTCGGAGAACGCCGGGCTGGTGCAGACCGCCGCGCGACGCGAAGTGTTGCGTCTGGAGCGTGGGCTGGCCGGGCTGGAACTGATCGTGGGCATCTCCCCGCTGCTGGGGTTGCTGGGTGCCATTTCCGGGTTGGTCGGGGTGTTCACCAACCTGGGCGGCGGCGTGACGGCGGAGGACACGGCGGGCGTGGCGCTGGGGATCGCGGAGGCGCTCAATACGACGATCTTTGGCTTGGCCATCGCCATCCCGACGTTGGTGGCGTACACGTTCCTCGCGCGCCGGGTCGAGGCGATGGCCGTGGAGATGGAGGCGCTCACGTCGAGTCTGCTCTCCAAATGCTACGCGCAGGACCGCGCGAAATGAAGCGGCGCTTTTTTGAAGGCATCGACAGAGGAAGGTGATGGTCCCCCCGGCGGGACGGCGTCATTGTCACCGGAGAGCGTGCTAACCCTTGCGAAGTCGGCGAAATTTCGACGGGACGTGCAATCACGCACGGCAAGGTCATTCAATTTGGCCCAAGCAGGTCAGTTTGGGGAGCGCACGCGCCTCGCGTGCTGCCGTCGGCTCTGGGGGAACGCCCCCGCGCTTTGGCGAGGCGCCAAAGCGGGCACGCGAGGCGCGT
>CAHJWO010000072.1 GCA_903642295.1 PVC group bacterium | reverse complement strand
GGGAACTGTCCGCAGATTTCGCAGATTTCCGCCGATGGGAGGGAGGAAAAGGCAACCCAAGCAGTCCCTCGGCTGGTCATCTGCGAAAATCTGCGAAATCTGCGAAATCTGCGGACTTTTGCCGGAGGTCTCTTATTCGGACGTTCCGCCCGATCCCCACAGCACGCCGCATCGGGATCGACGCGATCAGGGGTTCGCCAAGTGTATATATTCTTTACACTTCCTGGCGCGTTTTTTAGAACGTTTCTAGCGCCTGATTGTCTGATGCCGGAGAGCCGCACTTTGGATGCCTTTTATCGATCATGTCCCCTGCCCTCAATTCCCTCGCTGTACCGGCACCCGCTTTGGACGGGGTGACCGTCCCTTGGGAGCGGGTCGAGCGATTCGTGGGGCAGGTATCCCATGACATCCGCAATGGTCTAAACGCGTGTGAGTTGCAGTTAACGTATCTGGGTGAACTCGTTTCGGACCCCGAAGTCGCGCAAGAGATCAAGAGCCTGCGCGGGACACTGGCTGGCATGACGAAGCATCTGCAAACGTTGCGGAGCGCCACGACCGCCACCACCCCGAATCTGCTCGAATATCCGGCGGCGGACCTTTTCGAGGATCTGCGTGACCGGTTTGCGCGACTTCGCCCGGAACTCGTTGCACGGATGCGCTGGAAAATGAACGTGGAAAATCAAATCCTCGTCCACATCGACCCCGAACTCGTGTTGGGTTCCTGCCTAGAGTTGCTCGATAATGCGTTCCAATTTGCGGATAAAAACACCGCGATGACCTGCACGTTATCCGTGGATGGGAAGGTAGTTATCCGGGTGGAAGAAGCGCTCGGCGAAGCTCCGGCGACGCCGCCCGCGAACTGGGGACAATCGCCGCTCGTATCCACCCGCCGGGGCAGCTATGGACTGGGCCTCTTCCGCGCACGCAGGGCGCTGGCGGCGCAAGGGGCCAGCCTCGATTTCCATTATTCGCCAGAAAAGAAGACGCTCACCGCGACGATGACGCTGCCCGGCGCGCCCGCCCCCGCCCTGCCATGACGACTCCGGCAAAACGCGTCCTCATCATCGACGACGAGCGTCCGATCCTGATGACGCTCGAAGCCCTGCTCGGGCGGCATGGCTACGAGGTGGAAGCCGCGCGGACGGCGGCCCAGGGGCTGGAGATGGCGCTGCGCGACGGCGGGCCTCATTTGCTGCTGCTCGACATCGGACTGCCGGACGCCAGCGGCCTGGAAGTGCTGACCAAGGTCAAGCAAAGCAAACCGCACATCCAAATCATCGTGTTGACGGGGCAGGATTCGTTGAGCAACGCCATTGACTCCATCAAGCTCGGCGCGTTCCATTTCATCGGTAAACCCTACGCGGCGGAGGAACTGCTCAGCCTGATGAAGCGGGCTTTCGAGCAGCAGGATCTGGTGCGCGAAACGCAGAGCTTGCGCGCGGAGGCGAAGGAACTCAAGGCGCTGCTCAAGCAGGCGGCGGGCGGGCCGACCGGACCGGTGTTCAAGAACCGTCGCATGGTGGAGATCGAGGAATTCATCACGCAGATCGCGCCTTCGGAGGCGAACGTGCTGGTGACGGGGGAGAGCGGCGTCGGCAAGGAGGTGGTGGCCAACCTGCTGCACGCCCGGAGTCGGCGGCACGGCGGGCCGTTGGTGAAGCTCAATTGCGCGGCCTTGCCGCAGCATCTGATCGAGGGCGAGCTTTTCGGGTACGTCAAAGGGGCGTTCACCGGGGCGGTGAATGACTTTCCGGGCATGATCGCCGCGGCGGAGGGCGGGACGTTATTCCTGGACGAGATCGCGGAAATGCCCGCAACCTTGCAGACGCGCTTTTTGCGGGTGCTACAGGAGCGGGAGTACCGCCCGCTGGGCAGCACGAAAACGCTCAAAGCCAATTTCCGCCTCGTGGCGGCGACCAACCAGGCCATCACGCGGGCTTTGCGTGAGGGGGCGTTGCGGCCCGATCTGTACTACCGGATCAACACGTTTCAAATCGAGATTCCCGCGTTGCGGGATCGGCGGGAGGACATCGCGCCGCTGGTGGCGCTGTTCGTCAAGCGGTATGCCCAGCAGATGGGGCGGCCGGAGCCGCAACTCACGTCGGAGGCGCTGAGCCGATTGCGGGATTTCCACTGGCCGGGCAACGTGCGCCAGCTACAGAACACCATCGAATACGCCGTGGTGCTGGCGCGGGAAAATACCATCGCGGAAGGGAGCCTGCCGCCGGAATTGCTGCTGCCGCCGGAATTACGCGAAGCGATCTCCACCGCGCCGGTTTCGAGGCCCGTGCCGGGCGGGCCCGAGGAGGTCCACCCGACAGCGGATTCGGAAGGTGCCAGTTTGAATCTGGACGACCGGGAGCGACACGCCATTCTGCAAGCATTGGCGCAAACGCACGGAAACAAACTAAAGGCGGCCAAGATGCTGGGCATCCATCGGCCCACGCTCTACAACAAGATGAAGCGGTACGGGATCGCGGCGTAAGGCGGGAAGGTGCGTGCAGTGGCGGCACACGACAGAATCATCTGGGCGCGTCAGCCCTGAGATAAAATCACGGACGGCTGGGAAGCCATCCCTACCTGGGTCTGGAACCGCGACGCGGATTCTTGCATTTTGCGCGAAGCATTCGACAGTTCGCGGAGGGGGTCGGGGAAAGCCTCAGTCCAAGGTTTGTTGGGAGACTGACGGAGCGGAAGCCCGGAACCTGCTTTCCCAAACGATTCCCGGCGATGCCGCCAAGGCCAACCGCCGACCGTCTATTTTACCATGCCGCACCTCGACAAAGTGCTCGCCAACGCGGAAAAAGAACTCGCGCTGCCGTGCCTCGCCGCCGAGCCCGGCGCGCCGCGCCTGCCGTTCTACCGGCGGTTCCTGAAGATCGAAAACCACCGCCTGCGGCTGGCGCACCAGGCGGGCGGCGGCGGCCGGGAAATCTGCCGGCGGCGCGTGAGTTTGCTGGACGTGTTTTTGCGGCACCTGTTCGCGGACGCCTGCCGGGCCTGCATCCCGTGCGAGGGCTCGCCCGAGACCCTGCCCGCCATGCTGGCCATCGGCGGCTACGGGCGCGGCGAACTCAATCCGTCCAGCGACGTGGACATCCTGTTTTTGCACGATTTCGCCTCGGACGCAATGCCGCCGCACGTCGATGCGCTGATCAAAAACATCCTCTACGTGCTGTGGGACATCGGTTTCAAGGTCGGACACGCGACCCGCTCAATCCGCGAGGCGTGCGACCACGCCAACCGCGACAACATTTCCAAGACGGCCCTGCTGGAGGCGCGGTATCTGGCGGGCCGGGAGCCATTGGTTGCCGAATTCTGGCGGCGCTTTGAGACGAGCTGCCTGCGCGGCCAGGAGCACTCTTATCTGGCATGGCGCCGGGAGGATCAGCGCACGCGCCATCTGAAGTACGGGCCGACGGTGTTCCTGCAGGAGCCGAACGTGAAGTCGAGTCCGGGCGGGCTGCGGGATTATCACAACCTGCTCTGGTGCCTGTACTTCCGGGAGGCCAAGGACGAGGGTTCGCCCTTCAGCAAATCCGGCTTCATCCATGCGACCGAACGGCGGTCTCTCGAAAAGGCCTACGACTTTCTGCTGCGGGTGCGCACGGACCTGCATTACCTGGCCAAACGTTCGTCGGATTCACTGACGCTCTACTTCCAGGGGCAGATTGCCGACCGCTTTCGTTATCCACAGGCCAACATCCTGCGGCGGAGCGAGGCGTTCATGCGGGACTATTACCACCACGCCCGGGCGATGACGCTCATCACCGAGACTTTGTTCGAGCGACTGTTGCAGAACGAAACCCCGAAGTCGGGCGCGGGGGCGCTGGTGCCGGGACTGTTGCGTGTGCTGGGCCTGGGGGGAGCAGCGCCGGAGCACTTTGACGGATTCAGCAGCCGGGACGGGTTGATTTTTCCCGAAAGCCGCGACGTCTTCACCGAGGATTCTTTTCGGCTATTGCGGGTTTTCGAGCACGCGCAGACGCGGGACCTGCGGCTCAGCTCGGAGTTGGAGCAACTCATCCGGCGGCGGCGGCGGCTGATCAACCGGACGTTCCAATACGCCAAGTCCGCGCGGGAGACGTTCGTCGCCATCTTATCGCGGCCCGGAAAGGTGGGGCGCATCCTGCGCGCAATGCACGAGATGGACGTGCTGGGGGATTATCTGCCGGAGTTCGGCGGGTTGACGTGCCTCGTGCAGCACGAGTTTTTCCACCGGTATTCCGCCGACGAACACACGCTGGTCTGCATCGAAAAACTCGACGGACTGCTGAGCGAGCCGTCCAATCCGAAGTTCGCCGAGTACCGGAAACTCTTCGAGGCGATGGAAGATCCCTTCGTGCTGTACCTTGCCTTGCTCCTGCACGACACGGGCAAGGCGACCAGCGCGAAGCACCACGCCGAAGCGAGCGCGCTTTTCGCGCAAAAGGTGGCGGCGCGGCTGCAGCTATCCACCGAGCGGCGGCGGCTGCTCATTCTGCTGGTGGACCACCACCTGACGCTTTCATCCACGGCGCAGCGGCGCAACCTGGACGATGCGGCGACCGTGGTGGAGTTCGCGGAGGTGGTGAAGGACCGCTCCGCCCTCGATGCGTTGATGTTGCTGACGCTCGTGGACGGCCTGGGCACGAGTGACGACGCGTGGAGCGACTGGAAGGAGTCGCTGGTGTGGCAACTCTACCATTCCACGCGGCGGTATCTGGCCAAAGGCGAGGCCGGTTATCTGGAAAGCCAGCGCGAGCGCGCGACGCAACTCCACGCCGTGGAGAGCGAACTGGACCTCTCGTACACGGAGGAAATCGACGCGCATTTCCGACAGATGCCGGAGCGATATTTCGAGACGTTCGACGCGGCCTCCATCGCGGAACACCTCCGCCTGATGCGGCAATTTCTGGCGTACCGGTTCGAGCACAACCTGACGGATGCCGCGCTCGCGCCAGCGATTCGCTGGACGCCGCGGCCCGAACGCGGACACACGGAATGTTGGGTCTGCACGTGGGAACGGCGCGGCTTGTTTGCGAAGATCGCGGGTTCGTTCGCGGCGGCGGGGTTGAGCATTCTGAGTGCGGACATTTTCACGCGGGGAGACAGTCTGGCGTTCGACATCTTCCGCGTCAGCGAACCCAAGCAGGGAGCGATGATCGAGGCGCGGGACCTGTCGGCGGTCGAGGGGACGGTGCGGCAGGCATTGATGACCGAAAGTTTCGATTTTGGTCCGCTGCTGCAGAAGGCGCGGAAACGGCGGCAGCACGGGACGCGCCGGCAGGAGTTGGATTTTCCGACGCGGACGGTGATTACCAACGAAGCGACCAATCTTTATACGCTGTTGGAGGTACAGACGCCGGACCGACTAGGCCTGTTATATGACCTGCTGCGCGCGCTGGGCAAGTTGAAGATCAACGTGGTGCTATCCAGGATCGCCACCGAAAAGGGGGCGGCCATCGACAGTTTCTATCTCGTCAACGAGGAGGGGGAGCGCATCATGGACGCGGGCACGATGCAGAAGATCCAAGGGGCGCTCCAGGCGGCGGCGGTCAAGGTGCGGTGAGGTGGGGATGGCACGGGGGATGCCGGTGCGTCAGATGGTCGCAATTTTTGCCTTGATCCCGGCGAAAAAGTCCCGGGCTTGACGGGTCGTGGTTTCCAGCGGTTGGCCGAGAGCGGCCACCACCGGGTGAACCGGGAGAGAATCATCCGCGAGGAAGGAGCGCAGGGTCACGAGCATCGGATCGCCACCCGGCCAGAAAGCATCGAGCGGCGGGGCGACGGCTCCCAGCGCGTTGGCCGGTTCGGGCTGGCGGTGCTCGATGGCCAGGGCCCGGCCCATTTCATGGATCGCGGCGACCGTGGCGGCACGGGCTTCCTCGGTCATTTCCTCGGAGGCGAGAATGCGGGCCATTTTTACGCGGCGGGCATGTTGATCGCGCGCCAGGCGGGCGCGGGTTTGCTCGGGTGGGCTGAGCGGTGCCATCTTGTCGTCGGGCGGCGGGTGCAAGATGCGGCTCGCGCGGAGAGAGGGGCTGACGACGCCGGATTCCGCGAGCCGCCGCAGGAGTTCGGCGGTGGCACGGTCCACGACTTCGAGGTGGACGTTGGGCGCGGGTTCGTTGGGGTCGGCGGCGAGGAGGATCTGGGTTTCCAGCGGCCGGAGTTGGGCGCGGAAAAGTTCGGCGTCCCGCTCGACGACCACCAGCAGCACGGAAGCTTCGCCGCGCGAGGGAAACCGTTCCTCACAGGCGACCAGGGAGCCATTGAGGAGTTCCACGGCACGGCGGCAAAAAGCGCGGGGCCGGTCGGAGGAAGCAGGGGGTTCGGGGAGGGCGGCCGAGTTGGACGGAAGGGTCGGCGCCGATGACGAGGTGCGAGTTCCCCTGCCCGCCGGGGAAAGGGCGCGGGGCACCGGCAGGATCGGAAAAAGCTGTTCGACGCGTTGGATGACATCCTCGCGGCCGGCGACCATCTTGATGGCGGATAGATCGGCGCGTTCGTCCAGGACCCCTTCGCTGAGCGCCAGCTTGCGGGCGAGCATCCCGAGCATCCGGTGCTCGATGGTGCGTTCGCTGACGAGGTTAAGCACGGTGACGGCGCGGGTTTGTTCCTTGCGCCAGGCGCGGGCGACGCGCTGTTCGAGGCGCGCGGGGTTCCAGGGCTGGTCGCAATTGATGACCACGCTGGCGTTCTGCAGATTCAGGCCGAGGCCGCCGGTGTCGGTGCTGAGGAGAATCCGGCATTCCGGGTCGGCCCGGAAGCGCTGCACCTCCTGGCGTCGCTGGGTTGGAGTCAGGCTGCCGGTGTGCTCGGCGAAACCGAGGCGCAGCTTGCGGCAAAGGCCCCCGACCAGTTCGAGCATCCGCTCCCACTCGCTGAAGATGAGGACCTTGACCTCCGGGTTGGCCATGCACTCGGCGAGGATCCGGGCAAGTTCGTCCACTTTTGGACAGGCGCGGTCGGTCGGATCGAGGATAAAGTTGGTGTCGCAGATCATGCGGAGCATGTTCAACTCGCGCATGAGGCGGTCGCGCTGCGGATCGGGGAGCGGTTTGCGCCGCGCGGCGGCGAGAAGGCGGGTGACAACGGATTCGTGGGCGGCGTAGGCGGCGCGCTGGGATTCGGACAGCGGGACGAGAAAGGTGCGCTCGGCGCGGTTGGGCAGCTCGGTCTCCACGTCGGCCTTGCGTCGGCGCAGCAGCAACGGGCGGATGCGGCGACGGAGTTCGTCGAGGTTCCGGTAGCCGCGGGGTCGGCCACGCTCGTCGAATTCGTAGAATTCACGGTTAAAGCGGAAAAGCGGACCGAAGACGCTGGGGTCGAGGAAGCTAACGAGGCTGTAGAGTTCGTCGATGCGATTTTCAATGGGTGTGCCGGTCAGCACCCACGCGTAGCGGCTGCGCAGGCGTTTGACGGCGAGCGCGGTCTTGGTGTTCCAGTTTTTGATGCGCTGGGCCTCGTCGAGGATGATGATCTCGGGGCGAAGGCGTTCGTTGACTTCCAGCGAGTCGGTGAGCATGGCCTCATAGTTGGCAACGGTGAAGAAGGGGGCCTGCTCGCGGGCATAGGCGGAAAGACGTTCGGAACGGCTGCCGCCGAGGGTCTGGCGCGGGAGACGGGTGAGTTGGTCGATGCTGTCTTCCCACTCGCTTTGCAAGGAGGCGGGGGTGACGATCAGGACGCGCTCGGCCCGACCGATGCGGCGCAGGAGGGCGCAAGCAGCGATGGCCTGGTAGGTTTTCCCGAGACCCATCTCGTCGGCGAGCAGGGCGCGCTCGGCGCAGACGAGGTGGAGCATCCCCTCCCGCTGGTATGGAAAGAGCGGCAGGAGCGTTTCCTGCGCGGGCCAGACGCCGGAGTGAACGTTGTGCTCGTAGGACCGACGGAGCGCGAGACCTTCCGATTCACGGCGGCGGCACTCCAGCCAGACGGCGACTTCCTGGGAGATGCGAAGCTCCGGCTGCGGCTGGCTCTTCCATATTTCCAGCGCCATGTCGGGCAGATATCCGGCGGCGAGCAGACCGTCGCGGTCGAAGAGCCGACGGAGCGGGCGCGGCAGGTGCTCCGGGTTGCGTTCGACGCAGAGAGTCTGGGCTTCGCGGTCGGGGACGAGGTCGATGCGTGGGGAACCGGTTTCCCGCGCGGCGGCGTAGGCGGCGGACTGGCGGGTTTCGAGGTGATCGAGGACCGCCTCGACGTGTTTGCAGGTGCCCAGGCCGTTGACCCGGAAGTCCACGCACTCGCAACTGAACTGGCGGCGGCCCAGGTCGCGGATCTCGACGGCGTAGGTGACACCGCTCTGGGAATGGACCTCGAAATCGGAGAAGATTGGGAAGCGGGGATCGCGGTTGAGAACCTCAGGGTTTTCCTCGCGGGCGCGGAGACGGCGGCGGGTAATTTCGTCCTGATCGGTCGTGCGCCAATCGTCCACGGGCGGGAGGTGGGTGGGAGCAACGGCGACGGGCATGGAAAGGGGGGATCGACCGCAGGGCAGAATTTGTCCGCAGATTGCGCAGATTTACGCAGATTGAAGACGGAAAAGGAAGGTCTTTGTGCCAGGGCGCGCGCCCAGCGGAGGCAAAGGAGATCGACGCGCGGGGAACGGAAGGCAGTCCGACGCCTTTGAAGGAGAGAGCGGCCAAGGAGGAGGGCTGGGTCGTAGAGGATGTGCGCCGAGCGGCGCGGCTTTCTCGATGACTTCCCAGTTTCCCCGCCTTTTTGTCTGGCACGTCGCACGTTACGCGCGGCGGCACCCGCTGCTGGCCGGGCTGAACGTGCTGAGCGTGGCGTTGGGAGTGTCGGTCTATCTGGCCATCCAGATCGCCAACCACAGCGCGAACCAATCCTTTGCGGCCAGCATCGATCTCGTGGCGGGCAAGGCGAACCTGGAAGTGCGTTCACCGGGCGGGGGCTTTGACGAAACCTTGCTGCCAAAGGTGGCGGGAGCACCGGGGGTGAAGGCGGCGACGCCCCTGGTCGAGGGTTACGCCACGCTGCCGAAGTTTCCGGGCGAGTATCTCCAGGTACTCGGCGTGGATATCTATACAAATCTGCCGTTCGCCACTTTTGCCGTGGGCGGTCAGTCGGCCGCCGACTGGAAGGACCTCAACCTGGAAAGTTGGTTGGGCGACCCCCAGGCGCTGGCCATCGCGGAAGAGTTTGCGCGGCTCCACGGGCTGAAGATCGGCGATCCGCTGGTGTTGCAGGTCAACGGGCACGAGCAGACGATGATCGTGCGGTTTCTGATCCGGTTGACGGACACGGCGGCCGGACGCGGGAATTCGCGGGTGGCGGCGCTCGACATCGGTTGGGCGCAACGGCTGCTGGGGTCCAACGGGAAAATTTCGAGCGTCCAAATCATCCTCGATCAGCCGCGCGAGGCGGTGGCGATGGCTGCCGTGCTGGCGAAATTGGTTCCGGCAGACGTGACCATCGCCGCACCAGGGCAACGCAGCGGGCAGGTCGAACGGATGCTGGCGAGCTTCGAGCTGAATCTGGGGGCGCTGTCGCTGATCTCGCTGCTGGTCGGCATGTTTTTGATTTATAACACGATCACGGCCAGCGTGGTGCGGCGGCGGCAGGAAACGGGCATCCTGCGGGCGATGGGCGCGACGCGGCTGGAGGTGCAATCCCTCTTTCTGGCGGAAGCCTTGTTGTTTGGCGTATTCGGCGTGCTCATCGGGATCGTTGGCGGGACGCTGCTGGCGCGGTTTCTCCTGGGACGGGAGATCGCCAAGGTGATCAGCACGCTTTACCTGCTGGTCAGCGTGGACCGGTTTTCCCTGACCCCACTTCTGGTGGGCAGCGCGTTTTTCTTTGGTCTCGGGTCGGTCCTCGTCGCGGCGTGGCTGCCCGCCCGGGAAGGCGCGCGGGCGGACCCGGTGGCCGCGCTGAGCCTCGGCCTGGGAACGACGAGTGAGAAAAGTCGATTGCATTCCGGTCGCTGGTTGATGGGAGGGTTGCTGGCGCTGGCGGCCGCGCTGGGATGTTCGGTGGCGGCGCTGACGAGTGGTCCGGCGTTTCTAGGATTTGGCAGCGCGTTTTTCGTGCTGCTCGGGTTTGCGTTCACGGCTCCCGCCGCGACGAGCGCGGGGGCGGTCGCCGTCACCCGGGCCATGCGTTTCATGGAACGGCGGCTTGAGCGGGTCGGCGGCGCGAAAGCCGGGGCGGGCAGCCGCTCGCCCTGGAGCGCGGGGTTGACGCTGATGAGTCTGGCGTCGCAAAACCTGGGCCGCAGTCTGCATCGTAATGCCGTCGTGGTGGCCGCGCTGATGGCGGCGATTGCCATGACGGTGGGCATTTCCGTGATGATCCACGCCTTCCGGCGCACCGTGGAAGTGTGGATCGACCGCGCCATCGTCGCGGACATCTTCATGACACCATCGGCCAACGAAACGCTGGGCAACGGGGCATTTTTCCCGCCGGAAATACTCCAGGCACTGCGGAATGAACCGGGAATCAAGGCGGTGGATACCGTGCGGGAGATCGGCGTGAACATCCGGGGGGACCGGGTTTCGATGGCGGTGGTCGAGGGAGAAGACCGTGACCGGCTGGCGTTTGTCGGCGGGGATGCGGCGCGGAAGCAGAGCGAGTTCCATCGGCCGGAGCACGTGCTGGTGAGCGAACCTTTCGCGCACCGTTACAAGGTGAAAGAAGGAGACAAGCTGCCGATTCCCACGCCGGACGGGGTGACAAGCTTTACCGTGTCCGGCGTGTATTACGACTACGCACGCGACGCCGGCGTGGTGGCTATCACGCGGCAAAATTTCGTGCGGCGGTGGCACGACGAGCGCGTGATGTCGGCGGCGATTTACCTGCGGGAACCGGGAAATGTGGACGCAATGGCCGAGGAGATTCGCCAGCGGTTCAACACCCACGGCGAGTTCCTGATTTTTTCCAACCAGGCGATCCGCACGCGCGTATTCGAGATCTTTGGCCAGACGTTTCGGATCACGGGCGTGCTGCGGGGAATCGCGGTGGTGGTAGCGGTCATCGGCATCTTTCTGACGCTGACGACGCTCGTTTCGGAGCGGTCGCGCGAGATCGGGGTGCTGCGCGCCATCGGAGCGTCGGCGGGTCAGGTGCAAGGGATCATTCTGGTCGAAAGCGCGATGATCGGTCTGCTGGCGAGTGGGCTGGGCGTCGTCGGCGGGCTGGCTTTGTCGCTGGTGCTGACCTTCGTCATCAACAAGGCGTTTTTCGGCTGGACGATCCAACTCTCGTTCCCGTGGGAAACCGTTTTGCTCACGCCGGTGTGGATTGTCCTGGCGTCGGTCGTCGCAGGATGGTTGCCCGCGATCAGCGCGAAACGCACCCCCATCGCCAGCGCCGTCCGGGCGGAATAAAATAACAACGATAAAACATATAACGATGTTCTATAAAATAACGTGTCTCATACTTTGGACACTGATCGGCTTTGCGGCGAACCCGGGGGTCGCGGCGGATCCACAAGGCGAAGGTGCCTGGCAGCAGGCGCTGCCAGGCTGGACTTACCGTTTTCCAGAGGACCATGCGGTGCATCCCGAATTCAAGACCGAGTGGTGGTATTTCACCGGGAACGTCCAGGATGACCAGGGCCGCCCGTTCGGCTACGAACTGACGTTCTTCCGGCAGGGAGTTCTCTCTCCTGACACGGAAGCGGAACTCGGGAAGGGCACGCAAAACATGGGCCGTTTTGCCCAAAGAGATTTCAAGTTCGCGCATTTCGCGTTGAGTGATCTGAACAACGGTAAGTTTTATTTTACCCAGAAAACCAACCGGGGGGCGTTTGGCGAAGCCGGCTTTGGCGGCAATTATTCGGCGGTTGCGAATGGCAACGCGAGCAGCGCAGGCCAACCCCTGGCCTGGATCGAGGACTGGTCATTGGTCCCACAAGCCGACGGAGCCTGGCACATTGTCGCAGAGGTGGGTGGAGACGTTCCGATGTCCATCGACCTGCGCGTCCTGCCTTTGAAAGGGCCGGTGATCGAAGGGGTCGATGGGGTCAGCCAGAAAGCAGCCGGATCGGGAAACGCCTCGCACTACTACTCTTTCACGCGGCTCCAAACTACCGGTACGCTCGCGCTGGGCAAAAGCGCTCCCCAGCGGAACGTGCACGGCGAAAGCTGGTTCGATCACGAATGGGCGAGCAATCAGCTCGGGCCCGACCAGGTGGGCTGGGACTGGTTTTGCTTCCAGTTCGACGACGGCACGGAAATGATGCTTTACGCGATGCGGCGCAAGGATGGCAGCGTGGACCCGGTGTCGAGCGGCACCTGGATCGAAGCGAACGGGCATTCGGAACACCTGCGCAAGGAGGAGTTCCAACTCAAGACGCTACGCCGGTGGAAAAGTGACCGGACGGGCGCGAATTATCCGGTGGAATGGCAGGTCAGCGTGCCGTCGCAGCAGCTCAGTTTCTCGCTGAAGGGACGGTCGGACGATCAGGAACTCGCGTTGCCGCTGATCAGTTATTGGGAAGGAGCCATCGCCGCGGAAGGAAAACGCGCGGGCCGCACAGTCAAAGGCGTCGGCTACATGGAGCTGACCGGCTACGCGGCCGCATTGCCGGGGTTGCAAAACGGAGAACGGACCGCAGAGACCGGTCGGGGAGGCGGAGGTCGGTAAACGGTGATTGAGTGATTCGGGATGTTTTGCTGTCTACCGCAGGCAGACCAATTTTCCACGTAAAAATCCATGAAGAAGATCCAGCAAACTCTCCTCACCCTGACCCTCGGCCTCGGCAGTCTGGCCACGTCCCGCGCCGAGTTGCCGCCGGGGGCCAACGTCCTGCCCTACGAAATCCACAACACCGCGACGGGACAGGAATACTGCCAGATGTGCGCCTACAGCGAACGTCCCGCGACCGTTGCCGAGTACGGCAAGCTGCACGACGAGGCGTTCTGGACGGATTTGCAACGGTTGCAAAAGCTGCAGGACGGGCACAAAAACTTCGGTTTCTTCGGACAGGTGCTGGATTCGACGGATTCCGCCGCCATCCAGGCCGAAGCGAAGAAGCACAACATCACGTTTCCCGTTGTATACGCGGTCGATCCGGATTGGGAGAAGACGTACCAGGTAAAAGGCGTCAGCCGGACGGTGTATTACTCCAACGACTTCAAGGTGGCCTGGTCGAGCATCGGCCTGGACGACAAGGGAGCGCTGGCCATCGCGGCAAAGATCAAGGGTGATCCGAAAGGGTGACCTCAGATTTTCCGGCGGTGCAGGTCTTGATTCACGACCTGCGCCGTGTTGCGGCCACTGGCTCCGAAGACTCCCCCGCCCGGGTGGGTGCTCGCGCCGGTGAGGTAAAGGCCCGGGATCGGCGTGCGGTAGGTGGATAATTCGGGCAAGGGGCGGAAGAAAAACATCTGGTCCAAGCTCATCTCCAGGTGCATGACGTTGGCCCGGAGGAGGCCCAGCTTGCGCTCGATCTCCAGCGGCGTCTGGATGTAGCGGTCGATCAGAGCCCCGCGCATATTGGGAGCATAACGACACACCACCTCGTAAATTTTGTCGGCTTCGCGCTCGGCGATGGCGTCCCAATCCTCGCCGTTGGAGAGGGCGTAGGGATGGTACTGAGCCCAGGTGAAAAGGACGTGTTTGCCGGGGGGCGCGAGGGTTGGATCAAGCGCCGAGAAGGTCATGGCCAGCACGGCGGGGTCGCGCGGCGGCTCGCCGCGTTGGTAATCGAGGTAGGCGTGGCGGAGATATGCGCGGCTGGGACAGAGAAGCTGGAGGGAGCCGTGGACCGGCGAGATGCCCTGGTCGTTAAGGGGCTGGCCTTCGTAATGGGGTAGTTCGCTGACGGCGTGGCGCACGATCATCCCGAAACCGTTGCCGACGCGCAGATGGCTGACGCGATGGCGGAGGTCCGATGGGCAGAGCGCAGGGTCGAGCAAGTTGAGAAACGTGGTCTGGACGTGGCAGGCCGCCGTGACGCTGCGAGCGAAAAATGCGCGGTCGGCGGTTTGCACTTCCAGTCTGGCACGGCCAGCGGAACCGGAGGTGATGCGGGTTACCGGGGCGTCGGTGATGATTTCTCCGCCCATGGATTCCAGACAGCGGGCAAGCGCCTGGGTCAGCGCGCCCGAGCCGCCCTTCGCGCGCCACGCGCCATGCTTGTGGATCATCGCCTGCCAGCCGACGAGGTCGCCGGTGGCGATTTCATCGGGCGACGGGCCGGACTGTGCCGCCAGCCAGAAGAGAGCGGTGCGCACGGCTTCGCTCTCGAAGGTTTCCTCGATGAGTCGACCGTAGCTGGTCATGAGTTGCCGCGCGGTATCGAGAGAACTCCACAGGCGGCGCGAAAGCGGCTTGAAGAGGTTGCGCTTGAAGATCGTGCCGAAGATGCCGCCGGGCGTCGGCGGACGCATGAACGTCTCGAAGACGCCCTCGTTGATCTCGCCGAAGCGTGCGATGAAATCGCGGTAGGCATCCGCATCCCGCGGGGAGACGACGGCGATGCTGGCGCAGGTCTTTTCCAGGTCCCGGTAAAAACTGATGCCGCCTGGTTGGCCAGCAATGGGGTGGAAGGCCCACGGGTCCATCTCGATGTATTCCAGGCCGTGGGCGGCGAGCCCGAGTTCCTCCATGATGGGCGTGCTGCGGAACATGATGTGGGCGCTGCTGCCGACATCGAACTTGTAACCCGGCACGATCTCCTCGGTGCAGACCGCGCCGCCGACGACCGGGCGGCGTTCCAGCACGAGGACCCGGCGGCCTGCCTTGGCCAGGTAACACGCGCAGATCAGCCCGTTGTGGCCGGCACCGATGATGATGTTGTCGTAGGGAGCGGACACGGGGTGAAGGCAGAGGGGCGAAGGTAGAAGGCGGAAGGCAGAAGGCAGAAGGCAGAAGGCAGAAGGCAGAAGGCAGAAGGCAGAAGGCAGAAGACGGAAGACCGCAGAGAGGCAGCCATTTATCGCCGCTGGTTATTTTACGTTTGGGCGGGCCTGTTATACGCTTACCGATGCTGACCAAAGAGTTTTTCGAACGACATCCCCTCACCTGCGCGACGGAGTTGATCGGTTGTCAGTTGGTGTGGGAGCGATGCAGCGGGGTGATCGTCGAGACGGAAGCGTATGCGGCCGTGGGCGACGAGGCGTGCCATACCTTTTTGCGCCGGGGGGCGCAACGCTTCGTGGACACCCATCCGGCGGGTACGGCGTATATCTATCTCAATTACGGCATCCATTGGCTCGTCAACGTACTGATCAAGGGCGGCGGGTCGAATGGATTCGTGCTGATCCGCGCGCTGGAGCCACGCACCGGACTGGAGAAAATGAGCGAGCGGCGGAAGTTGGACGACCCGCGCCAACTGTGCTCGGGACCGGGCAAATTGACACAGGCGTTGGGCATCCCGGCGACATTCCACGGCTCCAATCTTTGCCACGATCCTCGCAAATCGTTTCACGCGGCTGTACCGGCAGAGAGTGCGATGGGAATTGTGCAGGACGTGCGGATCGGTATTTCGCGGGCGGCGGAATTGCCGTGGCGGTTTCTGGCGGCGGGCAGCCGGTACGTCAGCAAGGCACCCACACGGCAGGCATCGGCGTTGGACCGCTCCATTCTTCCGGGTGCGTAAAAAGGCCGGATCGGCCCCGAAAGGGACAATCCGGCCGGTTAAGGTGGTGGTAGAAGGCGACACGCCGGGGCGCGAACCCCGGCTCCGTAGCGAGGCAGCTTACTTGCTGCTCGTGGAAGTCGTCTGGGCAGAGGCCGACACGCCCGAGGAGCTAGCCGTGGTCTTTGCCGCGCAGGCGTTGAGGCCGCTCAGGGCTGCCGCCGCCAACGTCAACAAGGCCAAGAATTTGATGGTCTTCATAATGTGTGCTGATTCACCTCCGTTCTCGTGCAGGTCGCCGTTCGAGCCAGACATTTGGCCATCGCAAGGAGCTTGGCAACGAGAATCGGTAAGAATTTTTGTTACGTGGACCTCACGGGTGAACGGCCTGGATCTCCACTTTCGTGCCGATTTTGACTCGATTGTAGAGTTCTACAACATCGGCATTTCGCATACGAACGCAGCCGTGGCTGGCGGGCTGGCCGATCTGCGACTCGTGGTTCGTGCCGTGGATGTAGATGTAGCGCTCGTAGGTATTGGCATTGTGCGGTTCGAGGCCGTCGAGCCAGAGAATGCGCGTCAGGACAAGATCATCATCGGCGGCGTGCAGGCAAATCTCGCCGGTGGAGGCCCGACTTTTGAAGACGGTTCCCAGGGGAGCATCGCCGCCGATTTTCTCGGCGATGCGGAAGGAGCCGGTCGGCGTCCGCAGGCTGCCGGGCTCCGAGCCGAGGCCGTAGCGGGAGGTGGAAACGGGATAGCGGTGGAGATG
>CAHJWO010000071.1 GCA_903642295.1 PVC group bacterium | reverse complement strand
CGGGGGCCGCCGCGCTCACGCCCAGCTTGCTCTCCAACGCCTTGATCAGTTCCGACGTCTCGAGGAGGGTCAGGCCGCTGATCTGTTCAACCAATGTGCTCGTATCTGCCATATGCTTTCAATGGGCGGTCAGGTACCCCTTTCCGCCCATCCTTTCTGTAATGTTGTGGTGATCGTCGCGTCCCGAAGCCTCGGGGCAATTGAGTCCGGCAGCCGCCGACCCGACGAGGAACCTTTTCTGGTTTTTTGTTTCTGCTGGCCGGCATTGCGGGACGAATCCCGCGCCGGAAATTTTATGGTAGGGACGGCTGTCCCAGCCGTCCGTGACTTCGCTGAATTTGCGTCAGGCCGCCGGGGCTTCGACCGCAGCTTCCGCCGGTGCGCCGCCCTGCTTATCGACGTAAGCCTGGAGTAAACGCGCCAGGCTCGCGCCCGATTCGTTGAGGGTCTGGACGAGGCGGGTCGCCGGAGTCTGGAGCAGGCCGAGCAACTGCGACTGCAAAACTTCCTTGGAGGGAAGGTCCGCCAGCGCGCTCAACTCCTTGTCGGTGAAGAGGGCCTTGTCCACCACACCGGCGCGGACGGTCATCTTCTTGCTCTCGGCGGCGAACGTGCGCAACACCTTGGCGGCGGCGCTCACATCCTTGTCACCGGTGACGATAGCGGTCTGACCGTTCAGGTTCGCGCCCATGTCCGGCAACCCGGCTTCGCGGGCGGCGCGGGTCAGGAACGTGTTCTTGACGACGGTGTACTTGGCCCCCACGTCCGCCAGACGGGTGCGCAGGGTGCTGAACTGGTCCACCTTCAGGCCGTGGTAGTCCGTGATGATCAGGAAGGGCGACGACTGCAAACGGGTCTGCAAGTCGGCCACGATGGAAGTTTTTTCAGGTCTCATGGTCCGAGAATATTAAAAGGTGAAATCGTTGAAACTCAGACCGTGGCGAACGCCGCCGTGTCCACGCTCAGGCCGGGCGACATCGTCGCCGCCAGCGTGATGGTGTGGATGAACTTGCCCTTGGCCGACGAGGGCCGGGCCTTGGAAACCGCGTCGATGACCGCCGTGCCGTTCTCGACCAGCTGCGCCGGGGTGAACGACGCCTTGCCGACCGGGACGGACACGTTGCCGTTCTTATCGAGCTTGAACTCCACGCGGCCCGCCTTGACTTCCTTGACCGCCTTGGCGGTGTCGTCCGTCACGGTGCCCGCCTTGGGATTGGGCATCAAGCCGCGCGGCCCGAGCACCTTCCCGAGTTTGCGCACTTCGGACATCGCCGCCGGGGTGGCCACGGCCACATCGAAGTCTTGGAAACCTTCCTGGCACTTCTTGACCATGTCTTCGAAGCCAACGAACTCCGCGCCCGCGTCCCGGGCGGCTGTCGCCGCCGCGCCGGTGGCGAACACCAGCACGCGGACCTGCTTGCCGCTGCCGTTCGGGAGTGGGCAGGTGCCACGGACCATCTGGTCCGATTGCTTGGGATCGACGCCCAGATGGAACGACAACGTCACCGTCTGGTCGAACTTGGGGGCCGGGAATGTTTTGAGGGTATCGATGGCCTCGGCCAGGGGATACTGTTTCTTGGAGTCCACCAGTTTAGCGGCGGCCTCGTAACGTTTGCTGCGGTTGGTTGCCATAATTCTCCTTACCTTGAAGTGGTTAACGAATTGTTGATTTGAATGGTGAGATGGTGATAAAAGCGACGAGATGCAGGAGGCAGGCTGCAAGATGCACGATGCGAGGTAGATGAAAATGCGCCGAGGCCTAGAAACGTATTTCTAAAGATCTTGCATCTTGCATCCTGTATCCCGCATCGGGCCTTTTTAGGCCCCCTCCACTTCGATGCCCGCCTGACGCGCCGTGCCACAGAGCGTGCGGAAAGCCGCCTCTTCGCTGCGGGCGTTCATGTCCTTCATCTTGATCTTGACGATGTCCAGGACCTGCTTTTTGGTCAGCTTGCCGACCTTGGTCTTGTTCGGTTCTTTGGAACCGGCGGCAATGCCGGCGGCCTTCTTGAGCAGGATCGCCGCCGGGGGCGACTTGGTGATGAAGGTAAAGCTTTTGTCCTTATAGACGGTGATGACCACCGGCAGGATGTCGCCCGCCTGCTTCTGGGTGGCGGCGTTGAACTCCTTGCAGAACGCCATGATGTTGACGCCCTGTTGGCCCAGCGCGGGCCCGATGGGAGGCGCGGGGTTCGCCGCACCAGCGGGAACCTGCAGTTTGATTGTTCCGGTAATTTCTTTAGCCATGACTCGTTCTTCCTAAAAATCGTTCTTTGTCTGTGGGGAGCGGATTGAGCGGCAAATGCTTGTTCGGTACTTCCGAATTCCCACTTCCCACCTCCGCCTTCGTTCTAGCCGCGCTCGACCTGCCAGTATTCCAATTCCACCGGGGCGGTACGCCCGAAGATAGTGACCGAAACGCGCAACTTGCCGCGCACCGGGTCGATCTCTTCCACGACGCCGCTCTGGTTCTGGAACGGGCCGTCGGCGACCTTGACCGTCTCGCCGATCTCGAAGCTCAACTTCGGCTTGACCTTGTCCTCGCGCTCACGCATCTGCGCCAGGAGGCTCTCCACCTCCGAATCGCGCATCGCCACGGGCCGGTCCTTCGTTCCCGCAAAACCGAGCACGCCCGGGGTGTCACGCACGAAATACCAGGCGCGATCCACGAGCTTCTTCTGCTCGTCGATCAGGTGCATGTTGATGATCAGATAGCCGGGGAAAAACTTGCGCGTGGTTTCCGTCTTCTTGCCGCGCTTGATCTCCGACACGCGCTCCGTGGGGATGAGCACGTCGTAAACCAGATCGCTCATCTCCTCGGTCTTGATGCGCCGCTTGAGGCTTTCGAGCACCTTGTTCTCCTGACCGGAGAGCACATGCACGACGTACCATTCGCCTAGAGAGGAAGTATTCGCGGCCATGTTAAAGAAAGTCGGAAGTGGGAAGTCGGAATGCGGAAGTGAGAAATACCGCCTTCGGTTAACGGGTGAGCAAACCCATGAGGCTGTTGAGCACCAAGTCCCACAGGGCCACGTAGCCGCCCAGCAGGAGCATGGCGACGACCACGACGGTCGTGGAATCAATGATCTCCTTGTACTTCTTGACGCCGCGCTCCTTGGGGTCCCAAGGCCAGGTTGCCTTGCGCAATTCCACCATCACTTCGTCCCAATACGTCCGGAGTTTGCTCATCTTGTGCTTGCGTGGAGAAGGAAAATTGGGTTTGGGCGAGGAGGAAGCATCGCCCAGGCCAGCAGGGACTCGAACCCTGAACCAACGGTTTTGGAGACCGCTACTCTACCAATTGAGCTACTGACCTCTGTGGGGATGGCGAAGCGCGCAGGGTTGCCCCTGCGCGCTCACCGGTTGAATTGTTTGATCTATTCTAAACGAATCGGTCGATTAGTCGAGAATCTCGGACACGCGGCCTGCGCCAACGGTCTTGGAGCCCTCACGGATGGCGAAGCGGATGGTCTTCTCCATGGCGATGGGCGTCAGCAACTCGATTTCGAGCTGGACGTTGTCGCCGGGCATCACCATTTCGACGCCTTCGGGCAGCTTCACCGCGCCGGTCACATCCGTGGTGCGGAAGTAGAACTGCGGGCGATAGTTCGAGAAGAACGCCGTGTGCCGGCCGCCTTCTTCCTTGCTGAGGACGTACACCTCGGCCTTGAACTTCTTGTGCGGCTTGATCGAACCCGGCTTGGCGATGACCTGACCGCGCTGGATGTTCTCCTTCTTGATACCACGCAGCAGCAAACCGATGTTGTCACCGGCGCGCGCCTCGTCGAGGAGCTTGCGGAACATTTCGATGTCCGTACAGGTGGTCTTCTGGGTGTCGGCCAGACCGACGATCTCGACTTCCTCCATCTTCTTGAGGATGCCGCGCTCCACACGACCGGTGGCGACGGTGCCGCGACCTTCGATGTTGAACACGTCTTCGACGGGCATCAGGAAGGGCAAATCAATCGGGCGCTCCGGCACGGGGATGTATTCGTCCACCGCCGCGATGAGGGCCAGGATGCCCTTTTCGCCTTCCGCGTCGCCGTTCAAGCCCTTGAGGGCCGAACCCTTGACGATGGGGATGGTGTCGCCGGGATACTCGTACTGGGTGAGCAGGTCGCGCACTTCCATCTCGACGAGGTCGAGCAGTTCGGGATCGTCCACCATGTCGCACTTGTTCAGGAACACGACGAGCGCGGGCACGCCGACCTGACGGGCGAGCAGGATGTGCTCGCGGGTCTGGGGCATGGGGCCGTCCGCCGCCGAGACGACGAGGATGCCGCCGTCCATCTGCGCGGCGCCGGTGATCATGTTCTTGACGTAGTCGGCGTGGCCGGGGCAGTCAACGTGCGCGTAGTGGCGCTTGTCGCTCTCGTACTCGACGTGGGCGGTGTTGATCGTGATGCCGCGCTCTTTTTCTTCGGGAGCGGCGTCGATGCTGTCGTAAGCCATGGCCTTCGCCTTGCCCGTCTTGGACAAGACGGTGGTGATGGCAGCCGTCAAAGTGGTTTTGCCGTGATCGACGTGGCCGATGGTGCCCACGTTCACGTGCGGTTTGGTGCGTTCGAATTTGTCCTTAGCCATGGCTATTTACTCCGGGTCTGATAGACAACAGCGGCGCCTGCGTGGAAAGGAGGCGCCTCGGGCTGCTGCGGTGTTTTGTCTGGGTTTCTTGTGCTGTAAATCTTTCGTGCTCAACTTTTTCGCCTGGCGGATCGGAGGGGGAGCCCGCAATCGGGATCGAACCGATGACCTCATCCTTACCAAGGATGTGCTCTGCCAACTGAGCTATGCGGGCCTGACCTTCCCCGGTCGGCTCGCACCGCCCGGCTCCACCCGGCGAAAAAAGGGAAAAAGGTCCGTGACCAGCCGGATTGATGACAACCCAAACTGACCGGGATCTTTTCCCCTGATTCTCCGAAAAAGCGTTGGCAAACTAACCGATGCGGGCCGGGTGTCAAAGAGAAAATTGCGGGCGCGAGCAACCGGCTTCGCGGACGCTCTCTTGGTCATGGCAAATCCGGCGTCCCGGAAAAGAACGCGCTGTTCACCTGCCCTTTCAAAGAGTAAATTCTATCGTCATGCCTGCGATTCTTGACCCGCCCGAAGTGCCTGTCCAATTGGTGGCTGAGGCAAGCGGCGCACCACCACTCCCGTTTACGATTCTCGATCTACCCGAGGTCCGGGCCCGCGTTTCGCTCATGAGCGTGGAAACTTACGAAGTCTTGACGGAACTTGGCGCTCTGAAAAAAAAGGCAGAATTGCTCCGCGGAATCATCGTCGAGAAAATGCCCAAGTCGCCGCTGCACTGTAAACTGATCAAACGGATCTTTCTCTACTTGCTAACCTTTCAGCGCAGCGGGCTGGTCGTTTTTTTGGAGCGTCCGCTCCGTCTAGCTGACTCTGTGCCGGAGCCCGACGTGATGATCGTGCGCGGCGAAGAAAGCGACTTCGACGCCAAACACCCCACGACCGCCGAACTCGTCGTGGAAGTGGCCGTCAGCAGCGCCGCGCTGGACCGGGAAAACGCCTCGCTGTACGCCGAGGCCGGGATTCCTGAATACTGGATCGTGCTGGGGACCGAGCACCAGGTGGAGGTTTATCGCCAGCCGGAGAATGGGGTTTACCAGCAGAAGCAGCTTTACTCCGTGGCCGAGATACTGAAGTGCGCGAGTGTCCCGGATGTGCAGGCCGCGCCGGCGGATTGGTTTGCCTGAGTAACCGGAAACATTGGTTGCAATTTAATGCGGATCAGGTATCTAGCGCGCGCTTCAATCCGGGTTTTAAGGTATCTTTTATTTCCATGCTTCCACACTTTGCTCGCTGCCAATCCGTACAAGTCTTGCTCGCGATCGGTTTGGTTCTGTCGTCCGGCGTGAGCGCGCTTGCCGCGCCGAACACGTTGGTCGCTGCCAAGACGGTCGGACCCGCCCGCGTGACCTTCGCCGGGAGCTTGGGCAAACTCTCCGCGCCTTTGCAGGCCACCTTGCACCCGATGACGGCGGCGCACTTGGCTGACTCCGTCGGATTCAACATCCCGCTTGCCCTGCGGAACCAGGCGGAACTGGAGACCCGCGTCAACGCCAGCGAAGTGCTTTCCGGTGATGAATTGAAGGCGAAATACTTCCCGTTGCAAAGCGACTACGACGCGGTCGCGGCGTGGCTCAAGGGCGAAGGCTTCACGGTGGATGAGATCGGTGACACGCACCTCGCGGTCTTCGCCCACGGCACAGTCGCCCAGGTGCAAGCGAGCTTCGAGATGGATATGGCCCTGATCACCGCCAAAGGCGCGGATCATGCCGTCGCCCAGACCGCGCCCAGCCTCCCCGCCGCCATCGCCGCACCCGCGCTCGGCGTCAGCGGCCTGAGCTACCGCCGCCCGCACAGCCGCCTCGTGCATCCCGATCCGGCCAGCGCCACCCAGCCGAATGCCGTCCCCTCCGGCGGCTACAAAATCAACGACATCGCCAAGGCGTACAGCGGATACAATCTCACGGCCAACGGCACGGCATTGACGGGTGCCGGACAGATCATCGCCGTCGAGTCGTACACCACCTTCGCCCTGTCCGATTACAACGCCTTCTGGAGTGCTTGCGGCGTCACCCGCACGGGCGCGCTCAATTTCATCAATTCCGGCACCAGCACGATTAGCACGCCCACCCAAGACCCCGATGACGCGGGAGAAGCTGCCCTGGACATCGAGTGGGCGGGCGGCATCGCCCCCGGCGCGACCCTCAACGTTTACGCGACGACTTACGACGACAACGATTCGCCGGAACGTAATTATAACAAGGCCATCAGCGACGGCGCTGCGGCCAGCAACCCGATCCGCCAGTTTACCAGTTCCTACGGTCCCACCGAGGCCGAACTGACCGCCACGGAGTTGTCGGCCTTCAACCAGATTTTCCTTTCGATGACCGCCGAACGCATGACGTACATCAATGCCACCGGCGATGTGGGTTCCAGTCCCGTCGAGGCGTACGGAGTGTTCCCTTACGCGCTCGGCGTCGGTGGCACTTCGCTCAACGTCACCCTTTCCACCGACGTGCGCACCACTGAGACCGGCTGGTCGGGCAGCAGCGGCGGCAAAAGCACCAAATTCGCCAAGCCCGCTTGGCAGGTGGGCACCGGCATCGGCACCGGTTCCGCCACCGGCACGATGCGGCTTTTCCCCGACATCGCCCTCGCGGCGAACCCGAACACCGGCGCTTATTATGTGACCGGCGGCTCCGCTGGCCAGGTTGGCGGCACGAGTTGGAGCGCGCCGACGTTCGCGGGCTTTCTAGCTTTGATCCATCAGGCCCGCGCCTTGAACACCCCCGCGCGCACCGGAGTCGGCTTTCTCAATCCCCGGATCTACCCGCTGATCGGCACCAACAATTTCTTCGATGTGGTCAGCGGCAGCAACGGCGGCTACAGCGCCACCACCGCCTACGACCTGGTCACCGGCATCGGCGTACCCACGGTCAGCAACCTGCTCGCTTCGCTGCTCGGGCCGACGATCACCAGTTTCACGCCCACGACCGGCGCGTCGGGAACCAGCGTGGTCATCACCGGCAAGAATTTCTACACGGGTCCGACCGTCCCGCTGACAGTCACCTTCAACGGCGTGGCGGCGGCCTCGGTCACGGTCAACAGCGCCACGCAGATCACTGCCGTTGCTCCCGCGGGCGTCACGACCGGTCCCCTCGTGGTCACCTCTTTCGGCGACGCTGCAACCAGCAGCGCCAGCTTCATCGCGGGCACCCCCGACCTCACGATTGCCTCGACCCATGCGGGCAACTTCACGCAGGCGGATACGGGTGACGCTTATACCCTCACGGTCGCCAACGGCGGCACCGGGGCGTCGAGCGGCACCGTCACCGTCACCGATACCCTGCCCGGCGGCCTGACCGCCACGGCCTTCGGCGGCACGGGCTGGACGACCAATCTCTCCACCCTGACCGCCACGCGCACCGATGCGCTCGCGGCGGGCAGCAGCTATCCGGCCCTGACGCTGACCGTCAACGTCTCGGCCACCGCTCCGGCGAGCGTGACCAACAAAGTGGCCGTGTCGGGCGGCGGCGAATCGAATACTTCCAACGACACCGGCGGCGACGTGACCAACATCACGCCGCTCACCCCGACGCAGAGCTGGCGCTACCAATATTTCGGCACCACGGCCAACAGCGGCACCGCGGCGGACGGGGCCAACCCGAGCGGCGACGGCCTGCCCAACCTGCTCAAGTACGCGCTGGGACTCAACCCGCTGGTGGCCACGCCGAGTCCGCTGACGGTGGACATTTCCACGGGCCACCTGCGCCTGACCGTGCCGCGCAACCCCAACGCGACGGACCTGACCTACACCGTACAGGTCAACGGCGACCTGACCAACGCGGCGGGCTGGACCTCCACCGGGACGACGATGGACCCGAGCCCCGGCAATTTGCTCCAGGTGCATGACGACACGCTGGTCAGCGGAGCCGCCGAGCGCTTCATTCGCTTGCAGGTCTCGCGGTAACGGAATTTCCCGTCACACCGGTCCACCGGGCAATCGACCGGGGCGCGCTCCGCCCCGGTCAGTGTGCAGAAGGCGGTGGAGCTTTTCCGCTTTCCTTGGATTCTTGGTTCCTTGGTCCCCAGGTCCCGCCCCGCTGATTGCTCCTTTTCCGCGCCCGACGGTGCCCGCCGGAAAAAAAATGTTTTTTACCATAGACGCCGTCGCCGCATTTACGCTACACACGGGATTACCGGTCGGCCCCGCGTCGGGCATTCCGTCGTGCCGGGTCAGTTCTCCCTTCTTTAGTCAGCCTCCCAGCCTCGCGTTTATTCCTATGATTCGCCTCCGTCCGTCCTCACCCCTCTTCCGGGCAGCCGTCGTCGGCTCCCTGCTGCCTTGTCTCGTGACCGCAGCGCAAGCGCAGACCCGCCGCCGCCATACCACCACGACGACGACCAGCGTCGAGACCACCCTCCAACGCGAGGCCGCCCGCCGCGAGGCCCAGGGTGGCAACGCCGAGGAAGCCATGCGCCGCGGCGACGCCGACGTGATCCGCCTGGACTACGAGAGCGCCGTCAACAACTACCGCCAGGCCGTGGACGCGCTCAACGACGCGCCCGCCACCAGCGACCGGCGCAAGGACGCGCTCAAGAAATTCTTCCACGCCAGCATGGAACTGGCCAACCAGCGCATCGTCGAGGGCCGCTACCTCGACGCCGAGACCATCGTCAAGGTGATCCTGCGCCCCGAGTACGACCCCAGCTACGAGCCCGCCATCAAGCTGGCCCAGCACCTGGAAGACCCCGATTATTTCAACCAGACGGTCGGCCCGAAGTTCATCGCGCGCGTCGAGCAGGTAAAAGGCCTTTTCCGCGAGGCGCAGGGCTTCTTCGACAGCGCCCGCTACGATCAGGCGTTCAAGCGTTACGAACAGGTGCTCTCGCTCGATCCGTACAACGATGCGGCCCGCATGGGTGAGGAGCGCGTGGACCATGCCAAGTTGAAGCACTCGGAGAATACCGGTTATCCGGAAACCCGCGCGCGCTTCCTCGCGGAGGTCGCCAGAGACTGGGAGATGCCCGTGCCAAAGCATGGCCTGAACGTGGACCCCCGCAACGGCGCCCGCGTCACCCGCGACGACGAAGGACCGGCGGCCATGAACCGCAAGCTGGCCAAGATCATCATCCCGAACATCGAGTTCCGTTCCACGACGATCAGCGATGCCGTGGAATTCCTGCGCCAGGAGGCCCGCCGCCTCAACCAGGAACCGGACCCGGCCAAGCGCGACATCAACATCTTCCTGAAGCTGCCGACGGCAGGCGCGCGCCCCGCTGCCCCGACCGCCGCCCCGGCACCGATTGACGCCACCGCGATCCCCGGCCTGCCGTCGGATGCGACGGCCGCACAGGCCCCCTTGGCGACGGCCAACTCCCGCATCACACTGACCATGAGCAACCTGCCTCTCTCCGAGGCGTTGCGCTACGTGGCCAGCCAGGCCGGATTGAAGGTCAAGGTCGAGCCGTACGCGGTGTCCATCGTGCCGGTGACCGACCAGACCGACGCCCTCATCACGGCGGACTTCCGCGTCCCGCCGAACTTCATCAGTAATTCCACCACGGGCGGCACCAGCGGCGCGCTCCAACAGGAGGCGGTCTCCGCCCAGGGTGGTGGCGGCGGCGGCACTCGTGACAACACGGGCGCGGGCACCGTCACCATTGCCCGGCAGGATGCCAAGACGTTCCTGGAAGCCAGCGGCGTGACTTTCCCGCCCGGGGCGAGCGCGACCTACATTGCCTCGACCAGCCGGTTGGTCGTGCGCAACACCCAGGAGAACGTCGATCTGATCGAAAGCCTGGTGAACGAAAACCAGACGGTCATCAAGCAGGTCGAGATCGAAAGCAAATTCATCGAAATCACCCAGGCCAACCTGAAGGAACTTTCGTTTGACTGGACGCTGGGCCAGGCCAACATCCCCGACAGCACCAAGGTGTTCTTCGGCGGTGGCACCTCGGGCACGGGCCGGAGCCAGACCACGGCGGATTTCCCCTTCTCCAACGGCACCAGTGTGATCGGCGGCACGTCGGTGACGGCGGGCAACCGCACGGGCACCTACGGCATCAGCGCCAACGCGATTGACGCGCTGCTCTTTGGCGGCGCGGGCGCGGCGGCGGCCCCCGGCATCTTCTCGGTGGCGGGTGTGTTCAGCGATCCGCAGTTCCAGTTGGTGGTGCGCGCGCTCAACCAGCAGAAGGGCGTCGATTTGCTCAGCGCCCCGCGCGTGACGACCAAGAGCGGCCAGAAGGCGACCATCGAAATCATCCGCGAGTTCATCTATCCGACGCAGTTCCAACCGCCGCAGATTCCGCAGAACTTCAACGGCGGCAGCAGCTTCAACAGCTCTACTACCGGGGTGACCGGCTTGCTGGGCGGCCTGACGGGCGGCGGCAGCAGCGGCGGTTCGTTCCCCGTCACGCCGACCACGCCGACCAACTTCGAGAAGCGCAACACGGGTGTGACGCTGGAAGTCGAGCCGGTCATCGGCCCGGACAACTACACCATCGACCTCAACCTGCAGCCGCAGGTGGTGGACTTCGACGGGTTCATCAACTACGGCAGCCCGATTCAGACGAACAGCACGAATATCCTGGGCATCAGCACGCCGGTAATTATCACGCCCAATGTGATTAACCAGCCCGTGTTCGACACCCGCAAGGTGTCCACGAGCGTGAGCGTGTACGACGGTTCGACGGTGGTGCTCGGCGGCCTGGTGCGCGAGGACATCCAGAAGGTCAACGATAAGGTGCCGGTGCTCGGAGATATCCCGCTCGTCGGTCGCCTGTTCCGCTCCAAGATCGATCAGAACATCAAGCGGAACCTGATCATTTTCGTGACGGCGCACCTGATCGATCCGAGCGGGCAGCTGATCACCAACACCGAGGAAGAAGAGGAAGTGGTGCAGCCGCTGGCCGGTCCCGACTACGTCCCGGCGACCCGGATGGATTCGATCCCCAGCAAGAAGTAAGGCTGGCTGAGGGTTTTTCAAGAGGCAGGAGACGGCTTGTCCGGCTCCTGCCTCTGGTTTTTTTGGGGGGCATTGACGCCGCGAGGAGACATCCCGGAGGATGCCTCCTCGTCGGTCATCGCTCCGTCAGCCCATGCCGCGCAGCGGCTCGTGCAATGGACGGTAGGGACGGCTGTCCCAGCCGTCCCTGACTGTCCGGCAACCGCCCCCTTCGCCAAAGGCCTGCTCGACCGCAATCTGCTCTACCAATCTCTACCGTTTCGCTTGGCGCTTCAGACCGCCTTGGTGTTGAGGGTCACGTCCACGTTGCCCTGGATGGCCTTGGAATAAGGGCAAAACTTGTGTCCGGCCTCGACCACTTTTTCCGCGTCTTCCTGCGACACGCCGCCGACTTCCACGTCCAGCGTCACCGCGAGGCCGAAACCGCCGTCCTCGCTTTGGCCGATGCTGACCGCGCAGTTTACCACCAGCTTGGTGATCGGGATGTGCAGTTGCTTGGCCTAGTAATCGGCCGCGCCGCCGAAGCACGCCGCGTAGCCGGCGGCGAAGAGATGTTCCGGGGTGGTCGTGCCTTCCTTGCCGGGGCCGCCCATCGCTTTCGGAACGGAGAGATCGACGCTGATGAGGCCGTCGTCGGCTTTGGAGTGGCCGTTGCGTCCGCCCTCGGCGGTGGCGTGAGCCGTGAAAAGGGTTTTGATTGCCATAAGGACGCTACCTTAGCAGACGCGGTGTCGATGGCAAAGGGTCGCTGCCGGGAGACGCAGCGCATCCCGCATTCCGATTTCACCTCTCTCAGGACACCACGTTCTGCGGTTCGCTGTTCAGAAAGCCTTTGATGTTTGCCACCACCACGTTGAGCAGCCGCCCCCGGGCGGCCCGCGACGCCCAGGCAATGTGCGGCGTGATCAGGCAGTTTTTCGCCGTGAGCAAGGGATTGTCCGCCGCCGGTGGCTCGGTGGAGAGCACGTCGAGACCCGCGCCGGCGATTTTGTCCGCGTTGAGCGCGTCGGCGAGGTCCGCCTCGTTGATGACCGGACCCCGGCTCGTGTTGAGCAGATAGGCCGTGGGCTTCATCAAAGAGAGACGAGCCGTGTTGACCAAGCCTTTCGTTTCAGGGGTCAGCGGGCAATGGACGCTCAGCACGTCGCTTTCGCGGAAAAGGGTGTCCAGGTCCACCATTGTCACGCCCGGCACTTCCGCCGGGCGGTCGCCGCGCCGGGTGGCGATCACCTCCATCCCCATCGCCTGCGCCACCCGCGCCACCCCCTGCGCGATGGCTCCGAAGCCGATGAGACCCAGCTTCAGCCCGGCCAGTTCGAGCAACGGGAAATCCCAGTAGGCGAAATCCTTGCTCTTGGTCCAGCCGCCGCCGCGCACGCTGCCCGCATGGTGGCCGACGCGATGGGTAAATTCCAGCAACAGCGCGAAGGTCAGTTGCACCACGGACATCGTGCTGTAAGCGGGCACGTTGGTCACCGTGATGCCAAGCTCCTTGGCGGCGGCAATGTCCACCACGTTGACGCCCGTCGCCAGCACCCCGACGTAGCGCAGGCCGGGCAGGCGACCGAGGGTCTCGCGGTCGAGCACGACCTTGTTCGTGAGGAGGATCTCCGCGCCCGTGGCGCGCTCGATGGTTTCGGTGGGGGGCGTGCGCTCGTAGATTTTGCAATCCCCGAGGTCCAGCAGCGGCCCCCAATGCAAATCGCCCGGATTGAGAGTGTACCCGTCAAGAACCACCATTTTCATAAAGGTGGCAGGATGCGCGATGATCGGCGGGCGCGGAAAGAAGAAACGACGGATTTCCGTGGCAGCCGGGTCAAACGCGCCCCAACGCCCAGTGCAGCCACAGATACACCAGCACGCCGGTCACCGACACGTAGAGCCAGATCGGGAACGTCCAGCGCGCCACCTTTTTGTGGATCGAGAAATGCCCGCTCAGCGAGAGGAAAAAGGTGAGCAGCACGAGCGGCAACGCCACGACGGACAGCAAAACGTGCGACGCCAGCATCAGCAGGTAAGGCGTTCGAGAAGACACACCCACCGGGTAGCGGGTGTCGCCGTGCAGGTAGTGGTTGGTAATGTAGCTCAGCAGGAACAACGTGGAAAAAGCGAAAGCCGTCAGCATCGCGTTGCGATGCGCCGCCAGCTTTCCGCGCAGGATGAAGACAAATCCCGCCGTCAGCGCCAGGGCGCTCAGGCCGTTGAAAATCGCATTGAGCGCGGGCAGGAACGTCAGCCGGTGGGCAAACTCCGCCGGGATCTCGCGTCCGTACACCAACCAGAGGAGGAAAATCGTGGCCGCGATGCTGACCAGGCAGATCGTCACCACCGCGCTGCGGACGCTGTGGGCCCGGAAAATCGCCAGGGGTCGCCGCGCGGCGGTATCGGCGTCGGTGCGGATATTCATGTTTTTGCAGCGGAGCCGCTCTGCCTGCCCGGCCACAAAAGACGGGTCATTCAGGCCGAGATCATCCCGCCGCTGAACTCCCCGGCGGCGTCTTCCGCGGCCAGCATGGCGCTTTGCCGGGCCGCGATGATCCGGCAATTGCGGTACATCATGTAGCCCAGACTGGAAATCACGGCGGCGATCATGAACAAAAGCAACCCGATGCTCAGGGCGTAGGCAACGCCGACGCTGTTGACCGCCCGCGAACCACCCGCGCCGTCGCCCATGCCGACTGCCTGCTTGCAGCCGGGGCAGGCCTGCGTCGCGTGATGGACGAAAAACAACGCCGCCGCGAGAGCGGTCGCCGCTTGGCGGCGGAAGATCGTTCGGGTATTCATCTCTATTTCCTTTCGCACGCAGGAGGCCGCGCTTCAAGTGCCAGTGCTCTCTTCTTTTCCGGTCGGGTGGATGGCGACCTCCGAGTGCCTTCGGGCCGTCCGGGCCGAGGTTGACATCCTCCTTGCTCCTGACGGCGCCCGGAGGTCGCCATCCACCTTGCCCCTGCTCAAGTGCCGGTCTTCAACGTGGCTTTGGCTTTGGTGGTATTCGCCGGGGCGTCGGGTTCCTCCCGCAGGAGGTCGCCCACGGCGGTCAGCACCTGCTGCACGATCTCCGGGTCCGTGCTGTTGTAGTAGCCGCGCACGACGCCGTGGCGGTCCACCAGAGAAATTTTCTCGCTGTGGATGAAGTCGCCGTCGTCCGGCTTGCGTTCGGGATTATTCTGGTTGTCCACCGTTGGCAGCATGAAAGCCGTGCGCGCGAGACCGTAGATTTTCGCCTGGTCGCCGGTCAGGAACGCCCACTTGTCCGTCGAGGCGTGGAAACGATCCGCGTATTTGCGCAGGACGGGCGGCGTGTCCGCCTCGGGCGCGATGGAAAACGAAACCAGCCGCACGTCCGCGTGGTCGCGGATCAGCGCATGCTGGAGAAGCTCCATCTTGCCGTTCATTACGAGGCAGGGTCCCGGACACGCCGTGAAGAAAAAATCCGCCAGCCAGACTTTCCCGGCCAGCGAGGCCGAATCGAAGGGTTGGCCGCTGCGCTCGGTGAGCGTGAACGGAGGCACCTGATTGAAGTGATCCAGTTTGGCGAAGCTGCGCTGCTCCTGGGCCTTCCACTGTTGGCGCACGAACGAGACGAGGATGCCCGCGATAATCAGACCCAGCGCCGACCAGACCACCCATTGCAACGTCCGGTTGACGGGTATGGTGGCGGCCGGGGCGGCGGGTGTCCGGGTCGGAGGCATCTCGACGGGCTAGTGGATGAAGTACGGCAAGAGGTACATCACCGTGAACAGACCGATCCACACGATGTCCACGAAATGCCAGTAGAGCGAGACGCAGGTCAGGAAATCGTGCCGGTGCGGGGTGAATTTCCCGGCCGCCGCCATGAGAGTCGTGATGGCGAGGAAGACGACGCCGATGGAGACGTGCAGGCCGTGAAAACCGGTCAGAGTGAAGAAGCTGGAGGTGTAGGTCCCGCCCGTGTGGAACCAGATGTGTTCGCTGTAGAGATGCCTCCACTCGAAGTATTGAACGGTCACAAAAACCGCGCCCAGGATCGTGGTGAGCCCCAGCCACGCGGTGATGGATTTGCCTTTGAGGACGGCCTGCTCCCCCATGTACAGCGTGCCGCTGCTTGCCAGCAGGAAGCACGTGTTAATGCCCGTCACCAGCACCGGCCAGGTAAACTTATCGGCCTTGAGCCACTCCGGCTCGTAGTTTTTGCCCTGGCTGATCCACAAAATCAGGTACGCACTGATGAGGCCCGCAAAGAGCATGGCTTCCGAGGCCAGAAAGGTCGTCATGCCGAACTTGGTCAGGTTGACCTCCGGCGGTTTGTGCGTGTCAACGGGGTGGGCGGCGGTGCTCATAGGACTTGGATCTGGGAACGAGAGAGGCTGGGTGCGGCCAACGGACGGATAAACCGCGCGGGCGCAACGAGAGTGGTCTTGGGCGGCGGATAGACCACCCCGCCGTCCCGTTGAATGCGGTAACGCATCCACAAAAGGCACACGGCGCACAGGCCGAAGGCGAAGATCACCAGGGCGATCAACAGCCAGCGGTTCGCGCGGCGGGTGGCGGGGTCGATGGTCATCGGGCGGGTCAATGCGGCAGGGCGATGGGCGGCAGTTTATCCAACGCCAGCAGCGCGAGCAAGAGCGGCAAGTAAATGATCGACGCGAAAAAGAGTTGCCGGGCGTGGGACCGGCCCGGGGCGAGCTGCATCCGTGCCGCGCAGGCCACCATCCCCGCCCCCAGCAGGAACGCCCCGAAGAAATACCAGCGGCCTGCCAGGCCGAGGAGACCGGGCATCAGGCTGACGAGCAGCAGCGCGAACGCGTAGTTGACCGCCTGCCG